>CAMDAN010000036.1 GCA_945888535.1 Bordetella parapertussis
GATCTCACGGGATCACTTGCACAAGGGCGAGCCCTATGCGCCGCTGTTGGAGCCTCAGTTCCAGCACGCTGGCCGTAACAACAACGGTCACATTACAACGCGCCATAAAGGCGGTGGGCACAAGCACCACTACCGCGTGGTTGACTTCCGCCGTTTAAAGGACGGAATTCCTGCAAAAGTGGAGCGTATTGAATACGATCCGAACCGCTCCGCGCACATTGCGTTGGTGTGTTACGCCGACGGCGAGCGCACTTACATCATTGCGCCGCGTGGTTTGGAAGTCGGTGCAAGCATCATGAGTGGCTCAGAAGCGCCAATTCGTGTTGGTAACACTTTGCCTATTCGTAACATTCCAGTGGGTTCCATCATCCATTGTGTTGAATTGCAAGTAGGCAAGGGTGCACAAATCATCCGCTCTGCGGGTACCTCTGCAACGCTGTTAGCGCGTGAAGGCACCTACGCTCAGGTGCGCATGCGCTCTGGGGAAGTTCGCAAGATCAACATTGATTGCCGCGCAACCATTGGACAAGTCGCCAACGAAGAGCACAGCCTGCGCCAACTCGGTAAAGCCGGTGTGAAGCGTTGGATGGGTATTCGTCCTACCGTTCGCGGTACCGTCATGAACCCTGTGGATCACCCACACGGTGGTGGCGAAGGCAAGACAGGCGAAGGCCGTCATCCAGTGGATCCTTGGGGCAATTTGACCAAGGGTTACCGTACCCGTAACAACAAGCGCACGCAGGTCATGATCGTGTCGCGTCGCAAGAAGTAAGGGGTAGGTAAATGACTCGTTCTCTCAAAAAAGGCCCATTCGTGGACCATCACTTGGTAGCAAAGACTGAAAAAGCCGTTGCTACTAAAGACAAAAAACCGATTAAGACTTGGTCGCGTCGCTCCATGATCTTGCCCGATTTCATCGGCTTGACCATTGCTGTGCACAACGGCAAACAGCACGTGCCTGTCTATATCACTGACCAAATGGTCGGCCACAAGTTGGGTGAGTTCGCTCTGACCCGTACTTTCAAAGGCCACCCTGCGGACAAAAAAGTCCAAAAGAAATAAGGAGGTGACCATGGAAACTCGTGCAACCCTTCGTGGCGTTCGTTTGTCGGTTGACAAAGGCCGTTTGGTCGCGGATCTGATTCGCGGCAAAAAGGTCGACCAAGCACTCAACATCTTGCAATTCACTCAGAAAAAAGCTGCTGTGATTATCAAGAAAGTGCTGGAGTCAGCTATTGCTAACGCCGAACACAATGACGGTGCTGATATCGACGAATTGAAGGTTAAAACCATCTTCGTTGAGCAAGGTGCTTCATTGCGTCGCTTTACCGCCCGCGCCAAAGGTCGCGGCAACCAAATCCGTAAACCCACGTGCCATGTGTACGTGACGGTCGGTAACTGAAAGAGGCCAGGAAGATATGGGACAAAAAATCCACCCAACCGGCTTTCGTCTTGCGATTAGCCGCAACTGGTCCTCGCGCTGGTACGCCAGTAACCGCGATTTCGCGGGTATGTTGGCCGAAGACATCAAGGTACGCGAGTACCTTAAAGCCAAGCTGAAAAACGCTTCTGTTTCTCGCATCTTGATTGAGCGTCCTGCAAAGAACGCCCGCATCACGATTTACTCTTCACGCCCAGGTGTCGTGATTGGTAAAAAAGGTGAAGATATTGAGAACTTGAAGCGCGAACTCGGCAAGCAGCTCGGTGTACCCGTGGCAGTTAACATCGAAGAAGTGCGCAAGCCCGAGATCGATGCCAAACTGATCGCTGACAGCATCACGCAACAGCTTGAAAAACGCATCATGTTCCGCCGTGCTATGAAGCGCGCCATGCAAAACGCCATGCGTCTGGGTGCCCTTGGCATCAAGATCATGTCGGCTGGCCGTTTGAATGGTATCGAGATCGCACGTACCGAGTGGTATCGCGAAGGCCGTGTTCCACTTCACACTTTGCGTGCTGATATTGACTACGGTACCTCTGAAGCCAAAACAACTTACGGCATTATTGGCGTAAAAGTTTGGGTCTACAAAGGCGATACATTGGGTCGCAACGATCTTCCTGCAGCAGTGGAGCCTCGCGCTGAAGAAGAACGCCGCCCCCGTGGTCCCCGTCGCGATGATCGCGGTGGTGCCCGTCCTAGTTCAGACCGTCCAGCGCCTCGCGCTGCCCGTCGTCCAGCAGGCAGCATTGCCGCGCCAGCCGATGGCAGTGACAAGCCTGCTGAAGCCGGTGGAGCTGAAGCCCCTAAACCCGCCGTTAAGCGCGTACGCACAGTCGCCGCGCCAGCTGCAACAGCTGACGGCAAAGGAGAATAACCATGTTGCAACCCGCTCGTCGCAAATACCGCAAAGAGCAGAAGGGCCGTAACACCGGCATTGCTACCCGAGGAAGCTCGGTCGCATTCGGTGATTTCGGACTCAAATGTACAGATCGCGGCCGCTTGACGGCTCGCCAGATTGAAGCTGCACGTCGTGCAATTTCTCGTCACGTCAAACGTGGCGGTCGTATCTGGATTCGCGTTTTCCCGGACAAGCCAATTTCCCAAAAGCCTGCTGAAGTGCGTATGGGTAACGGCAAAGGCAATCCCGAGTACTACGTGGCTGAAATTCAGCCCGGAAAAATCGTGTTTGAAATTGTCGGTGTGCCAGAAGCGCTCGCCCGTGAAGCATTCCGTTTGGCTGCTGCCAAACTGCCTTTGCGTACGACCTTTGTCAGCCGCATGATCGGCCAGTAATCAGGAGAATGACGAAAATGAAAACAACTGAACTGCGCAAAAAAGACGTTGTCGGCCTGCAAACCGAGATCAAAGAACTCCAACGAGCTCACTTTGGTCTGCGTATGCAAAAAGCCACTCAACAAATTACCAACACCGCTACGCTGCGCATTGCGCGCCGCGATATTGCTCGCGCCAAGACTATTCTTGTCGAAAAGCAAAGCGTTGAAACATCCGCCAAATAAGGAGCGATAAATGACGGAAGCTAAAAAATCCCTCAAGCGCACCTTGATTGGCAAGGTGGTCAGCGATAAGCGTGCTAAGACAGTAACTGTGCTTATTGAGCGTCGTGTTAAGCACGAACTCTATGGCAAGATTGTCGGCAAATCCAGCAAGTACCACGCCCATGACGAAACCGGCGTTTACAAGTTGGGTGATACGGTAGAAATTACCGAAAGCCGGCCCATCTCTAAAACCAAAAACTGGGTAGCAACCCGTTTGGTTCAAAAGGCAGTAGCGGTATAAGCCTATTTGGCTTAATACTTACGCTTCCTCAAAAAACGGTCCACAATTGTGGGCCGTTTTTCATTTCTGAAACGTATTTAATCCAACCCATTAAGGAGCACCCATGATCAAAGTAGGCGACACACTTCCCGCATCCACACTGATGGAATATTCAGAGGTTGAAGGCGAAGGCTGCAGCATTGGACCCAATGCGGTTGACGTGAGCAAAGCCAGCGCTGGCAAAACTATCGCATTGTTTGCATTGCCTGGCGCATATACGCCAACATGCTCTGCAAAACATGTCCCTGGCTATGTTGAGCACTTTGCCGAGTTCAAGGCCGCAGGCGTGGATGAAATCTGGTGCGTCAGTGTCAATGATGCATTTGTAATGGGTGCGTGGGCGCGTGATCAGAAAACTGGCACCAAAGTGCGTATGTTGGCCGATGGAAGTGCCGCATTCACCCAGGCCACTGGTTTGACCTTGGACTTGACAAGCCGCGGCATGGGATTGCGCAGCAACCGCTATTCGATGTTGGTTAAAAACGGAAAAGTAGCCTCATTGAACATTGAGGGCCCAGGAAAGTTTGAAGTCAGCGATGCGCAAACTTTGTTGGCGCAGGCCAAAGGCTAATTGACCTAGAACGCAAAGCGGACCTTGAGCGCAATGGCGTTAGAGGTCTGCTTTTAAGTAATGTGCCCCAGAGATGGGGTTGAAATGGTAAGGTGGAATTTCTTCAAACCCGAGTTCTTGGTAAAGCGCTCGTGCTGTTTCCATATCGCTCAAGGTATCTAAGAGCACGCAACTGTAATCGTGCAAATGCGCGTAATCTAGCATCGTCTGGGCTAGTAAGCGGCCTACTCCTTTGGCTCTACAACGCGGTTGGACAAATAAACGCTTCATCTCACAAGCATTAGGGTAGTCAGCGTTGTCCAGGGGTCGCAAAGCACAGCAGCCGGCCCACTCGCCATCCACACTGGCTAAAAGTAAATGCCCACGGGGAGCCGCGTAGTCTCCTGGCAAATCTCTTAACTCCAGCTCAAAATTTTCAAAACAAGCGACTGCATCAATAGAGTCGGCGTATTCTTGCAATAGGATTCGCAGAGCAGCAAAGTCAGCAGCCGACTGCGGCGAAATCAATACGACCTTTGGGTTTTGCGAGGGCGGGGGCTTGTTCATGAGGTGGGCGCGAGCGCGGGCTTGCGAATCAGGTCTCTTTCAAAAGCTGCGCGATGAGGGCGTCTAGCTGAGCAAAGTCGGGGGTGCCAACGTAGCGTTTAACGATGCGTCCCTTTTTATCTACCAAGTAGCTCGTGGGAGTCAGTTGAACATCTCCCCAAGCTTTGGCAATCGCGCCCGTGTTGTCAATGGCAACATCAAAGGGAAGTTTTCGCGATTGGACAAAATTCACAACGTAACTTGGCGGATCGTATTGCATCGATACAGCAAGCGTCCTAAAACCTTGGCCTTTGAATTTTTCAAAGGTATTGACCATTTCAGGCATCTCGGCAACACATGTCACACAGCTCGTCGCCCAAAAATTAACGAGTACCACTTGGCCTTTGAGATCTGCGGTATGTTGGGTGCTCCCATCGATCATCACAAAAGTACTATTCGGGGCGATAGACTCAGATTTCCATAGCAAAGCGGCGCCAATCAATAGGCCAGCCGTTAGGATGGCTGCGATGGTGAAATTACGTTTCATGAAGGTGGGCGCTTTGGATATGAAAAAGTTTAACGCAAATGCATTGTCGATGAATGCCAAAGGCCAATACCGCCTTAGGTTGTTCGGCCTGATTATGGTCCTTGGTTTGGTAAGTTGTACGCCAGCCCTGAATTGGAGGGCCGTCAATTTAGGTGGGGTGAGTACTTGGTTGCCTTGCAAGCCTGATCGAGCGCAAAGGGAGTTGGAGATTGGCGGGCAAAAAATCAAAATGGAGATGATGGGCTGTGAGGCCCAAGGGGTGATGTATGCCGTCAGTCATGCCCGAGTGCCAAATCCCAGTGAGAGCCAAGCTGTCACACTCGCATGGCAAAACGCCAGTTTTAAACAAATGCTTGCAGGCGCGCCTCAACAAACCGTATTTCAAACGCGCGGGGAAAAACCAGCAGCAGGGCAGTTTTTTAAGATGACTGGAGCGCGTAGTAACGGGCAAGTGTTGGAGGCCCAGTTGGCGTGGATGGTTCTTGGAACGGAGATCTACCATTTGGCCATGTACGCCCAAGCCATAACCTCGGAACAAGCCGATCCATTTTTTAGCGAAGTAAAAATGCAATGAACACCAGCCTAGATACGCGACCTGTGGACTTTCTAAAACCTCAGCAAGCGGTGTTGGTGTTTTTGGCCTTTGCGTTTGCCTATTTCTTATCAACGCTTATTCGTGCAATCACTGCAACCCTGGCGCCCACGCTGGTTCAAGAGTTTGACCTTACAGCGGGTAACTTGGGATTGTTGGCGGGTGGCTATTTCTTCGGATTCGCGCTAACTCAGCTCCCTTTGGGAACTTTGCTAGATCGTTTTGGACCACAGCGCGTCGTATTAGGTTTTTTAAGTATCGCGGTGTTGGCTTGTATTGCGTTTGCTAATGCGACAGGATTCGTTGGATTGTTGTTGGGACGGATGCTGTGTGGCGTAGGCGTAAGTGCTTGCTTGATGGCTCCGCTGACGGGGTATCGCCGTTGGTACGCGCCTGGACTTCAGATGCGGGCAAATTCGTGGATGCTTATGACAGGTGCCTTGGGGATGGTCGCTTCAACATTGCCAGTGCAATGGTTGATGCCCGTCATTGGCTGGAGGGGGATATTTTTAGGCTTGGGAGCGTTATTAGCCGTCTCCATGGTTTTGATTGCTTGGCAAGTACCGAGCAAAATGACAACGCAACACCAAACGCATGGTGAAGCAGTCGAGCCCAAAGAGCCCCCAGGTTATGCAGCCGTGTGGAGTAACGCCTATTTTCGAAGCCTCGCCCCTTATGGTTTTGTAGGCTACGGCGGTATGGTGGCCATGCAAACGCTTTGGGCTGCCCCTTGGATGGTCAAAGTCGCAGGAATGACGCCAGAGCAGGCTGGCTCAGGGATGTTTTGGCTCAATGTATCAATGATGGTGGCCTTTTTGCTGTGGGGGTGGGCAAACCCGTGGCTTGCCAAAAGAGGATTGAGCGCAAACACGCTCATGAAGCGCGGTTTGCCTATCAGTCTCGTGATGGTTGCCGTGCTTGTCTTGAGTGCCAATGTCGTGGGGGAAACATCCGTCATTGTTTGGACGGTGTATTGCGTAAGCTCAACAGTGGCCGCTCTGGCACAACCCGCAATTGGTATGGCGTTTAAAACGGAGCTGGCGGGGCGCGCACTGTCGGCATTCAATCTGGTCATATTTAGCGGCGTTTTTGCCGTGCAATGGGGCGTGGGTTTGGTGATTGATGGCTTGCGAGCGTGGGGTTGGGCCGAGCCGGCGGCATACCAAGGCGCGATCGGGGTGTATGGGCTTTGCTGCTTATGGGCTTATGTGCATTTTCTGCGAGCAAAAACGCCATAATCGAACACTCAACATTCGGCAACAGCTTCATGACCATTGGAATCTTATTGATCGCTCACGCACCCCTAGCCAGCGCACTACGGGAATGCGTGATGCATGTTTTTCCAGACGCAGATCAGGGCGTATTGGCCCTGGATGTTCAACCCACAGTCGAGCCAGAAAAAACGCTGAATTCAGCACGGGAATTGATGAAGCAACTGGGTACCAAACAGGTACTAGTTATGACAGATATTTACGGTGCCACACCTTGCAACGTAGCGCAAAAATTAGTCGACGGATTGGACTCCAAATTGGTCGCTGGCGTTAATTTGCCTATGGCGATTAAGGCGGTAACCTACCGCAACGAATCTTTAGATGGGCTTGTTATGCGCGCTTTGGCGGGCGCTACGCAGTGCATCATGCAAGTCGCCGTATCTACCCCACTCCATTTAGCGAAAGAAAATCAATGATCAGTAAGCCTATTACCATTACCAATAAATTGGGCCTGCATGCCCGCGCCTCCGCCAAACTCACTAAATTGGCGGGCAGCTTTCCGTGTGCCGTTTGGATTACCAAAGGGGAGCGTCGGGTGAATGCAAAAAGCATTATGGGCGTGATGATGCTGGCCGCCGGTGTGGGTTCAGACGTTGTTTTAGAAACCGATGGCGACCAAGAGCAAGAGGCGATGGATGCTTTGCTGGCATTAATCAACGATCGCTTTGGTGAAGGCGAATAAAAGAGAGATGCTCGAGCAATGACTTTTTCCATCCATGGCCTAGCCGTTTCACGCGGAGTGGCAATCGGACGTGCGGTACTGGTCGCATCGAGCCGGATGGATGTTGCGCATTACTTTATTGCCGCCAAAGACGTCGAAGCAGAAATTGATCGGGTGCGCCTGGGGCGCGATGCCGTGATTGAAGAACTCCAACGCCTGCAAACGAGTATCACGCACATGGGGCCCAAAGAGGCGCCCCATGAGTTGAGCGCGTTGTTGGATGTGCACCTTATGCTGCTGCAAGATGCAGAGTTGATCAGTGGCGTGAAGGGGTGGATCTCCGATAGGTTGTACAACGCGGAGTGGGCGCTCACTACGCAGCTCGAAATCATCGCTCGCCATTTTGATGAAATGGAAGATGAATATCTTCGAGAACGCAAAGCCGATCTAGAGCAGATTGTTGAGCGTATTTTGCGTGCGATGAAGGGTGTAGCTTCCCCGGTGGTGGCATCGACTGGTCGCTCAACACGTAAGCCGATGCAACAAGACCTGCTTCTGGGAGACACGGTCGATGTTCCCTTGGTGTTGGTTGCACACGACCTGTCCCCGGCTGACATGCTGCAATTTAAGCAAAGCGGGTTTGCGGGATTTATCACCGATGTCGGTGGCAAAACATCACACACTGCGATTGTTGCCCGCAGTATGGACATCCCTGCCGTAGTGGGTGCTCGCACCTGCAGCCAGTTGGTGCGCCAAGATGACTGGATCATCATCGATGGGGACGCTGGCGTCATCATCGTTGACCCCTCTTCCATTATTCTTGCCGAGTACGGGTTCAAACAACGCCAAGGGGATTTAGAACGCAGCCGTTTATCCCGACTGTTGCATACACCGGCCGTGACGATGGATGGTGAAAAAATCCAGCTCCTTGCAAACATTGAAATGCCTGAAGATGCAAGCAGTGCGCTGCAAGCTGGCGCTTTGGGAGTTGGTTTATTTCGTAGCGAATTTTTATTCATGGGTAGACAAGGAAATTTACCCGACGAAGAAGAACAGTTCCAAGCCTATAAGCGTGCAGTGGAAGGCATGCGGGGTTTGCCCGTCACCATTCGGACGGTCGATGTAGGCGCAGACAAACCGCTTGACACAAGCGTGCACGATGATGCCCATCTCAACCCGGCTTTAGGTTTGCGTGCGATTCGCTGGAGCTTGGCAGATCCGGCGATGTTCTTGACGCAATTGCGCGCAATTTTGCGAGCGGCAGCGTTTGGACAGGTGCAATTACTTATACCCATGTTGGCCCATGCCAGCGAAATTCGCCAAACCTTGGCTCACATAGAACGCGCCCGGACCATGCTTGATAAGCGTGGCGTCGCTTACGGGCCCGTAAAGTTGGGCGCGATGATTGAAATTCCAGCAGCAGCCCTGAGCTTGAAACTGTTTCTAAAGCATTTTGATTTCCTGTCTATCGGAACCAATGATTTGATTCAGTACACCTTGGCGATTGACCGGGCCGACGAATCGGTAGCCCACCTTTATGACCCCTTGCACCCTGCGGTATTGCAGTTGGTGGCGTCTACCATTGAAGAGTGTGTCAAGCAAGGAAAAGCCGTGAGTGTGTGTGGCGAGATGGCTGGGGACGTCACATTGACCCGATTGCTTTTGGGTTTGGGTTTGCGGAGTTTTTCGATGCATCCTGCACAAATCTTGGCAGTCAAACAAGAAATACTTCGCTCAGACACCACAAGGCTTGCGCCCTGGGCACAACGTGTTTTAGCGTCCGAGACGCCTGCATTGGAAATGACCGCTGCCGGGCAATAAGCCGCAGCAAAAGTACGGGCAGATCTTGACTTGGACGGTTGAATTTTTTCGCCGACTTTTAAATTTAGGATTCTGGATTTGACTTTGGGCGAGTATGGATTTTCTCGTTGCCAATTTTTTTGCGATTGGTGTTGGCGTTCTTGACAACAAATGCAAATGTTGGCAAAATAGCCAACATTCCCGCGCAGCTCATCACTCGCTTCAAAGATGTTACGGCGGATGGCGCAATACTTGAGTTGGTGATTTGGAAGGTACCTGAACCTGTTCCACCGACTGAGCACGGTTACAAGTACCGTGCGGTGTATGTCGTGAACGGCATGCGCCTAGTTAGTTTTGACAATGAACGTGGCAAGGGCGATCACTGCCATCTTGATGGCAAGGAATTGCCTTATGCATTTACAGGCGTTGACCAGTTGATTGAAGACTTTATTGCGGCAGTTGCTGCCAGGAGAGAGCCATGACAGACCGTTATCTCACTATTACCCTTCAGCCAGACTGGAAGGGCGCCTTGCGCGCCATGGCACCAGCGGCCAAATCAAAACAATACCAAGGTGAGGTCCTCAACTTTGAGAGCCCAGGCCACTTTTTTGGACAATTAACCGAAAAGCGCTGGGAAATAGCGCGCGCGGCACAAGGCAAAGGCGAGCTGTCAGTGCGCGAGCTGGCCCGGTTGGTAGGGCGCGATGTAAAGCGTGTTCATGAGGATGTTGGCATCCTTGCTAATCTGGGTCTTTTGGAGCGAACAGATAGTGGTGGAGTCGTCTGTCCTTATACATCGATGCATATTGATATGTATATGAAGGCAGCATAAACGGGCGGATCAACAGGTCAATACGTTTTGAGTTGCAGATTATTTGACAGACATTGCATGCCCTGCTTGTTGGTCTGCGTGGTAGCTTGATCGAACCATCGCGCCTACTGCGGCGTGTTTGAATCCCATTTCATAGGCTTGTGTTTCCAGCATTTTGAAGGTGTCAGGATGCACATAGCGGCGCACAGGAAGATGGCTCGATGATGGCGCCAAATATTGGCCAATGGTTAGCATGTCTATATGGTGTGAACGCATACCGCAAGTGAGTAATTCGAGATACAATGTATCTCAATCAATGAAACAGGAGGTCTTAATGGCTGCTACCACAACAATGGTTCATGTTCGGGTGGATGAAAAAATCAAAGCCCAGGCTGCTGAAACGCTTAGCTCGATGGGGCTGACTGTTTCGGACGCTGTTCGGGTTTTCCTGACCCGTATCGTTGCAGACAAGGAGCTGCCGTTCGCGCTCAAAGCGCCTAACGAGAGCAGTCGTTTGGCCATTGCCGAGGGTGATCAGATTGTTCAGAGCCGCCGCGCTCGCTTTATAACCGCTGACGCGCTTTTGAATGGCCTCGAAGAAGCCAGCCGCAAGTAAGCGGGCAAGCCTGCCTCGGGCCTCGGACTACACCAAAGAATTTCAGAAGGACTGGCTTCGCCTTTCACATTCCGGTCGGTATGACATGAATGGGCTCAAAGAGGCCATGCTACTACTGGTTGCGAACGATGGACCACTCCCACCCGAGTGGTCAGACCATCCTTTGACGGGCGACTGGGTGGGTCATCGTGAATGCCATATAGGCGGCGATTTCCTGCTGATCTACAGACTCGATGGTTCAGGTAAGACGGGCTTGGTTGTGTTTGTGCGTAGTGGGACTCACTCGGAGCTTTTTTCGTAGACCTGAATCCAGTTCTTTGGCAATACATCTCAGATGGGCGATCAAGGCTAGAAAATCCCCCATCATTTACTGAACTTGCCATTTTTACTGTGCACTCACAACTGACAGCGCGTGCCCTGCTTGTTGGTCTGCGTGGTAGCTTGATCGAACCATGGCGCCTACCGCAGCGTGTTTGAATCCCATGGCATAGGCTTGTGTTTCAAGCATTTTGAAGGTGTCAGGATGCACGTACCGGCGCACAGGAAGATGGCTGGATGACGGCGCCAAGTATTGGCCAATGGTCAGCATATCTATATGGTGCGCTCGCATATCGCGCATGACTTCCAAAATTTCCTCATCCGTCTCGCCCAGGCCGACCATCAGGCCGCTTTTTGTGGGGATGTGAGGGAAAAGCGCTTTGAATTTTTTAAGTAAATTCAAACTAAATTGATAGTCCGAACCAGGCCGGGCTTCTTTGTAAAGGCGCGGGATGGTTTCCAAGTTGTGATTCATGACGTCCGGTGGGGCCGCTTTCAAAATCTCCAGCGCCCTGTCGTCTCTGCCGCGAAAGTCGGGAACGAGAACTTCAATTTGTGTATGCGGTGAGAGTTCGCGGGTTTTACGGATGCACTCAACAAAGTGACCTGCTCCGCCATCACGCAGATCGTCGCGGTCTACGCTAGTGATTACGACATATTTCAATTGAAGCTGGGCGATGGTCTTGGCTAAATTACCAGGCTCGTTGGTATCAAGTGGGTCTGGGCGGCCGTGGCCTACATCGCAAAACGGACAACGTCGTGTGCAT
Source organism: Bordetella parapertussis (assembly GCA_945888535.1). GTDB lineage: Bacteria > Pseudomonadota > Gammaproteobacteria > Burkholderiales > Burkholderiaceae_C > Allorhodoferax > Allorhodoferax parapertussis_A. The sequence goes on from CAMDAN010000036.1 coordinate 11,757, forward strand.
TTGTCGCCCATGATCATGAAAGTGGCAGTCCCCTTGCCAAAACACTCCCCAATATTGGGGCAGCTGGCCTCTTCGCAAACGGTAACGAGATTGTTGGCCCGAAGCACTTCTTTGATTTCATAAAACCGTGTGCCCGGGCTGCCCGCTTTGACACGAATCCAATCTGGTTTTTTAAGCACTTCTGCGGCTTGGACTTTGATGGGAATGCGTGAGAGTTTGGCCGCTGCTTTTTGCTTGGACGAGGCGTTGTAATTTTCTTGCGATTGGGGCTCGCGAACCGTGGCGTTTTGAATGGAGTGCGTGGGTTCTTGGTTCATGGCGAGGGTTTGTTTGTAAGGGGTTTTGCCATAGAGCGTTAAGGAGTGAGGTGTGTCACAAGTTTTTGGCTCAAGATCTTTGCCGCATCCGCCCAAGTAATTTGTAAGCCCATTGTAGAAAGGTCTACGGTTTTTAGGTTTGTATACCCACACGGGTTGATTCGCTCAAAGGGTTCCAAATCCATAGCCACATTTAAAGCGGCTCCGTGGTAGGCGCAGTTACGGCTGACTTTGATTCCTAGCGCTGCAATTTTTCCAAGTCCGGTGAAATCGGGAGATGTGGGTTGCTGCCCGTTTGCCTGCTCGGTAAGGGGGCTATGACCAAACGGGTCGTCAAGGCGAACGTAGATGCCTGGCGCACCACGAACACGGTGACCGGTTACGCCAAAATGCAACAAGGTGCGAATCACGGATTCTTCTAGGCGGTACACATACTCTTTGACAAAGTAGCCTGCGCGTTTGAGATCAACCAAAGGGTAAGCGACGACTTGACCGGGGCCGTGAAAGGTGACTTGCCCGCCTCGATTGGTCTGTACCACCAGGATGTTGCCAGGGTTGTAAATATGTTCAGGTTTGCCAGCAAGTCCTTGGGTGAATACGGGCGGGTGTTCACAGATCCATAGTTGATCGGCGGTCTCGGGTGCGCCTAAAGCGCTTCGTTCCTGCGTAAACGCTTGCATCTCTGAGTACGTGGATTGGTAATCCACCTGGCCCAATTGCAAAACGTCCATAGCCGTAGGTATTAGAGGACGACTTTGACCATCGGGTGCGAACTCAGCGTGCGGTACAACTCATCGAGCTGCTCGCGGCTGGTTGCGGTCACGGTAATCGTGACCCCGAGGTACTTGCCGCCCTTGCTCTCGCGCAGTTCAATGGTCGAGGCATCAAATGCGGGATCAAACGCGTGGGCGATGGCTGTGACAGCGTGAACATACCCTTCCACCTTAGTGCCCATAACTTTAATAGGGAATTGGCTAGGGTATTCAATGAGCGAAGGCTCAGAAGAGGCAATATCTGCGGACGGGGGTTTGAGGGTGTTCACTGAAATAAGGGTGAAAAGAAGGTGGGTAAATGATGGCAATGACAGAGATTGTCTTCTAGGCTCATCCCAAAGTGCGAGGGGTTTCTGCGTATAATCAGAGGCTGTACTTAGTACAATTTTGTAAAGCGGGTGTAATTTAGGATGCCAATAATGCACCACGAAAGCCAAGCGACTGAATATGCTGAAGAAGAGGACATTGTCCCCCTAACAGCACAAGAAGCGCAAAGCCTTCGTGAGAAAAATCCCTCGTATTCCCCTTGGTGGGTGGTTGGATGGCAGGTGTTGGTGGGATTGTTTACCAGCGCAATTGCATTGGTTTTAACAGGCAAGACCATTTTTGCAGTCTCCGTAGCCTGCGGGGCATTGGCAGTGATTATTCCTGCGGCCTTGTTTGCGCGCGGGTTGATGAGTCAGTTCGCTTCTGCGAGCTCCGCAAATGCGGTGCTTAGCTTCTTTGTTTGGGAGCTGGTAAAGATTGGAGTGACGGTGGGCGTACTTTTGATGTCGCACCGTTGGGTTGAAGGTTTGAGTTGGCCTGCCATGTTGGTGGGCCTGGTTGTCACAATGAAGGTGTATTGGGTCGCGCTTGGCATAAAGCGAAAGCCGACCACAGTGCAAAATTTAACCGCTTAACGGCAAAAGTAACACATACGAGTAACTGATGGCTGCTGAAGAAAACGCTGCACAACAAGGCTTAACGGCTGGTGAATACATTGGTCACCACCTGACGCATTTGCAAACCCAAAAGCAAACGGGCGTCATCGACTTTTCCGTTCTTAACTTGGATTCGCTCTTTTGGTCTATCTTGTTGGGCGTAGTTGGTTTGTTCTTCATGTGGCGGGTGGCTCGCTCGGTGACTTCCGGGGTTCCTGGGCGCATGCAAGCGGCAGTAGAAATATTGCTTGAGATGGTCGATACCCAAGCCAAAAGCATTGTTCATAACGCCGAGTCCCGTAAATTCGTTGGCCCCTTGGCATTAACGGTGTTCATCTGGGTGTTTTTGATGAACTCCATGGACTTCTTGCCAGTGGATTTGTTCCACATGATTCTTAGCGTCACCGGCCTTGACCACACCATTCACTATTTCCGCGTTGTCCCAACGGCTGATCTTTCAACCACCTTGGGAATGTCCTCTGCGGTGTTGCTCGTCTGCCTGTACTACAACATCAAAATCAAGGGCATGGGCGGCTGGGCGCACGAGCTAGTGACTGCGCCCTTCGGAACCAGTAAAAATCCTATTTTTGCTTTGATTTTGGGTGTGCTCAATTTGGGCATGCAACTCATTGAATTTACCGCTAAGACTGTTTCGCACGGTATGCGGTTGTTTGGAAATATGTATGCCGGCGAGCTGGTGTTCATGTTGATCGCACTCATGGGTGCGGTTGGTTTTGGTTCGGCAACGGGCATTGCGCTCTGGTTCGGCCATGTTGTGGCGGGTACCGGTTGGGCACTCTTTCATATTTTGATTGTTGCTTTGCAGGCCTTTATTTTCATGATGCTGACTTTGGTGTACGTGGGCCAAGCCCATGACCACCACTGATTCGGTCAGTCATTTACTTTTGTTTTTTGTTAACTTAAATCCATAGGAGCTCTAAATGGAACACGTTCTTGGTTTTGTCGCTTTGGCCGCTGGTCTGATCATTGGTTTGGGTGCTGTCGGCGCTTGTATCGGTATTGGCATCATGGGAAGCAAGTATTTGGAATCTGCAGCACGTCAACCTGAGTTGATGAACGAATTGCAAACCAAAATGTTCTTGCTCGCTGGTTTGATTGACGCTGCTTTCTTGATTGGTGTAGGTATCGCCATGATGTTCGCGTTCGCCAACCCCTTCGTGCTGAAATAAGCTTTTTCACCTCACCCCAAAATAGAGAGGTGTTGTTGTGAGTATTAACGCAACATTCTTCGCACAGCTAACGGTGTTCTTCCTGTTGGTGCTGTTCACGATGAAATTCGTGTGGCCCCCGATTGCGAAGGCGCTTGATGAGCGTGCGCAGAAAATATCCGATGGGCTTGCCGATGCTGATAAAGCAAAGTCAGAGCTGCAAACTGCAAACAAGCGGGTCGAAGACGTTCTGTTGAAAACTCGTAATGAGTCAGCTGTTGTCTTGGCAGACGCTGGGCGTCGTGCGCAATCCATGGTGGAAGAGGCGAAGATTAAGGCGGCTGAAGAAGGCGTCAAGATCGTAGCTGCTGCCAAAGTTGAAGCAGAACAGCAGACCTTGAAAGCGCGCGAGCAATTGCGCGAACAAGTGGCTGCATTGGCCGTCAAGGGCGCTGAGCAAATCCTTCGCAAAGAAGTCAATGCCAGTGTTCATGCCGACCTGCTCAGCCGTTTGAAAACCGAGTTGTAAGAGGACGCTATGGCTGAACTTGCCACTATCGCTCGCCCTTACGCAGAGGCTCTTTTTAAGGCTTCGGCCTCTGATCTCAATGGCGCTGTAGCTTGGGTGTCGGAGTTGGCAGCGGTTGCTGAAAACTCTGATCTTCAGCAGTTTGCAGAAAATCCCAAGGCGACTGATACGGAAGTATTTTCAGTCGTCACTGGTGTTGTCAAAACGGCTCTTGATGACCACGCGAAGAACTTTCTTCGTTTAGTGATTGAGAACGGGCGGTTGAATGCGTTGCCTGAAATTGCCTTGCAATTCAAGCGATTGGTCAATGCGCGTAGCGGCTCTTCTGATGCAACGATTTTCAGCGCGTTTCCAATGGACTCCGCAGCGGTAGACCAAGTTGCGCAAACCATTGAAAAGCGCTTTGCTCGCAAACTCAATTTTTCAGTCGAGTTGCAGCCGGAACTTATCGGTGGCATTCGTGTAGTGGTGGGGGACGAGGTTCTTGACACATCCGTCAAGTCGCGTCTGGAACAAATGAAAGTGGCTCTTACTGCTTGAGGCATTTGCCTCTTGTTGTGAGCCCAACTAAAGAAAGAAGGAAAGAGTCATGCAACTCAATCCAGCAGAAATTTCTGAACTGATTAAGAGCCGTATTGAAGGCTTGTCCGCAAAAGCAGACATCCGCAATCAAGGTACGGTTGTTTCCGTAACCGACGGTATTTGCCGCATCCACGGTTTGTCCGATGTGATGCAGGGCGAGATGCTTGAATTCCCAGCCGGTAGCGATGGTTTGCCCACCTACGGTTTGGCTCTGAATCTGGAACGCGACTCTGTCGGCTCCGTGATTTTGGGTGAGTACGAACATATCTCTGAAGGCGACACGGTTAAATGTACCGGTCGTATTTTGGAAGTTCCTGTGGGCCCTGAGCTCAAAGGACGTGTTGTTAACGCGTTAGGCCAGCCTATTGACGGCAAAGGCCCCATTAACGCCAAGATGACCGACGTGATTGAAAAAGTCGCTCCAGGCGTGATCGCCCGTGAGTCGGTGAGCCAGCCGATGCAAACCGGCCTGAAGTCCATTGACTCCATGGTTCCTGTGGGCCGCGGACAACGTGAATTGATCATTGGTGACCGCCAAACCGGTAAAACAGCGGTCGCGATTGACGCCATCATCAACCAAAGAGGCCAAGGCGTCACTTGCGTTTATGTAGCCATTGGTCAAAAAGCCTCGTCCGTTAAGAACGTGGTTCGCGCTCTAGAGCAAGCCGGCGCAATGGAGTACACCATCGTGGTTGCCGCTACCGCTTCAGAATCGGCTGCGATGCAGTTCGTCTCGGCCTATTCGGGCTGCACGATGGGCGAATACTTCCGTGACCGCGGTGAAGACGCGTTGATCGTGTATGACGACTTGTCTAAGCAAGCTGTTGCGTACCGCCAAGTGTCATTGCTTTTGCGCCGCCCACCAGGCCGTGAAGCCTACCCTGGCGACGTGTTCTATCTCCACAGCCGTTTGCTTGAGCGCGCTGCCCGAGTGAATGCCAAATACGTTGAAGACTTCACCAAAGGTGCGGTTAAAGGCAAAACAGGTTCATTGACGGCTCTGCCCATCATTGAAACCCAGGCTGGCGACGTGTCTGCTTTCGTTCCAACCAACGTGATTTCGATCACTGACGGCCAGATCTTCTTGGAAACCTCCTTGTTTAACGCAGGTATCCGCCCAGCGATTAACGCCGGTATCTCGGTGTCTCGCGTCGGTGGTGCCGCTCAAACGAAATTGGTGAAAAACTTGTCCGGTGGTATCCGTACCGACTTGGCCCAGTACCGTGAATTGGCTGCGTTTGCGCAGTTCGCATCCGATTTGGATGAAGCCACTCGCAAGCAATTGGACCGTGGCGCTCGCGTCACTGAGTTGCTCAAGCAAGCCCAGTACAGCCCGCTGACGATCAGTTTGATGGGAGCCACTTTGTTTGCTGTCAACAAAGGCTTTATGGACGATGTTGAAGTTAAGAAAGTCCTGTCTTTCGAGAGCGGCTTGCACGCCTACCTTAAAGACAAGCACGCAGCATTGTTGGCCAAGTTAGAAGCCGATAAAGCGATGGACAAGGATGCCGAGGCTGAATTGAACACCGCAATCACGGCCTTCAAAAAGACCTTCGCGTAAAGCGAGGAGCAGCATATGGCAGCAGGTAAGGAAATACGCGGCAAGATCAAATCGGTGGAAAACACCAAGAAGATCACCAAAGCCATGGAGATGGTCGCCGCATCCAAAATGCGCAAAGCGCAAGAACGGATGCGTGCGGCTCGCCCCTACAGCGAAAAAATTTGCGCCATCGCATCCCATTTGGGACAAGCCAACCCAGAGTACACCCACGCATTTATGCGTACCAACGATGCAAAATCTGCGGGCTTTGTGGTGGTAACGACGGACAAAGGTTTGTGTGGTGGCATGAACACCAACATCTTGCGCGGCGTGACTGCAAAGATACGTGAATTGCAAGGGGCTGGTGTGACTGCCCAATCAGTGGCCATCGGTAACAAAGGCTTGGGCTTTTTAAACCGATCGGGCGCTCCTGTGATCGCTCAGGTTACGCAGTTGGGTGATACGCCGCATCTAGAAAAGCTGATCGGACCGGTCAAAGTTTTGCTTGATGCGTATACGCAAGGCAAAGTGAATGCGGTCTATCTTTGCTACACCAAATTTATCAACACGATGAAGCAAGAGCCTGTGATTCAACAGCTTTTGCCTTTGTCTGCTGAGCAAATGGAAAGCGATGCCAAGGCGCATGGGTCGCATGGATGGGATTACATCTATGAACCAGATGCGCAATCGGTTATCAATGACTTATTAAACCGCTATGTGGAGGCTTTGGTCTACCAAGCGGTTGCAGAGAATATGGCATCCGAGCAATCGGCACGTATGGTCGCTATGAAAGCGGCAACCGACAACGCTGGAAGCGTGATTGGCGAGCTCAAGTTGATTTACAACAAGACCCGCCAAGCAGCGATTACAAAAGAGTTGTCAGAAATTGTGGCCGGTGCAGCGGCGGTTTAATCCGCTAAGTACAGGTCTGTAAAAGTTCTAGTTCAAGATTTTATTTTTGGAGCGAAAAATGGCTCAAGCTAACTCCCAAGTTCAGGGAAAAATTGTTCAGTGTATTGGTGCGGTGGTTGACGTGGAGTTTCCGCGCGACAAGATGCCCGGGATTTATGACGCCCTCAAAATGGACGGCTCAACTCTGACGCTGGAAGTTCAGCAGCAGCTCGGTGACGGCATCGTTCGTACCATTGCGCTGGGATCATCTGACGGTTTGCGCCGAGGCATGATCGTGACTAACACCGAAAAGCCCATCATGGTCCCCGTGGGTAAAGCCACACTGGGCCGAATCATGGACGTGTTGGGCGCACCTATTGACGAGCGCGGCCCCGTCAACGCCACATTGGAAATGTCGATTCACCGCAAGGCCCCAACATACGATGAGTTGAGCCCTTCGCAAGAATTGCTTGAGACCGGTATCAAGGTGATTGACTTGGTTTGCCCGTTTGCTAAAGGCGGTAAGGTCGGCTTGTTCGGCGGCGCTGGTGTGGGCAAGACAGTGAACATGATGGAACTCATCAACAACATCGCCAAGGCGCACAGCGGCTTGTCCGTGTTTGCTGGTGTGGGTGAGCGTACCCGTGAAGGTAACGACTTCTACCACGAGATGGCTGATTCTGGCGTCGTGAACTTGGAGCACTTGGAAGAATCCAAAGTGGCCATGGTCTACGGTCAGATGAATGAGCCTCCAGGCAACCGTTTGCGCGTGGCCTTGACTGGTTTGACCATTGCCGAATCCTTCCGTGACGAAGGCAAAGACGTTTTGTTCTTCGTGGACAACATCTATCGCTACACATTGGCCGGAACCGAAGTGTCCGCTTTGCTCGGTCGTATGCCTTCAGCGGTGGGTTACCAGCCTACATTGGCCGAAGAAATGGGCCGTTTGCAAGAGCGTATTACCTCTACCAAAGTGGGCTCCATCACTTCCATCCAGGCCGTTTACGTGCCAGCCGATGACTTGACTGACCCGTCTCCAGCAACTACTTTTGCTCACTTGGACTCCACTGTGGTGTTGTCTCGTGATATCGCGTCCTTGGGTATCTATCCTGCTGTGGATCCTTTGGACTCCACCAGCCGCCAGTTGGATCCGTTGGTGGTGGGTGTGGACCATTACGAAACAGCCCGCGCTGTTCAGGGAACACTGCAACGCTATAAAGAATTGCGCGACATTATTGCGATTTTGGGTATGGACGAATTGGCTCCTGAAGATAAATTGACTGTTGCCCGTGCCCGTAAGATCCAGCGCTTCTTGTCACAGCCCTTCCACGTCGCTGAAGTGTTTACCGGCTCGCCTGGTAAGTACGTTTCCTTGGCTGAAACCATCCGTGGCTTCAAGATGATCGTAGCCGGTGAGTGCGATCACTTGCCAGAGCAAGCGTTCTACATGGTCGGTACCATTGACGAAGCGTTCGAAAAAGCCAAAAAGGTCTAAGCCATGAACACCATCCGCGTTGATGTGGTCAGTGCTGAAGAGTCCATCTTCTCTGGGGAGGCGCGTTTTGTGGCTGTTCCCGGAGAGTCGGGCGAGCTGGGAATTTATCCGCGCCACACGCCGCTGATTACGCGTATCAAACCCGGATCAGTGCGCATTCAAAAGGCCGACGGCAGTGAAGAGTTCGTGTTCGTAGCTGGTGGCATTATTGAAGTGCAACCTAACTGCGTTACGGTTCTTTCTGATACCGCTATTCGGGGTAAAGACCTGGACGAAGAAAAAGCCAATGAAGCACGGGCTTTGGCCCAAGAAGCTTTGAAAAATGCTAAAAGCGAAATCGATTTGGCCATCGCCCAGTCTGAGCTTTCTACCTTGGTCGCCCAAATTGCAGCGTTGCGACGCTTCCAACATAAGCGCTAAGACTTCCAGGCATTCGATGCCTTTAGAACAAGAACCGCCACTCCGGCGGTTTTTGTTTTTGTGGGTAGGATAATCTCCAAATAGAAAAAATACCCATGAAATACACGCCACCCGCTTGGTTACCAGGGGGGAATTTACAAACCATATACGCCGCGCGAGTCGCCCAAACCTTCGTGGGTGCTGCGCCCGTGTACCGCCGCGAGCGCTGGACGACCCCGGACGCCGACTTCATTGATCTCGATTGGCTCGCAGATGAATCCCCAAGCGATAAACCTTTGGTGGTCTTGTTTCATGGACTGGAAGGCACCTCGCAAAGCCATTACGCCCTGGCGTTTGCCAGCTATTGCCGGTTAAACGGGCTGGCGTATGTCGTGGTTCACTTCAGAGGGTGCAGTGGTGAAATCAACCTGGCTCCGCGGGCATACCACTCGGGTGATTTTGAAGAAATTGACTGGATCCTTAAAAGAATTCGTAGTACCCGAACAGGCCCCATCTTCTGCGTCGGTATCTCTTTGGGCGGCAATGCCTTATTGCGTTGGGCCCAAGAAGCGGGTGAGTCAGCAAAACAAACGGTGAGCGCGGTCGCAGTCGTGTGCTCCCCGATTGATTTAGCTGCCAGTGGAATGGCAATAGGCAAAGGGTTCAATCGGCACGTTTACACGCGCATGTTTTTGAAAACGATGCGACCTAAGGCGCTGCTGAAACTGAAACAATTTCCAGGGCTATTCGCTAAAGCTGCAATGGACGATGCACGAGACTTGTATGATTTTGATAACGTCTTTACGGCGCCGCTGCATGGGTTTAAAAACACCGAAGACTATTGGAAAAGAGCGTCTGCCAAACCGCGCCTCAGTGAAATCAAAAT
>CAMDAN010000037.1 GCA_945888535.1 Bordetella parapertussis
CTGATAAAGTTAACAACGAGCATCTTGCTCCGCTTGATTTAACACTGCAGTTTGGTAGGAAATACAGACCTACAGGTATGAATCGAAACCCTTCAAGGTCTTTTGCTTACTGGCAACCAGCCCCGCAGGCTATTGATAAAAGCCATCTCCGTTACCCGATCTAAATCAGCCAAGCGAACCACACCTTCGGCGACACGCCCCGACTTCAACGCCTCGGCTCGACCAATGCCGCCCAAGAGGCCACAGGCCAAGGGCGGCGTGATCCATCGGCCCTCGATACAAAACGCCAAGTTACCGCGCGTGCCCTCGGTGATCTCACCGGCGCTGTTCCACAAAATCGTATCGAAAACGCTGGGGTCGGTAGGCGCAAAAGCATCGTAGTGAGCACGCCGCGTAGTCTTAAAGCGAACAAATTCGGAGTGCGCTTCTAGGATCGGCTGCGTTGCCAGTTCCAAGCGAACGAAATCGGGGTTGGGCTCCAAAGCAAAAGCCTGCGCCTGGGGTTGGCCTTGCGAATCCAGCAGCAAACGCACTCGCCACAGTTCGCTTGGGTGCGAATTCGTAAGTACCTCAAGGGCGGCTTCAACGCGGCTGGCGTCCCAAGGCACTGCGAAATGGGCAGCGGCCGCTTGCATCCGGGCAAGGTGGGCGGCGCGGTGGCGCACGATGCCGTCTTCCAGCGCCAAGGTTTCCAACAAAGAAAACGCTTGGCTTGCGCGTTGAACAAACGCCTGCTTGTATTCCCACTCTTGCCACTCTCCCTGCGCTGTGGCATCCGCGGTGATCCCGCTGCCAATGCCGCATTGCGCGTTTTGGCCTTGCAAAGTGACTGTGCGAATAGGAACGTTAAAAATCGCCCGGCCGCCGGGCGCAACCAAACCCAAAGCGCCGCAGTAAACACCGCGAGCCTGAGGTTCTAATTGGTGAATCATCTGCATAGCCTGAACCTTGGGTGCCCCGGTCACGGAGCCGCAAGGAAACAAGGCCGAAAACACATCCACCAAAGTTGTCCCTGGGCGGGTTGTTGCTTGCACATCCGAGGTCATTTGCCACACCGTTGGCAACGCCTGCGTGCGAAAGAGGGATGGAACTTTCACACTAAAGGGTTCGGCAACACGCGACATATCGTTGCGCAACAGGTCCACAATCATCACGTTTTCTGAGCGCTCTTTGGCGGAGCTGCGCAGGCCTTGGGCCAAGGCTTCGTCCTCTTGCGGTGTATCGCCGCGCCGTGCTGTGCCCTTCATGGGGCGGGCCAAAATCGTTGGCGCCTGCCAGTCGAAAAATAACTCCGGTGAAACTGACAAAACCTGCCCGCTGTCACCGGTATCTATAAACGCGGCGTAACCCTTGGGTTGGGCCCGCTGGAGTGCTGCGAAAAGAGACAAGGCGGCGCGGTTGGAATCCACACCAGGGGCGTGGCTCAACTGGCCCTGCATTTGCGTGGTGAAGTTCACTTGGTACATCTCGCCCTGCGCAATCGCTTCATGCAGCGTTTGCATGTCGGCATCAAAAGCCGCACGCGGCATCAAGGCCTGCCAATCCACGCGCACTTCGTGCGAACACAGCGCATCAGGCCACGGCAACGCATCATCAAACACGCCAAACCACGCCAGCGGTCCGTTACTCGCATGTACCACAAACGCCGTATCAAACGCAGGCGCAGCTTCGTAGCTGACATAACCCACACACCAACGCCCCTGGGCAGCATGCGACTGCACGGCATCCAACACGCCGCGAACCTGGTCCAAGGTATGGGCTTGCAAAATCTCACGCGGGTTTGCAAACGCATAGCGCAGACGCGGCGCGTCAGCGTTTGTCGGATCAGAAAAGTCAAGCAGCGCAGTGAATGCGCTTGCCGCTGCTGCCATCAAGCCGCCCCGAGGTGCGGAACCAAACCGCCAGTAGGTTGGCCATTTTTGAGGGCCGCAGTAAAAGCCAGCATCCGGTCAATCGGCTTACGCGCACGCAAGCCCAAAGCGGGATCAACCCAAATCGCATTGGCCCCTGATTCCAAAACGCGAGCCACATCGGCCAAACCATTCATCGCCATCCACGGGCATTGGGCGCAGCTTTTACAGGTCGCGCTGTTGCCTGCGGTCGGCGCTTCGATGAAGGTTTTCAAAGGATTGAGGGTACGCAGTTTGTGCAACATACCGCTGTCGGTAGCGACGATAAAAGTGGATGCGCTTGACGTTTGTGCTGCTTTCAAAATGCCCGAGGTCGATCCCACCGCGTCAGCCAAGGCCACCACTTCGGCGGGTGATTCTGGGTGGACGAGCACCAAAGCATCGGGGTGTTCTGCTTTAAGCGCTTGGAGCTCAAAGGCTTTGAATTCGTCGTGCACGATACATGCGCCCTGCCAGCACACCATGTCTGCGCCGGTTTCTTTGGCGATATACCCGCCCAAATGTTTGTCAGGTGCCCACAGGATTTTTTGGCCTGCGGCGTGCAGCGCTCCCACAATGTCTAGCGCACAACTTGAGGTGACAACCCAATCAGCCCGGGCCTTGACGGCGGCACTGGTATTGGCATAGACCACCACCACACGGTCTGGGTGCGCATCACAAAAGGCATTGAATGCGTCGATGGGGCAACCCAAATCGAGGGAACACGTAGCATCTAAATCAGGCATCAACACCTGCTTTTCAGGGCTGAGTATTTTTGCGGTTTCCCCCATAAACCGCACGCCAGAGACCACGAGTGTTTGGGCGGAATGGGCGTGGCCAAAGCGGGCCATTTCTAAGGAGTCACTGACCAAACCGCCGGTGGCCTCGGCTAAGTCTTGCAAATCCGGGTGAACGTAGTAATGCGACACCATGACCGCATTTTTTTCTTTCAGTAAGCGGGCGATTTTTTCTTTTAACGCCTCGCGCTCGGTCGGGCTCGGCTCCACCGGAACGCGGGCCCACGCGTGGCGGGTACTACAAGCCGGCTGCTCGTATTCAACGTCAATCACGCCAGAACCGTGGGGACTATCCAGTGACATCAGAGTTCCTCAAAACGCATAGAAAAATCAGTCGCACGGACATCTTTGGTCAGTGCGCCAATCGAAATTCGGTCCACGCCAGTCGCTGCGATCTCGCGCACCGTTTTCAAGCTCACACCGCCTGAGACTTCTAAAACAGCGCGTCCCAAATTCAACGCCACCGCTTGGCGCAAAGTATCCAAATCCATATTGTCAAGCAAGACCATGCGAGCGCCGGCGTTTAAAGCTTCTTCCAATTGCGCCAAGGTCTCGACTTCAATCTCAATAAACGTCGCCCCTTTGGCGGCCGTGGTTTTTTGGGCTTGGATCAACGCCGCTTTCACTCCGCCGGCTGCGGCGATGTGGTTTTCTTTTATCAATACCGCGTCGTAAAGCCCAATGCGGTGGTTGGTTCCGCCGCCCGTGCGAACAGCGTATTTTTGCGCAAGGCGCAAACCCGGAATGGTTTTGCGTGTGTCCACAATCGCAGCGCGGTTGCCGGGCACGCTGGCAACGGCTTGAACAAACACATCGGTTTGGGTCGCGACTGCGCTTAGGAGTTGTAAAAAGTTGAGCGCCGCTCGCTCGGCAGTCAGTAAGGCCTGAGCTTGGCCTTCTATTTCCAAAACCACTTGGTCGGCCACGGTACGCTCACCCTCTTTGATATGCCACGTCAAAACCGCAGACGGGTCCAAGGCCAAGACCGCCGCAGCCGCCCACGCGCTGCCACATAAAACCGCTGCCTCCCGCACCACAATGCGGGCGCGGGCGCGGCGCTTGGGGTCAATCAAGGCCGCAGTCAGGTCGCCGCCGCCTACATCTTCAGCCAGCGCCCGGGCCACATCGGAGTGCGCCAAGGCGTTAATCGCTTCAGGAGAAAAATCAAAATGCGTCATAGGGCCGCTAGCATAGCGGCAGTGGGCTGGCGTTTTTGGTGCTTTTTTCGATACCCTTGGGCCCAGCCAGTAAAATCATCTGCAACAAGGATTCTCTATGTCACTCTTTCGCCGCCCTGATTACCATTCCGAAGCCAGCCTTTTTATCGACCAACTCAAGGCGTCCAAGCCGTCCTTAGAAGCCGAACAACGGGCTGGACGGGCGCTTTTATGGGACAAAACCATTGACGCCCAAGCCCAAAAAGGCTTTAAGAGCGGCAAAGAGGCCCAGCAACCTTACGTGTACCAAACCCATTCGGACTGAAGCTCCCGTGGAAAACAGCGTTGTGTCGCAAGACATGCCACTTGTGGTCGATCACGTTGCAGTCGCGCGGCTGTATGGCGAACCTTTGTTTGCTATGCCCAACGATTTGTACATTCCGCCCGACGCGCTGGAGGTTTTTTTAGAGGCTTTTGAAGGCCCACTGGATTTTTTGCTCTACCTTATTCGCAAGCAAAACTTCAATATTCTGGATATCCCGATGCTTAGCGTCACCAAGCAGTACTTGGTGTATGTCGATGAAATTCGCAAGCGCAATCTGGAATTAGCTGCCGAGTATTTGCTCATGGCCGCCATGCTCATCGAGATTAAATCGCGCATGTTGTTGCCACCTAAAAAGAGCGTCGATGGCGAAGAAGTGGAAGATCCCCGGGCCGAGTTGGTGCGCCGATTGCTTGAATATGAGCAAATGAAATTAGCGTCCACGCGGCTGAACGCGATTCCACAGTTTGGGCGAGATTTCCTGAAAGCCACTGTTTTTATTGAGCAAAGCCTGCAACCGCGCTTTCCGGATGTGGCGGTGGTTGACCTTAAAGAGGCGTGGGCTGGGATTTTGCAACGCGCCAAACTCATTCAACACCACAAAATCAGCCGCGAAGAACTCTCAGTGCGCGAGCACATGAGCATGGTGCTGAAAAAACTCCAAGGCCGTCGCTTTGTCGGTTTTGAAGATTTGTTTGACCCCGCCAGCGGCGTTCCCGTTTTGGTCGTGACCTTTATCGCCTTGCTTGAACTCGCCAAAGAAACGCTGGTTGAAATTACCCAAGCCGAAGCTTTTGCCCCCATTTATGTGCGTTTGGCCTATGCTCCGAGCTAATTGCCACCTTTAGGAAAGAAGCGTCCCACCATGGCCACTGTTCACCCTAGCCCCGCTGATCTTGCCGCCGCCCAGCTCGCAGGAACGCCCTACGGCACCCTGCCCCCCGCGTCCCCGCTGGCCAACCGCAAACCCATTAGCTTGCCCCGGCTTTTAGAGATGCACAGCCGTGGTGAAAAAATAACGGTGATGACTGCCTATGACGCAACCTTTGCCGCCGTAGCCGACGCCGCTGGCGTGGAATGTATTTTGATTGGCGACTCCTTGGGCATGGTGTGCCAAGGCTTGCACAGCACCGTCGGCGTCACTCTCGATGATATGCGCTACCACACCCGAAGCGTTGCGCGGGGAATTCACCGCGCCCAGGGAACCGCATGGGTGATTGCTGATTTACCTTTTGGGACCTACCAAGAATCTAAAGAACAAGCCCTGCGAAGCGCCTCGGTGCTGACCCAAGCCGGTGCCCATATGATTAAGCTCGAAGGCGGCGGTTGGACCACGGAGACCGTGCGCTTTTTGGTGGAACGGGGCATTCCGGTGTGCGCCCATCTGGGACTCACGCCGCAAACCGTTCACGCCTTGGGCGGCTACCGCGTTCAAGGTAAAACTGGCGCCAGCGCCGAGCTCCTTAAAAAACAAGCCCACGAACTTCAAGACGCAGGCGCGTCGATGCTGGTACTTGAAATGGTTCCCGCGGAGCTTTCCCGCGAACTTACAAAAGAACTCACCCATTGCCCCACCATTGGCATCGGCGCAGGCAACGGAACGGCCGGGCAGGTCTTGGTCTTGCATGATCTTTTGGGCGTGAATTTAGGCAAGATGCCCAAGTTTGTTCGTAACTTTATGGACGACTCCCACTCCATACGCGGCGCTATGGAAGCTTATGTGGCCGCAGTCAAAAATGGCAGCTTCCCGGTGGATGCCACTCACGCTTGGTAACTCTTCGCAATCCATGCAACTCGTTCACACCCTTGCCGACCTCCAAAGCGCACTAGCCCCCTTTCACCACCCCGCCGTGGTTCCTACGATGGGCAACTTGCACGATGGCCATTTGGCATTGGTGCAACAAGCCAAACCTTTGGGCGACATCACGGTTGCCACCATTTTTGTGAACCGCTTGCAGTTTGGGCCCAACGACGACTTTGACACCTACCCCCGCACCTTAGCGGCCGACTGCGACAAGCTCAAAGCTGCCGGTTGCGACCTTGTTTTTGCGCCATCTGAAAAAGAACTTTTCCCCCAAAACCAGGGTTTTACGGTCGCGCCTCCTGACCTGCTCGCTGATATTCTCGAAGGTGAATTTCGCCCGGGGTTTTTCAAAGGCGTTTGCACGGTAGTGTTGAAGTTGCTGTCTTGTACCTACGCCCGTACCGCCGTCTTTGGAAAAAAAGACTACCAACAGCTGATGGTGATTCGCCAAATGGTGCAGCAATTTAATTTGCCGGTGAATGTCTTGGGCGGAGAGACACTGCGCAGCCCCGAAGGTTTGGCGCTTTCTTCGCGCAACAGTTACCTCAGCCCAGCCGAGCGCGAACAAGCCCCGCAGCTGCACGCTGCACTGGCAAAGCTGGCCGAAGCGGTACGCAATGGAAATACCGATTTCGCCAGCCTAGAAGAAGACGCTATGCAAAGCCTGCGCCGCCAAGGCTGGCTGCCTGACTACGTTGTTGCAAGACGCCAAAGCGATTTACAAAAACCCCACGCCGGTGATGCGCTGGTGTTTTTAGCTGCCGCACGCTTAGGCACCACGCGCTTGATTGACAACCTGGAAATCTAGCGCTTTGAATGAAAGAAAAAACCTAGACGGTCTTTCCAGCGCGCTCATGCTGATGCTCTGCGTTATTTGGAGCTTGCAGCAAATTGCCATCAAAGCCGTCGGCGATCAGATGGCACCCATGCTTCAAATTGCCCTGCGCTCGGGCGTGGCTTTGGTCTTGGTTGCGGGGTTGATGGTGTGGCGCAAAGAACGCTTTGATTGGCGGGCATGGAAAGCTGGCGCAGTCATAGCCGCTTTGTTCGCCTTAGAGTATTTGCTCGTCGCCGAAGCGTTGCGCTTTACCAGCGCAGGACACACCTTGGTATTTCTCTATACCTCTCCGGTCTTTGCCGCGATTGGCTTACACCTCAAACTCCCCAGTGAGCGCCTCACGCGCATCCAATGGGGCGGTGTGGCGCTGGCTTTTGGCGGAGTGGCCTATGCGTTTTTAGGGGGCGATACGCCTGTTCCCAACGCCGACAACCACAGCCCCATGGTCCTTGCCTTGTGGGGCGATTTTTTGGCCTTGCTTGCCGGAGCCGCCTGGGGCGCGACCACCGTGGCGATTCGCACCACACAACTCTCTGTGACCGCCCCCAACCAAACCATTCTTTACCAACTCTGCGGCGCGTTTTTCTTTCTGCTGCCTATCGCCTTTCTCACAGGCCAAACCCACTTTGAGCCCACGCCGCTGGTTTGGCTCAGCCTGGCCTACCAAACCTTCATCATGTCTTTTGTGAGCTTGTTGGTGTGGTTTTGGCTGCTGCGCCACTACCTCGCATCGCGCTTAGGCGTGTTGACCTTTCTCACCCCGGTCATCGGCGTGGTTCTTGGGGCCGTGTTGCTAGGCGAACCGTTAGAGGCCCAGTTCATCGCAGGCGCTGCGGTGGTATTGCTGGGCATTACTACGGTTAGTTTGCATGCATCGATTGGGGGTTGGATACAACGGGTTTTTCGTCCTACCTCGGCTTAGGCTGTTTGCCTGTCGTCGCGCGGGTAGCCCATGCCTACGGCCATCTCCGTTCCAGTGCCCGGCAAATTCCGCGCTGAGAATAGCAGCTTTTTTGATTGCAAAATGTCAGAAAGTCTGCTATATTTTCCATCATGAATTCCGCCATTTCAACTGCCAAACAGATTCGCCAGCGCATTTTGGAAATGCCCGTCGGGGAGCCCTTCAGCCCAACGGCGTTCTTGGATTGCGGAACACGTGCGTCTGTGGACCAATCCTTGTCTCGACAGGTCAAGGCGGGCTCGATCACGCGTGTAACCCGTGGCCTTTTTGTTCGCCCGGAGATAAACCGTTTTGTTGGAAAGGTAATGCCCTCACCAATGAAGGTGGCTGAAGCCCTCGCAAAAACCACTGAATCCATCGTTCAGGTCCACGGTGCGGAAGCAGCCCGTCAGTTCGAGCTGACTACGCAGACGCCCTCACAAGCCGTCTTCTCAACCTCTGGTCCTTCTAAGCGTATTCGCTTGGGCAATATGGAGATCCGTCTTCAACACGTCTGTCAGCGCAAGTTGGCTCTGGCCGGCCGGCCGGCCGGAGTGGCATTGGCCGCGCTCTGGTATGTGGGCAAACACGAGGTGAAGCCATCGCTGTTCGCAAAAATACGAGAAAAACTACCCGCCGCCGAATTTGATGCATTGAAATCGGTGGCCAGCACCATGCCATCGTGGATGAGCGACGCTCTGTTTATGTATATGCGATCAGCTTCGGCGGTAAATACGCATGTCTGAATCTTTCCTGCAGCTTCAAGCCCAAGAGCAATCGCAAATTTACCGAGCTCTTTCGCCGCAACTTGGTCGTTCGCCTTCAGTCTTGGAGAAGGATGTTTGGGTTTGTTGGGTATTGCAGACTTTATTCACCACGCCAGGGCGTTTACCCATGGCCTTCAAGGGTGGCACATCCCTGTCAAAAGTATTTGGTGCTATCAATCGATTCTCCGAAGATGTGGATGTCACCCTCGATTACCGTGGCCTTGATCGTTCTTTTGATCCTTTCACTGAAGGCATTTCCAAGAGCCAGTTAAAGAAATTTAGCGAAGGACTGAAGTTTTTTTTGCAAGATCACTCGCACAAAGTAGTGGCTCCCTATTTTGAAAAAATACTAGCCGCCGAGTTTGGCTCGAAGGGCTTCCGTATCGAAGTTAGTGCCGACGGTGAACAGTTGCGGGTTCATTACCCCACGGTGCTAGAGGTGTCTGGGAACTATATATCCAACAGCGTGTTAATCGAGTTTGGTGGACGCAACATTACTGAGCCCAATGAAGTGCACGAGGTCAGCCCAGATATTGCAGAGTTCGTACCTGCGCTAGTTTTTCCGCGCTCTCAAGTCAGCGTGCTATCGCCATTGCGCACCTTTTGGGAGAAGGCCACGTTGATGCATGTCGAGTCGCAGCGCGGTGTATTCCGTCCCAATGCTGAACGTCTGTCACGCCATTGGTACGACTTGTCAATGCTTGCCGAAAGAGATATCGGGCAAACGGCATTGACAAGACGGGATTTGCTGATCGATGTGGTGAAGCACAAAAAAGTTTTCTACAACACGGCTTACGCAAACTATGACGCCTGTTTGATAGGCCAACTGCGTCTACTCCCTGACCAGATCGTCCTTGTCGCTTTGACGGAAGATTTCCAACGCATGATCAGTGCAGGAATGTTTGTTGGCGATCCCCCTTCTTTTCATCTCATCATTGAAAGATTACGATTGTTGGAATTTGAAATAAACCACTAAATGGTTTTGGTGAACGCATGGTAGATTTAAATTACTTCAAATAACGCAAAAATCTATTCCAAGCTTACAAAAACCGATCCAATATTTTCTTGCTCGCCGCATCCAAAGCAAACTGATCGCGAACCAAGTACTGAATGCCATGGGTATCGGCGATCAACAGGCTGTGATCGATGCCTACGCGGCGAATGTCTTCATCGCCGCGCAATACGAATTCCGTCACGCCGCGGTCGGTTTGCACTGACCAGGTACAAGGCGTTGAAAAACTGGTCACCGAGACGATTCGCTCAATCACTGGCATAAATTCGCGCTGCTCTAAAGCTGTACGAATCATCTGCTGCGCTTGGGGCGTTGCGTCGCTGAGGTGGTTTAGCCAGCCGACTTCGTGGCCGTCAAGGCTGACCAAGGAAATGCCTTCTTCCGGGGCTTGGATAGGGAAAGTGCGAACCGGTACGACGCCTTCAAAACGGTCCCCATGGGCATTACTCAAAATCAGTTTGCCAAACGCGTTGCGCTCGAGTGTGAAGTTCATGCTTCGCTCCTTGTGACAGCGTCGATGCCTTGTTCAGCATTACGCGCTTGGGCTTGGTAGAGCTTGAAGTAAGCGCCTTCTGCGGCCATCAAGACATCGTGCGAACCCTCTTCTACGACCTTGCCGCGGTCTAACACCACCAAGCGGTCGGCGCGGTGCAAGGTCGAGAGGCGGTGGGCGATGGCGATGGTGGTGCGGCCTTGAACCAGGTTCTCTAAGGCCTTTTGAATTTCCTTTTCGGTTTCGGAATCCACCGATGACGTTGCTTCATCCAAAATCAAAATACGCGGATCAATCAGCAAAGCGCGGGCAATGGAGATACGCTGGCGCTCGCCGCCGGATAAGCCTTGACCGCGTTCACCGACCATCGAGTCATAGCCTTGGGGCAGTCGCAAAATAAATTCATGCGCATGGGCAGCTCGCGCAGCGGCCATGATCTCCGCTCGGCTGGCGTGCGGTTTGCCATAAGCGATGTTGTCTGCAATGGTTCCAAAAAACAAAAAGGGCTCTTGTAAAACCAAACCGATGTTTTGCCGGTAGTCTGAAATCGCATAGGAACGAATATCCACTCCATCGACCCGAATAGAGCCCTCAGACACATCGTAAAAGCGGCAAATTAAATTCACCAAGGTGCTTTTTCCAGACCCGCTGTGGCCAACCAAACCAATCATTTCTCCGGGGGCGATATTCAGGTTAATACCCCGGTTGACTTCCCGATTGCCGTAACGAAATCCCACGTCGCGAATCTCAATGCGGCCTTGGACTTTGCCCATGGGCACGGGTTGCGCGGGCTCGGGAACGCTGGAGACATGGTCCAAGATATCAAAAATACGCTTGGCCGCCGAGGCTGATTTTTGAGTCATCGAGACGATGCGACTCATCGAATCCAGACGGCCATAAAACCGCCCGATATAGGCAATCGCAGCGAGCAACATACCAACCGTGATCTGGTCGTTAGCGACCTGCCAAATACCAAACCCCCAAACCACCAAGAGACCAATTTCCGTGAGCAAAGACACACTGGGCGAAAACAGCGACCAAATTCTGTTGATCCGGTCATTGACGAGCAAGTTATGTTGGTTGGCATCGCGAAAGCGCTTGGCCTCACGCTGCTCTTGGGCAAAGGCTTTAACGACGCGAATACCTGGGATAGTGTCGGCCAAGACGTTGGTGACCTCGCCCCACACGCGATCAATTTTTTCAAAACCAGTTTGCAAGCGGTAACGCACAAAGTGAATCATCCAACCGATAAAAGGTAGCGGCACCAAGGTGATCAAGGCCAGCCACGGGTTCATTGAAAACAGAATCACGGCCGTCATCAAAATCATCACCACATCGCTGGCGAAGTCGGTGAGGTGCAAGGACAAATACACCGCGATGCGGTCGCTTTCGCTGCCCACGCGAGACAGTAAATCACCGGTGCGCTTGCCGCCAAAATATTCGAGCGACAAGCGCAGCAGATGCTCGTACGTGGTGGTGCGCAAGTCGGCCGCAATGCGCTCCGAGGCCAGCGCCAAGATATAGGTTTTAGCCCAACTCAAACCCCACGCCAACAGGCCAGAGCCTAAGAGGCCCGAGAGGTACCACGCAATGGTGGTGGGTTCAATATGCTGCCCGTTTTGAAAGGGAATCAGTACTTCATCAACCAAAGGAATCGTCAGATAAGGCGGAACTTGGCTGGCTGCGGTTCCCAAGAGCATGAGGGCAAAACCGGCCAATAACTGACCTCGGTAAGGTTGGGCAAAGCGCCACAAGCGCAGCAGCGTCCAGGTGGACGGCGGGGTGTGGATGACTTTGGTACAGACAGGGCACTCTTCTGCATCAGCCTCTAAAGGGGCCTTGCAACTCGGGCACACCGAGTTCAGCACGGGGGCTAAAGCGTAGCCACTGTGGACGCTTTCGTTGTGCGCAAGGAATTGATCCACCAAGCGCAGAGCGTGTAAATTTTGGCCCAAGGTAAAGCGCCAGTGGTAAAGCAGGCCGCTGGCGTCGAGTAATTCCAAATGTCCTACGCCGGCGTGGTCGTGGTGTTGCAACACCAAACCACTGCGGTAGTCCCAACTGCGCCACTGCGAATCCTCGGGCGAAAAGCTTAATAAACGCTGATTGGTTGCCAGAACCAAGCCTTTGACAAAGTGCAAACGCGTGTCTAAGTCAACCTCCAAGGCCGCCCACACGTTCTCATGGGCTTGGAGTTGCGACATTGCCTGGGTTTGCCAATGGGGGGGCAAATCACCAGAAAAAGACAAGGCAACAGGGACTTCAATGGTCATGGATATCCGTAATTTTTATATAAATGCAGCTGAAAGACACACCTTGAATTGTCAGGCCAACGGCAGTCTCACAGCCGATACTATGCCTGAGTCAGGCGCCCGCTTAAGGGCAAACCCTCGCTTGAGCGAGAATACACAACGCACCAAGACCAACCCTGGTGGACTGCCGAGTCCATCTCTCTTCATGACGAGCCAGAAAAACATTGCTATTTTGCGGGTCACTTACCTGCGCGGACCCAATATTTGGACCTACCGCCCGGTTATTGAGGCTTGGGTTGATATTGGCACTTTAGAAGATTTCCCTTCCAACACCCTGACTGGTTTTTACGACCGCCTCACCACGTGGTTGCCAGGGCTGATCGAGCACAAATGCAGTCCGGGCGTTCGCGGTGGTTTTTTAGAGCGTTTGCGCGAAGGCACGTGGGCGGCCCATATTTTGGAGCACGTCACCTTAGAGCTTCAAAATTTAGCGGGCATGCAAACCAGTTTTGGTAAAGCCCGCCAAACTTCGCAGCGCGGGGTGTACAAAGTGGCCTTTCGCACCCGCCAAGAGCAAGTCGGGCGGGCAGCGATGCAAGCCGGTCGCGATTTGCTGGTCGCTGCGATCAACGACACGCCTTTTGATTTAAAAGCCGCCCAAGAACATTTAGCTGACATGGTGGATTCTTTGTGCCTGGGCCCCAGCACCGCGCACATTGTGGACGCCGCCACCGACCGCCATATTCCCCATATCCGCCTGACCGAGGGCAACTTGGTGCAGCTCGGTTATGGAAGCGCCCAACGGCGAATTTGGACCGCTGAGACGGACCAAACCAGCGCGATTGCGGAAGAAATTGCCAGCGACAAAGACCTCACGAAATCCTTGCTCAAGGCCTGCGGGGTTCCGGTGCCTGAAGGAGAGTTGGTCAAAAGCGCGCAAGCCGCTTGGGAGGCAGCACAAAGCGTAGGCTTTCCCGTGGCGCTCAAACCCTATGACGGAAACCACGGACGCGGGGTGTCGCTGGACTTGCATCAAGAAGGCGAAGTCAAAGCGGCTTACGAGTTAGCCCACCGCAAGGGCGGGGGCAGCGTCATTGTGGAGAAATTTATTGCAGGTGACGAACACCGCCTTTTGGTCGTAGGTAAACAGGTCATTGCCGCTGCCAAAGGCGACAGCTTGCATGTAGTTGGAGACGGAATATCCAATATTGACGTCCTGGCGGACCAACAAATCAACTGCGATCCGCGTCGGGGTCGAGGTGAAGATTCTCCTTTGAACCAAATACTGCCTAGTAACAGCGCTGAAGTTTTGCTCGAGCTCGAGCGGGTCGGCCTCACGCCTGACAGCATTCCTGCTAAAGACCAAAAAGTATTGATTCAACGCAACGGCAATGTCGCCTTAGACGTCACTGACCAACTGCACCCAAGCATTGCTGCGGCCGCCGCTTTGGCAGCCCGCGTTGTTGGCTTGGATATTGCCGGGGTCGACATGGTCTTGGAAGACTGCGCTAAGCCGCTCAAAGCCCAGCAAGGCGCAGTGATTGAAGTCAACGCCAGCCCAGCCTTGCTATCGCACATCAAGCCATCGAACGGCAATGGCCAACCGGTGGGCAAAGCCATCCTAGCGCATTTATTTGAACCCCAAACTACAGGGCGTATCCCCATCATCGGCGTCACAGGAACGCGCAACACGGGCCGTATTTCTCGATTGGTGGCTTGGTTGGTGCACATCAGTGGCAACCATGTCGGCTTAGCGTGTAGCGAGGGCTTGTACCTTGACAGCCGACGCGTTGACGCTCGCGACAGCACCCATTGGGAAGCCGGACAGCGTATTTTGATGAACCGATCCGTACAAGCGGCTGTGTTTGAAAACCCAAGCACGACGGTATTGGGCGAAGGCCTTGCTTATGACAAGTGCGATGTGGGGGTGGTGACCGATGTCACTTGGCACGAGAGCTTGCAAGCCTTCGATATTCTTGACGCGGAACAAACTTATAAAGTCGCCCGAACCCAAGTGGACGTGATCTTGCCGACTGGCACGGCCGTCTTGAACGCACAAGATTCGCAAACGTTAGAGCTGGCTGATTTGTGCGATGGCAAAGTGATTTTTTATGCCTTATCCGAAACCCACCCGACTTTGGTAGCCCACCGCCAAGCCGGTGAGCGCGCCGTGTTTGTTAAAAACGGTGCCATTATTTTGGCCCAAGGTCTACAAGAAGTGACCTTGCTTTCACTCACCAGCCTTAAACCCAGCAAAGCCGCCCAGCCCGAGATGGTGATGGCGGCCGTGGGTGCGGCTTGGGCGCTAGATATCCCTGCCGAGCTGATCGCTGCGGGGCTTCGCACTTTTGAATCCAACCCCCAAAAAACGCCTTATTAAATATGGAAGTCACCCAAACCAGAGCTCTGCGTGGGCCCAATTTGTGGAGCCACCACACCGCGATTCAGGCGATCGTCTCGTGCGAACCCTTGGAGTGCGCGATTGGTAAATTGGCCGGTTTCGAAACACGCTTACGTGCCCGCTTTCCAGAGATCAGCCCGTTTCAGCCGATTGGCCACGATGACTCGATTCCATTAGCGAGCGTATTAGAGCTGGCAGCTTTGGGTTTGCAAGCGCAGGCCGGCTGCCCAGTGACGTTTAGTTGCACCAAACCGACCTTTGAAGCCGGGGTGTACCAAGTGGTGGTCGAGTACAGCGAAGAAGCCGTTGGTAGGCTTGCCTTTACGCTGGCGCAAGACTTGTGTTTGGCAGCGCTCAACGATACGCCGTTTGATGTGCCTGCGGCCCTTGCGCAATTAAGCGAACTCGACGAAGACGTTCGGCTCGGCCCCAGTACAGGCTCCGTCGTGAATGACGCCGTCGCACGCAATATTCCCTACAGCCGGATGACCGAAGGCTCGATGGTGCGATTTGGCTGGGGCAGCAAACAGCGGCGTATTCAAGCCGCCGAGATAGACGCTACCAGTGCCATCGCAGAGGCTATTGGGC
Organism: Bordetella parapertussis; assembly: GCA_945888535.1. GTDB lineage: Bacteria > Pseudomonadota > Gammaproteobacteria > Burkholderiales > Burkholderiaceae_C > Allorhodoferax > Allorhodoferax parapertussis_A. The sequence goes on from CAMDAN010000037.1 coordinate 15,261, forward strand.
AAGACAAAGAGCTAACCAAAAAACTGCTCAACGCCGCCGGTGTTCCCGTGCCGATGGGCCGCGCCGTCAGTGATGCCGATGACGCTTTGAAAGCCGCACTAGAGATTGGTTGGCCGGTGGTGGTGAAACCGCTGGATGGCAACCAAGGCAAAGGCGTGACCGTCAACATTGGCAATGAAGCCCAGCTGCGGGCGGCCTATGCCGTTGCTATCGAGTTTCGTGATCGCATTTTGGTTGAGCGTTATATGCCGGGCAATGATTTTCGTTTGCTCGTGGTGGGCGATAAATTGGTCGCAGCTGCGCGGCGCGACCCGCCTAAGGTGTTGGGTGATGGTATTCATACCGTGGCGCAACTGGTTGACCAAGTCAACCTGGACCCCAAACGCGGTGAAGGCCATTCGACCTCGCTTACCAAAATTCGCTTTGATGAAATTGCCCACGCCTGCTTAGCCGGACAAGGCTTTACCGCCGAATCGATTCCAGCCAAAGGCGAGCGGGTTAATTTACGCAACAACGCCAACCTATCCACCGGCGGCTCTGCCACCGATGTGACCGATGACGTGCACCCCGATGTAGCGGCCCGCGCCATTGCTGCTGCGCACATGGTGGGCTTGCATATTTGCGGGGTCGATATGGTCTGCGACAGTATCTTGCGCCCGATCGAAGAGCAAGGCGGTGGCGTGGTGGAGGTCAATGCCGCACCCGGACTTCGGATGCACCTGAGCCCGTCGTTTGGCAAAGGCCGCGCGGTAGGCGAAGCTATTGTGTCTATGCTGTTTAAATATGGGCAAAACGGTCGTATTCCGATTGTGGCGGTGACTGGAACCAACGGAAAAACCACGACGGTGCGTTTGATCTCTCACTTGTTAACGCACCAAGGCTTGTGCGTTGGCATGACCAATACCGATGGCGTTTACGTAGGCGGCGAATGTATTGATACGGGGGACTGCAGTGGCCCCAAAAGCGCGAAAAATGTGTTGCATCACCCTGACGTCGATGCTGCAGTGCTTGAAACCGCACGCGGCGGGGTGTTACGCGAAGGCTTGGCGTTTGATTGTTGCGATGTGGCAGTCGTTACCAATGTGGGTAGCGGCGATCACCTCGGCCTCAATTACATCACCACGGTCGATGAGCTTGCCGTTCTCAAGCGCGTGATCGTTAAAAACGTCGGCGCCAAAGGAACGGCCGTTTTGAACGCAGCTGATCCGATCGTTGCCAGCATGGCCGCTAAATGCAAAGGGTCGGTGACGTTTTTTGCGCTGGATAAATTCAATCCTGTGATGGCAACCCACCGCGCCCAAGGCCACGCGGTGGTGTATGTTGAAAACGGAAATTTGGTGGCGGCCAAGGGAAAAGAGAAACACACGATCGCACTGAAAGATATTCCTTTGACTTTAGATGGCAGCATCGGATTTCAAGTGGAAAACACCATGGCCAGCGTGGCTGCGGTGTGGGCCTTGGGCATGGATTGGGACACGATTCGCGGCGGCCTAGCCAACTTCTCCAACGACAGCAACAACGCCCAAGGTCGTTTTAACCTGTTTAATTACCGCGGCGCAACTGTGATTGCCGACTACGGTCACAACCCCGACGCCATGGTTGCTTTGGTTCAGGCGGTGCAAGCCATGCCTGCAACGCGGCGCAGCGTGGTGATCAGCGGCCCCGGCGACCGACGTGACCAAGACATTCGCCAAATCACCGAAATTTTGGGTGACGCTTTTGAAGAAGTGGTGATGTACGAAGACCAATGCCAGCGCGGGCGTTCAGACGGCGAAGTCATGGCGCTGTTGCGTGAAGGCTTAGCAAATGCCAAAAAAGCCACCCAACGGTCAGAAATTTATGGCGAATTTTTAGCCATTGATACAGCGATGGATGCGCTGCAACCGGGCGAGCTGTGTTTGATTTTGGTGGACCAAGTGGAAGAAGCGATGGCCTATATTGCCGCCAAGGTTCAAGACACTAAAGTTCCTGGGTAGGCCCCCGCCCCATCAGAGCAGCCACCGCCTGCGCGGGCTGCAACTTGCCATCAAGCAGCGCCACCACGCTTTGGGCAATCGGCATATCGACCCCTAGCCCTTGGGCCCGTTGTACGACCGTGCGAGCGCTGTACACCCCTTCGGCCACATGCCCTAAAGATTGCACCGCTTGGTCCAGCGTCTGTCCTTGCGCAAGGGATAGGCCAATCCGCCGGTTGCGGGATAAATCACCGGTCGCAGTTAAAACCAAATCTCCCAAACCGCTGAGGCCCATAAAAGTTTCTGGCTTGGCGCCCAACGCTAGTCCTAGACGTGTCATCTCGGCCAGTCCCCGGGTAATGAGCGCGGCGCGGGCGTTGAGGCCCAACTGCAATCCATCGCATAAACCGGTGGCAATCGCCAAGACGTTTTTAACCGCACCGCCAACTTCAACGCCCACCACGTCATCACTGATATAAACACGAAGCGATTGGCTGTGAAAGGCGCTAACCAACGCCTGTCGAACCGTGTCATCGGCGCTTGCCGCGACCAAAGCGGTTGGTTGCCCTTTGGCCACTTCTTGCGCAAAACTCGGGCCGCTGAGTACGCCTGCGTGCAGAGTGGGCGCAACCAAAGCTTGCACCTCATGGCCCATCAGACCACAGGCATCCTCTGACTGTGGGGTTTCAAAGCCTTTGCACAACCAAACCACGGGGACCTTGAGATCGTGAAGTTGGGCCAATGCAAAGCGCAGCCCTGCCATCGGAGTGGCCACCACCACCAAGTCCTGCGCAGCGCACAACGGCAACAGTTTCGCCCATGGCGAATTCAGAACATCCAAACGGCTTGGCAAAACAACACCGGGCAAATAGCGTTGGTTCTCGCGCTGGGTTTGCATCGCTGCGGCCTGTGCGCTGTCACGAGCCCAAAGCGTGACGTGGTGACCCTGGGTATGGGCGCACGCGCTAGCTGCCAGAGCACTTCCCCATGCTCCGGCACCCAAAATCAGAATTTTCATGGTGGCTTAGCGCCAGCGCAAAGTTGGATTATTGCAAGCTGCTAGGCGCAGCATCCGCACCTGCGGGGTTTTGCTGCTGCTCGTACATCGCTTGGAAATTAATTTCCGATAAATGCACGGGAGGAAAACCACCGCGTTGAATTAAATCAGCAACGTTGCCACGCAAATAGGGGTACACGATTTGCGGGCACGCAATTCCCATAACTTGACCCATTTGCTCAGGCGGAAGATTGCGAATTTCAAATATGCCAGCTTGCTTGGCTTCTACCAAAAACACGGTACGGTCTTGAATTTTGGTATGAACGGTGGCCGTCACACACACCTCGTAAATACCTTCTGCCACCGGGTTGGCCTCTACGCCGAGCTGGATATCAACAGAAGGTTGCTCTTGCTCAAGCAAGATCGCGGGCGAGTTCGGTTGCTCAAGCGAGACTTCTTTGAGGTAAACGCGTTGAATTTGGAAAACAGGTTCTTGGTCAGCCATAGCAATTTCTTTCAAGGTAAAACAAAGCCCACCCGGTCACTCGGAGTGGGCTCGACTAGGGGATTATGTCAGGGCCAGACGCCGAAATAATGAGGCTCAGGCGTGCGCCAACAAGGGCACCAAACCCCCGCGGCTGTCCAAATCCATCAAATCATCGCACCCACCGACATGCGTATTTCCGATAAAAATTTGAGGAACGGTACGCCGCCCTGTGATTTCCATCATGTGCGTGCGCTGGTCGGGGTTGGCATCAATGCGGATTTCTTCAATGTGCTCTACGCCCTTGGATTTAAGGATGCGCTTGGCTTGAACGCAGTAAGGACACACGGCGGTGGTGTACATCTTGACGGTTTGCATACGATTTATATCTTTGTGTGTGAAGTCTGAAACATTGGAAGAACTTAGGCTTTTTCAACCGGCATATTGGCAGTTTTCCAAGCCGATAGGCCCCCACCTAAGGAATGGGCTTTCTCGAAACCGAGTTTTTGGGCCGCAGCAACCGCCCGGGACGAACGAATCCCAGACTGGCACACCAAAATCAAAGGCAGGCTTTTGTTTTTAACAGCGCCAGCGAGCTTCGCCTCCAGTTGCCCAAGCGGAATATTTTTAGAGCCTACGATATGGCCAAGAGCAAATTCTGCCGGTTCGCAAACGTCAACGACGACGGCTTTTTCACGGTTCATCAACTGCACGGCCTCTGCCGCGCTCAGGCCTTGGCTGGCAGCGCCTTGGATCACGGGGGCCAAAAGAAGCGCCCCAGAAACCACGGCCAAGCTGATCAGCATCCAGTTATCGATAATAAATTTCACTTTGTTCCTTGATAGTTGCTAGAGGTCTAGAACATGCATTTTAGAATGCTGTACCGTGCTACTGCTTTTACCCCTGTCTCTTGCCCCTTGGTTTGGCCCTTGATTCACCTACTATGTACAAACTTGTATTGATTCGCCACGGCGAATCCACCTGGAATTTAGAAAATCGCTTTACCGGTTGGACCGATGTAGACCTGACCCCTACTGGTGTGGAACAAGCCAAAAATGCAGGACAGCTCCTGAAAGCCGAGGGCTATGACTTTGATGTCGCTTACACCAGCATGCTCAAGCGGGCAACGCGCACGCTGTGGCATTGCCTCGATGCGATGGACCGCACATGGCTCCCCGTGGTCCACGCTTGGCGGCTGAACGAACGCCATTACGGGGCTCTGCAAGGCCTCAACAAAGCCGACATGGCCAAACAATACGGCGAAGAACAGGTTTTGGTCTGGCGGCGCAGTTACGACACCCCACCGCCCGCACTCACGCCCCAAGACCCCCGCAGCGAGCGCAGCGACGCACGCTACGCCAAGCTCAAGCCGGGACAAATTCCTTTGACCGAATGCCTCAAAGACACCGTTGAGCGGGTCATGCCATTTTGGAACGAGTCCATCGCGCCCGGCCTGTTGGCAGGTAAACGCATCGTTATCGCCGCCCATGGAAATTCCATCCGCGCTTTGGTGAAATACTTAGACGGCATCTCAGACGACGCCATTGTTAGCGTCAACATTCCCAACGGGATTCCACTGGTATATGAGCTCGATTCAGAATTGAAGCCGATAAAGCACTACTATCTAGGGGACGCAGAAGCCGCAGCCAAGGCTGCCGCTGCGGTTGCCTCTCAGGGTAAAGCATAAAAGTACGACTAAAACGACAAGGCAACACGGACATATTTATGGGTCAAAAACTTAAGATCGCAGGTTGGGTCGCCTTGGGCATTGTGGCCGGGGCACTCACCACCGTATCGCTTCAAACGGGCGCGCGCAGCGCTATGGCTCCGTTGCCGCTTGAAGAGCTGCAGCAACTCTCGGCTGTTTTCGGGCTTATCAAGAGCGATTACGTAGAGCCCGTGGATGATAAAAAGCTCATCACCGACGCGATCTCCGGCATGGTCTCCAGCTTGGATCCGCATTCCGCCTACTTTGATAAAAAAGCGTTCAAAGAATTTCGCGAAGGCACTTCTGGAAAATTTGTGGGTGTGGGTATTGAAATTACCCAAGAAGACGGCTTGGTTAAGGTCATGTCTCCGATTGAAGGCTCGCCCGCGTTTCGTGCGGGTTTAAAGACCAATGACTTGATCACCAAAATTGACGACACCGCGGTTAAGGGCTTAACCCTGAACGAAGCGGTCAAACGCATGCGCGGAGAACCCGGTACCAAGGTGCTTTTAACGATCTTTCGCAAAGAAGAGGGCCGTACTTTTCCGGTCACCATCATCCGAGAAGAAATTAAGCAACTCTCGGTTCGGGGTAAGTTGGTCGAACCTGGTTACGGCTGGGTTCGGGTAAGCCAATTCCAAGAGCGCACGGTGGATGACTTCGTCAAGAAGGTCAATGAAATTTACAAACAAGACCCAAAAATCAAAGGCAT
>CAMDAN010000038.1 GCA_945888535.1 Bordetella parapertussis
TTTGTGAGTAAATGTTTTAAGTCGCCCACGCCTTGTGCGAGGGTTTGCATTTCACCTAGTCCTTTGTGCACTTGTTCAAGGCGGTCTGCGACTTGTTTGAAGCTCTCGCCTAATCGCGCTTGGAGCGTTGATTGCAGTTTTTCATCGACCGTTGCACGCATTTCATCCAACTTAGCTGCATTGGTGGTTTGCAACTGCGCCAGTTGTAGGTCCAAGGTTTGGCGAATTTCAGCCAAACGCCTGGCATTGGATTCACTCAAGCCCGTGAGCTGAGTATTCAAAGTATCCGAGAGTGATTTTTGTAAACCCGCGAGTTGCTGACCAAACGCATCGATCTGGGTGTTTTGGGTGCGAGTGGCTTCCGCGCTTTGTTGAACCAAGGTCTGCTGAAACGTCGCAAGATTTTGAGCTGTCTCTTGGCGTCCTGCACGCGCTGACTCGGTTACTTCTCGGCGCAGTTCGCGCTCAAGTCGCTCAGAATTGTTTTGGATGCTATTTAAAACTTCTTGGCGTTGCGCTTGAAGCACCGGGTCATGGGGGTCAGATTTATCCGAGCGCAGGCGGAAAATCAGAAAGATAAAAACCAACTGAACCAGCCCGAGCCCGAGTAGTACCCACCAACCGTATTCATTCACACGCATTCCCCAGTTTGATTTTTTTCCTCACAACCGTGCTGATTTAGTCTAGCCAGGTGGTGAAGTTTTGTACCTCGACCCGTGGTGTATGAAATGTGTTGACCACTGCAGCCGCATCGGCATAGCCCAAAGCCATTCCACACACCAGCATTTCATCGGGCCCAGCGCCAATATGCGGCAAGATGACTTTGGAAAATCCATTCCATGCGGCCTGAGGACAGGTATGCAAACCCCGCCCCCGGGCGGCCACCATGATGCTTTGTAAAAATCCGCCGTAATCGACAAGAGAGCCACGCCCCATCACTTTGTCAACGGTAAACATCAAGCCCACTGGCGCATCAAAGAATCGAAAGTTACGTTGGTGCTGTTGGTGCATTTGGTCTTTGTCAGCTTTGCCAATACCTAGCAAACCATACAAGCCCCAACCGTTTTCGCGCCGACGATCAATATATGGGCTTACCCATTGTTGGGGGTAGTAGTCATACTCTTCTACATATTGCGCCGCGAGATCTGGATTTCCCCGCATCGCATCGTGAATCGAACACACTTTATCTACCAAAGCATTTCGGCTATTGCCTTGCAATACATAGACCTTCCAAGGCTGGCAGTTGGTGCCAGACGGGGCCCGGCTGGCCACTTTCAACAACGACTCCAGCGTCTCACGGCTGACAGGTTGATCCGTAAAAGCCCGCGTGGACATGCGCGAAGTAATGGCAGCGTCAACGAATGTTGACTCAGAAGAGGCTGAACTCATAGCAAGGATTCCAATACAGTTTTAAGTTTTTCGGGAAGGGCTGTCGGGACGCGCGTCGCGGCATTGACATACACATGGACAAAATGCCCTTGGGCTGCGGCAAGCTCGCTTTGCCCAAAAATGGCAAGTCCATAGCGTACGCTGGAAGTTCCCATTTTTTCTACGCGAAGCCCCACTGTAATCGGCTCTGGAAAGGCCAATGGGGAAAAGTAGTTGCAATGGGTCTCAACCACCAAGCCAATCGTCTCACCGATGTGAATATCCAAAGCCCCCTGCTCTATCAAATAGGCATTCACCGCGGTGTCAAACCAACTGTAGTAAACGACGTTATTGATGTGCCCATAGGCATCGTTGTCGCTCCAGCGGGTGGTTACGGGACGCAACACACGGTAAGCGCTTCGGTTTTCAGCTTGGGGTTTGTGCATACAGAAGATTAGACCTTTGATTGTGCCACTCCAAGCGGTAATTTTTGAGATAAAAACCATCTTTTAGCACGCTGCACTCCACATTCCTGAAAATATTTAGATTAAAAATACCAATGAAATCAATGACTTAGAAAAATATGTGACTTTTTTGCTGCATTGCAACAAAAAAGTCTTGCAAACCCAAAATTGCTGCTTATAATTCGTTCATGCTGCACTGCAACATATCAAGGCCAGGGGCCAAGTTACGGAGCAGATGGTGTTTTGAACTTTAACTTTTGGAGTATTTATATGTTGACCGTAGAACAAATCGTCGCCGCCCAACGTGCTAACGTTGAAACCCTTTTTGGCTTGACACACAAAGCTTTCGAAGGCGTGGAGAAAATCGTTGAATTGAACCTGACCGCTTCTAAAGCGGCTTTGTCTGAGGCTTCTGGCCACACACAAACCATGCTCAGCGTGAAAGATGCACAAGAGTTGTTGGCTTTGCAATCTGGCTTGCTCCAACCTTTGAGCGAAAAAACGGCTGCTTACAGCCGCCACCTGTATGACATCGCTACTGGTGCCAGCTCTGAGTTCACTAAGTCGGTCGAAGGCCAAGCTGCTGAAGCACAAAAGAAATTTGCTGCTTTGGTTGATACCGCTGCTAAAAATGCACCTGCTGGCTCTGAGTCCGCTGTTGCTGTGATGAAAAGTGCTATCTCTGCTGCCAACAACGCTTTGGAATCCGTACAAAAAGCGGTCAAGCAAGCAACCGAAGTGGCTGAAGCCAACTTCAATGCAGTGGCTGCCAGCGCAACCCAAGCAACGAAAACAGCAACTGCTAAAAAGCGTTAATTGAAAAGTGGCTTCGGAATTGAAATAATTTTCAGTCTCCGAGGCAATGCAAGGGAAAACCCTGACATAATTTAGTCATTGAGAAACATCCGTGTTTCTAACCTGTTGTCTCCTCGGATTCTTTCGAAACCTCTAGGTTCAGGGATCCCTTCAAGGCCTCGTTGCAAAACGAGGCCTTTTTTTTGATCGATGGATTCACACCTCTCGTTAACGCGATTTGGCTGCAATAGCCAAACGCAACTGAGGCAAGGCCTGGAGCATGGCTTGGCGGCCGGCTTCTATTGACCGTTTACGCGAGCTAAAGTCAGAACTCGAGACGCCTGTCAAAACCGGACGCACCACCACATCGGCGTCTTTGAGTTCAAATCCGTTGATACTTTTGCCCATGATGCTAAAAGTTTGCAACAAAACTTCAATCGTTCCGCTGGCCGAACTTGCCTCTGGTGGGCTTGAAATATCAACTGCAATCACCAACTCGGCCCCCATTTTTCTCGCTGCACGCACCGGAACTGGGGAAGACAATCCCCCATCCACATATTCATGGCCATTGATTTTCACGGGCGTAAAAACAGCGGGTACTGCGCTTGACGCTCGCACCGCAGTTCCCGTATCGCCGCGCTGAAACAACATGTCGTTGCCAGAGTTGAGATCGGTTGCCACAATACCCAACGGCATTGGCATCGCCTCAATCGGCTTTTGTCCAACTTGTAAGTTGACATACTTTGCCAAAGCTTCACCGCGCAATACCCCACGGCCAAAAAACGGAAGTGTCCAATCTGCGATCGTGGACTCCTCCATGGTCTCGGCTACTTTTTGAAGTTGCGCGCCATTTTTCCCACTCGCATACAACGCGGCTACCAAACTCCCCGCCGATGTGCCGGTAACTAACACGGGGGTGATTCCTGCTTCTTCAAGCACTTGAATAACCCCGACATGGGCGAATCCTCGGGCCGCTCCGCCCCCTAACGCCAAACCAATTTTGGGTGGGGTTTTAGGTATTGCAACGCTCACTGTTGGCGTCACAACGGGAGGCGTTGGTGGTGCACTTGCACAACCGAACAAAACCAAAGACGTCGTCCAGAGGGAAAATTGAAACAGTATTTTTTTCATGGTTTATCAAACATGCCTGTGACACAATAGATTGCTACATACTAAAGAAAAAGAGAACGCACCATGTCCCGTCAAAGCATTTGGGCTACCAAGGTTGCAGCCCTTGTGCAATCAGGCAACAGCCAAGCGGCATTGGCACAAATCAAAGTTGCACCGTCTGTCAAAGACGTTAAACAACTGCGTGACTTACTTTTAAAAAACAAACTGCTAGCGGCCAACCCGAATGTCGACAGCGCTACGTCCGATCAAATTGTGGCGCTTTCAGCGCCTCGCTTACACAGGTCCCCATAAATAGACTGAGACAGTCGGACGATTTTCCGCGCTTGTTCCAAATTTATGGCAGCCAATCCAACGCTTGCATATAGTCTGCGGACACCATCAAATCATCCCAAGATATTGCCAAACTTTTTGGCAACAACTTCCAGCGCCGCTCTTCGCTGGTCTCGCTGGCTTGCCAATAGCCTTTTAACTGCGCTTCAGTCAAGCCATCAATGAGCTCATCGATGGGAGAGGACTCGCCTGGTTTAAGGGGTAAGGATTGATTGCATAAAAGAACCAAATCACAACCGGCGTGAAGTGCAGTAATGGCGGCTTGGGTGTAACTCAACTGGTGGCCACCCAGGTGCCTTGCGGCAGCCATCGACAAATCATCGCTAAATACGGCGCCGCCAAATCCCAACTCGCCGCGCAATACATCTTGGAGCCAAACGCGTGAAAATCCGGCAGGCAGAGAATCCACTTTCGGATAGATCACATGGGCGGGCATCACGCTATCCAAAGCGGTTCCCAACCAGCGGTAAGGCGCGGCATCATCCTTCAAAATTGCGGCGCGTGTTCGGCGATCTATCGCGGTGGCTAAATGTGAGTCCGCTTTGACAAAACCGTGACCGGGAAAGTGTTTTCCACAATTGCCCATGCCACTTTTTAAAAGCCCATGCATCACGCTTTTGGCCAAGAGACTCACGATCCGGGGATCACGCGCAAACGCCCGGTCACCAATCACGCTACTTTCACCGTAGTCCAAATCCAAGACGGGAGCAAAACTAAAATCCACACCACACGCACGCAACTCAGAACCCAAAACAAAACCGCAGGCGGTCGCGGCCTGGGTGGCATCTAAGGGACCGGATTTTTTTCCTTTGTGAGGCGCATCCATCCACATTTGGCCCAAAGCACGCATGGGTGGCAAGTGGGTAAAGCCATCGTTTTTAAAGCGCTGTACACGCCCACCTTCGTGGTCAACGCAAATCAAAAGGTCTGAGCGCAAACGTTTAATGCTGCTGCATAAGGCGGTGAGTTGGGCGCGGCTTTCCCAATTACGGGAGAACAAAATCAAACCGCCAACTAAAGGATTTTGAAGTCTTACGCGGTCCACTTTAGTGAGCTTGGGACCGGCAATATCAATAATGAGCGGGGCGTGGAATGTCATGGTTTAGATGGGTTCATTTCGACAACACAAAAACTCGCGGCATAGTCCGTCTCATCGGTCACAGTGATATGGACATGGAGTCCTTTGGATTCAAACCACACTTTAAGCTCGCCATGTAACACGATAAATGGCGCACCACTGGCATGGTTGGCAACTTCACAGGAGCGCCACGTCATGGGCATGCACATCCCCAATCCAATCGCTTTGCTAAACGATTCCTTGGCGCTAAAACGGGTTGCAAGGTAACGCACGCCTCGCTCGGGCCAGCGCGCACTGCGCTTCTTCCATACGAGCAACTCTTGGGGACTTAAAACTTTGGCAGCAAAACGCTCACCATAGCGCTGCAAACTGGTACGGATTCTGCGAACATCACAGATGTCGGTGCCCAGCCCGTAAATCATGGTCGAAGACAGTGCAAGTATTGCTTCACCGTCTCGGTGTAGCCTAGTTCCAACGCATCGGCAATGAGCGCATGGCCAATGGATACTTCACTCAGCCCCGGCACCGCCCGAGCAAATGCCGCTAGGTTGTCGCGGTTTAAATCATGGCCCGCATTCACGCCCAGGCCCACAGCCAAAGCCGCTCTTGCCGCATTGGTAAAACGGTCCATTTGCGCCGTTTGGCTTGGTGTTGCCCAAGACGCTGCGTAGGGTTCGGTATAGAGCTCTACCCGGTCTGCCCCTATGGCTTTGGCTTGCGCCATCGCATCAGGCGTTGCATCCATAAACAAACTCACCCGCAGACCCCACGCGTGTACTTGTGCAATCAAAGGGCGAAGGCGGTTGGCGTCTTGAGGAAAATTCCAACCATGGTCGCTGGTAAATTGTCCTTCGCCATCAGGGACAAACGTAACTTGATGCACAGGGAGTTTGCGCGCGATCAAGTCTGCAACGCAGTCCATGAGATTGTGGAAAGGATTGCCCTCAATATTGAACTCTTTATCTGGCCATGCCTTCATTAAATGGGCGAGTTCCAGGACGTCGTCGGGACGAATATGGCGGGCATCCGGGCGGGGATGAACCGTGATACCTGATGCACCCGCTTGGAGACACAACGTCGCTGCACGCGTAACGCTTGGAATACCCAAATGCCGGGTATTTCGGACCAAAGCCACTTTATTGAGATTAACGGACAGTGCAGTTGAATGGGTTGTCATAACAAGGAGACTCAAGCGTCAGAGAGATTGGATATCCAACATCATTTGCCGTGTTCGCAGGGTTTTTACCCCGCTATGGTAGTGCAGGAGTGAACGAAGCTGGGGCTTGAGTGCATTACTCAAAGCGGCGCAGGTACGCAAAGTCGTTGTAAAGGGCACACTGCTGTCAAGCGTCGCTTGCAATTGGGACCACTGCGCACCACTTAAGCTGGCGCGGTCATCGTCGTGCGCCAAGCGCAGCCCGCCTTCCGGAACCAAGGTGTACTGGTGGTTGGGCTGTAAAGCGCCGAGAGTCATGGTTTGCGCGTCGAGTTGCGGCAGCAAGCCCACTTCCCGCAAAAGAAGAAGTTCAAAGGAACGCAGCGCGGCCTCTAGTACTTCTCCATGCTCACTTGCAATGACTTCCACCACATTGGCATACGCATCAAACAAAGTGGCATGCGGATCGTCGCGGGCTAGCAACGTCATTACCAACTCATTGATGTAATAACCGGAAAGCAGTGCCTCGCCTGAGGGCATCGCATAACCGCCCTGCCACTCGGCGCTCTTTAATGTTCGGATTTCTGCATCGCCGCCAAAAGCCAGATGCAAGGGCTGCAAAGGCAGCAAGATGGGCCTGAAGCTAGAACTCGGCCGCTTCACGCCTTTGGCAATTAAAGCGATACGTCCGTGGTGGCGCGTAAAAACTTCCAGAATGAGGCTGGATTCACTCCAGTCATAGCGGTGCAGAACAAATGCGGGTTCGTCTGCGATTCGCCGGGTGGCCATTTACTCGTATCCAAACGAGCGAACACGTGCCTCATCGTCCGCCCAACCGGATCGCACTTTGACCCACATTTCGATAAAAACTTTGGCGTCAAGAAGTTTCTCCAACTCGACACGGGTTTCCATGCCAATGCGCTTGATCCGCTCGCCTTTATCGCCAATCACCATGGCCTTGTGACCGTCACGCTCAACAACGATGGTTGCGGCAATACGCAGAAGGCGTTTTTGCTTGCCCCGGCCAGCTTCTTCTTCAAACTTATCTATGACAACCGTGGAGGTGTAAGGCAGCTCATCGCCTGTGAGTCGAAACAGTTTTTCGCGCACGGTTTCACTGGCTAAAAATTTCTCACTTCGATCCGTCAGCTCATCTTCAGCGTACCACCAGGCTTGCTCGGGCAGGTATTTTTCACAGATTCCCAACATCCGCTCGATATCCTTGGCATTTTTAGCGGACATAGGAACAAACTCGGCAAACGCGTGACGCTGCTGCATCTCCTGCAACCAGGGGGCAATATCTGCGCGGCGATTGACCTGGTCGAGTTTGTTGGCAACTAGCAATGTAGGGACCTGCTTGCTAAGAAGCGCCAATACTTTGGCATCGGCTTGGTTAAACATGCCTGCCTCCACCACAAACAAAATCAGATCAACATCACCCACCGCTCCCACTACGGTTTTATTCAAAGAGCGGTTGAGTGCGTTGTTGTGGCGTGTTTGAAAGCCTGGGGTATCGACGAAAACAAACTGGGTTGCACCGCGGGTATGCATCCCCGTAATACGGTGGCGCGTGGTTTGTGCTTTGCGCGAGGTGATGCTGATTTTTTGCCCCACCAGCGCATTCATCAGTGTCGATTTGCCTACATTGGGCTTCCCCACGATAGCAACCAAGCCACAGCGTTGGCCCTCTAAGCCTTGGGTGCCAGGCGCTGCGGCGCGAACGGTTGTTTTGAGCAAGCCTTCAAGCATACTGTCCAACGCTTCGGCGGTTTGTACTTCTCCCGCTTGCACAGGTTCTTGCACAGGTGCAACTGGAAGAGGTTTATTTTTTTTTGAAACTGTCATAGCCCCGCCTTTGAATGAATGGTTTGCAGCATGGCTGCGGCTGAGGCCTGTTCAGCGGCACGGCGCGATCCGCCAATACCGCGTTCGGTCAAATGCATTTCTGGAATTTCACATTCCACATCAAAACTCTGCTGGTGCGCGGCCCCCAAAACACTGACCACCCGGTACTCTGGGATTTTCAATTTACGACCTTGTAGCCACTCTTGTAATTCGGTTTTGGGATCTTTGCCAATCGCATCCATCTGTGGATTGATGTCAACGGAGGCATACAAGCGGTGAACCAAGGCTTGGGCTTTTGCAAATCCAGCGTCGAGGTAAACCGCCCCAATCAGAGACTCCAATGCGTCCGCTAATATCGAGGCGCGTTTTTGGCCCCCAGAGCGCATCTCGCCTTCGCCTAATTTGATGACCAGGGGCAAACCCAAATCGACAGCAATTTTGTGCAAAGTGTCTTGCTTAACCAAGTTGGCACGCACCCGCGATAGATCGCCTTCTGGTAAATCAGAGAGACGTCGGTAAAGCAAATCAGACACCGCCAAGTTCAATACCGAGTCACCCAAAAATTCAAGCCGCTCGTAGTGGTCCGCAGAAAAGCTCCGATGCGTGAGAGCACGCTCGAACAGCGTGGGATCAGTGAATTCGTGCTGCAAACGCTGCTGCAACTCTAATTTAAGCGTACTCACTTTATGGCAGCTTCAATGGAATGACCCAATGCGCTTGAGACTTCCGAAATTCATCCAAACAAAGAAGGCTTTGCCCACGATATTTTTCTCAGGCACAAAGCCCCAATAGCGCGAATCCATGGAGTTATCACGGTTGTCCCCCATCATGAAGTATTGGCCTTCAGGCACTTTGCAGGTGACGCCCTCAATGGTGTAATTGCAAGCCTCAAAGCCTGGGAATTTTTCTACTCCAGGGATAAATGCGGGGCGGTCGTCGTCGTTAAGCAGTCGGTGGGGCTGTGCTCCGAGCGCTTCTTGGTACTGCTTGAAGTAGCGCATGGAATCTTCATCAAAGAACTCAGGGACCGTCTGGGTTTCAACGGTTTTGCCATTGATCGTTAGACGCTTGTTGAGATAGGCCACCGTATCGCCCGGCAAGCCTACGACGCGTTTGATGTAGTCCAAACTGGGCTTGGGCGGGTAGCGAAAAACCATGACATCACCACGCTGGGGTTTTTCACCGTCTGTGACTTTTGTATTGATGACCGGAATACGCAAGCCATAGTGAAATTTATTAACCAGAATTAAGTCGCCCACCAAAAGCGTTGGGATCATTGAACCTGATGGAATTTTGAATGGCTCGACCAAAAAAGACCGCAAGAAAAAAACCGAAATGATGACAGGGAATAGTCCTGCGGTCCAATCAAGCCACCAAGGCTGGGCCAGAATATGGGCCTGCGCTTGGGCAATATTTCCGTCGACTTGGGTGATGCCCTGCTTTAACAAGTTAGCCCGGCGCTCAGTGTCATTGGCTTCCAAATGGGCTGCCGCTTTTTGTCGTGCTGGCCAAAAATACAAACGCTCGGCAATCCAATACAGTCCGGTAATGGAAGATGCAATGAAAAGCAGCAAGGCGAAGTTTCCTTCGACATAACCCACGTACCACGCGCCGATATAGGCTACAAAAGCAGCCAGAACAAAAGAGGTGAGGACTTGCATTAGTCTTCCACCTGCAAAATCGCCAAGAATGCTTCTTGCGGAACTTCTACGGATCCAATTTGTTTCATGCGTTTCTTACCTGCTTTTTGTTTCTCTAAAAGTTTGCGCTTACGTGAAATGTCACCGCCATAACACTTAGCCAACACGTTCTTTCGCAAGGCTTTGATTGTCTCACGCGCAATGATGTTGGCACCGATGGCTGCTTGAATAGCAACGTCATACATTTGCCGCGAAATAATCTCCCGCATCTTGCCCACCACGGCGCGGCCTCGGTAGGTGGCTTGGCTGCGGTGAACAATGATGGATAAAGCATCGACCTTCTCACCGTTGAGCAAAATATCAACCTTGACGACATCAGCAGCGCGGTATTCTTTGAACTCGTAATCCATAGAAGCGTAGCCCCGACTGACCGATTTAAGTTTGTCAAAAAAGTCGAGAACAATTTCACCCAAAGGCATTTCATAGGTGAGCATCACTTGCCGCCCGTGGTAGGCCATATTCATTTGCACGCCGCGCTTTTGGTTGGCCAGCGTCATGACCGAGCCGACATATTCTTGGGGCATGTACAAATGCACGGTCACGATGGGCTCGCGTACTTCTTCCAAACGGCCTTGATCGGGCATTTTGGAAGGGTTTTCTACCATGCGCACGGTTCCGTCGGCTTGAACGACTTGGTACACCACGCTTGGCGCGGTGGTAATAAGGTCTTGGTCAAATTCACGTTCCAAGCGCTCTTGAACAATCTCCATGTGCAACAAGCCCAAGAACCCACAGCGAAACCCAAAACCCAGCGCTTGGGATACTTCTGGCTCATAGTGCAAAGACGCATCATTGAGTTTGAGTTTCTCCAGACTGTCGCGCAAACCTTCGTATTGGTTGGCCTCAGTAGGGTACAAACCCGCAAACACTTGGGGTTGTATTTCTTTAAAGCCGGGCAAGGCCGTAGTCGCAGTCGCTGCCGCGCCGCCACTACCCTGCTTGATCAAGGTAATCGTGTCGCCGACTTTCGCAGCCTGCAACTCACGAATACCCGCAATGATGTAACCCACCTCACCAGCCTCCAGGGAATCACGCGGTTGGTTGGCTGGTGTAAAAACGCCGAGGTTGTCTGCGTTATACATAGTCCCGGTGGCCATCATTTTGATTCGCTCGCCCTTGGCCAAACGGCCATCGACGACCCTCACCAACATCACCACGCCTACGTAGCTGTCAAACCAACTGTCAACAATCATGGCCCGCAAAGGGCCCGCAGGATTGCCTTTAGGCGCAGGAATTTTGGCGACAATCGCTTCTAAAATTTCTTCAATGCCCATTCCAGTTTTGGCCGAGCAGGGAATCGCTTCACTGGCATCTATCCCAATGACGTCTTCCACTTCTGCGCGTGCATTGTCTGGGTCCGCATTAGGCAGATCCATCTTGTTAAGGACAGGAACTACTTCCACGCCAAGTTCTAAAGCGGTGTAGCAATTGGCAACCGTTTGGGCTTCAACCCCTTGGCTTGCATCGACAACCAAAAGTGCGCCTTCGCAAGCAGACAGCGAGCGACTCACCTCGTAGGAAAAATCCACGTGGCCCGGTGTATCAATCAAATTCAAGTTATAGACTTGGCCATCTTTGGCTTTGTATTTCAAAGCCGCGGTCTGCGCCTTGATAGTTATCCCGCGCTCTTTTTCAATATCCATCGAGTCCAAAACCTGGGCCTCCATGTCTCTCGCCTCTAACCCACCGCAGCGTTGAATCAAGCGGTCAGCCAAGGTCGATTTGCCGTGGTCAATGTGAGCAATGATGGAAAAATTTCTGATGTGGTTCATCAAGGAAGCGCTTCAAGTGGTTGAATTAAAAAGAACCAACAAGAAAAAAGGGCACGTCATTAAAGTGACGCGCCCTGAACCAACAGTCTTTGGCAACTGCGAAAGTTGGAACTTCATTGTAGGCAAAAAGTGCGAAAAGCACAGGGCAAAAATAAGAATTTAATAGCGTTGCGGACTTACAACGGGAAAGTTATGCACAGCTTGTTAACAAAACGAAGGCTTGCGCAGTGGGCAAGGTGTGGATGGCCTGTTGGTTACTTGGGGACATGTCGCATCATGAATTCCATGCTACGCTTTATTCCAAGAATCCACACTTTGAAGGTTCCATTCTAACCAAAATAGGCGTTCGTACAGTTCTGACAATGGAAGCCCTTATCGCGTATGAACTAAAAAAATAAATAAACACCGGTTTGATTCTTTGCCCAAAGACCCTAAAAAATCACGTTTTTAGGGTCTTTGGTCTGAATTTCTAAGGGTTTACCTTGATTACGGCGTACTGGGTCCACTCTCCGCGTCGGAACAAAACGGTCAAAGGCTTGCTTTTTTCATGCTTTGACAAAACGGCCTCTAATTCTTTAACCGACGCGGTTTGGGCGTTGTTAATCGACAAAATAATATCGCCTTCGCGCAGACCTGCACGGGCGGCAGCCTCGACTGCGGCGTCCACACGCACTCCCGCTTTGAGCTTGAGCGTTTGTTTTTGCGCATCCGTCAAATCGCTGATGCTCAGGCCAAAGAATTGGGTCACCGTTGCTTTGGGTTTGTTATCAGAGGGACTCGCTTTGGCTGTGGGCTTGTCGGCTTCAATCTCAGCAATGCTCACACTCAACTCTTTGAGCGCCCCGCGCCTGAAGAGGCTGATATTTGCCTTGGTGCCGGGTTTGGTGGCACCGACGATGCGGGGGAGATCCGCTGATTTTTCAATCACCTTGCCATCAAATTTAAGAATGACGTCACCAGCCTCAATGCCTGCCTTTTCAGCAGGAGCACCCACTTCCACACCGGTCACTAAGGCGCCTTGCGGCTTGGCCAAGCCAAGACTCTCCGCAACCTCCTTGGTCACAGCGCCAATTTGTACACCAATACGGCCTCGCGACACACGGCCTTGCGTTCTCAGCTGTTCGCTCACGCGCACTGCTTCATCCATGGGAATAGAGAATGAAATGCCCATGAAGCCGCCGGATCGGGAATAGATTTGGCTATTGATACCAACGACTTCACCACGCATATTGATCAACGGCCCGCCTGAATTTCCAGGGTTGATGGCAACATCGGTTTGAATCAAGGGTAAAAAGTCACCGGTGTCGCGTTGTTTGGCACTCACGATACCTGCGGTCACCGTATTTTCAAGACCAAAGGGGGAGCCAATGGCCATCACCCACTCGCCTACTTTCAAACGGTTAACGTCACCCACTTTGACGGCCGGAAGGCCACTCGCCTCTATCTTGACCAGCGCAACATCGCTGCGACGATCGCTGCCAATGATTTTGGCTTTGAATTCGCGTTTATCTGTCAAAGTGACGATGACTTCATCTGCACCGTCGACCACGTGGGCGTTGGTCATGATCAGGCCATCGGAGGACAAGATAAAGCCAGAGCCCACACCACGGGGCTGCTCTTCTTCTTGTTTGGGGCTGTTAGGGCGCGGTGCTTGGCGAGGCATGTTAGGCATCGGCAAACCAAAACGTTTAAAAAACTCCAACATCTCTTCATCCGCAGGGGAAGCGCCCTGTTGCTGGCGCTGAACGACACGCTCTAGCGTTCGAATATTGACCACCGACGGGCCTACTTGCTCGACCAAGTCGGTGAAATCCGGCAGGGCGCGGGTTTGCGCAACAGCGTGCTGCATCGGCAATAGGGTGATTCCGATAGTGGCCGCTAGCGTGGCACAGACCATCACAAGGGCGCGAGAAAAATTCAAGGTTTGAGTTTTCATAGGTTGACTGCAGTTACTCTCAATTCAAAATTCAAAAATTCGAACGGGGGACCATCACTTCATTGTGTTGGGTTGAACCATGTGCGAGGGATCGAGTGGACAATAAAGCCCTTCGAAAGGCCTGCCACCGCTCGTGGTCATTCGCGCCTTTATGCAACCAAAGCCATTGACTTTGCCGCAGCTCATTGCCAATCTTTACCAAGCCCCACGTCTGGAAATCATAAATCCATTGAACGCTGCATGCTGGAGAGAGCAACCATGCCGTCCAATGCCACTGATCACCGTCCCACTGCAACACGCCTTCGGCTGATCTCCACCACTGGAACCATGCAAAAGCGTTCAAAGACAATGCCAAAAGCGCCAGCGAGATCCAAGTCCATACAGAAGTGTGAAACCATAACCAAACCAACATGAACGCGGTCAGACAAGCCACACCGACAAGCACGTAAGCCGGCTGAGGGCTGCGACTTAAAAGGCAAGCAACTGCAGGCGGGCCGTGCACAGAAAGCCAGGCTAGATACGTTTAAAGACCAAGGCACCGTTCGTGCCGCCGAAACCGAAGTTATTCTTCAAAGCGACATCAATGCGAACATCACGCGCGACATTCGCGCAGTAGTCCAAATCACAATCGGGGTCTTGGTTAAAGATATTGATCGTAGGAGGACTTTTTTGGTGATGGATAGCCAGCACCGTGAAAACAGACTCCAACCCACCAGCACCGCCCAACAGGTGTCCGGTCATTGATTTGGTGGAGTTAACCAGGGTTTTCTTGGCATGGTCACCCAAAGCCGCTTTGATGGCGTTGCTTTCATTGGTGTCTCCCAGCGGGGTGGATGTTCCGTGGGCATTCAAATAATTGATTTGATCAGCGTTAACGCCCGCATTGCGCATGGCACTGAGCATGGCGCGGCGTGGGCCGTCTAAATTGGGAGCCGTCATGTGACCCGCATCGGCACTCATTCCAAAGCCCGCTAATTCTGCATAAATCCTTGCACCACGGGCTTTGGCGTGCTCATATTCTTCTAGCACCATCACGCCACCACCCTCACCCAAGACAAAACCATCACGGTCTTTGTCCCACGGCCTGGACGCGGTTGTGGGATCGTCATTGCGGGTACTCAAGGCACGCATTGCAGCAAAGCCCCCTACCCCCAACGGCGACACGGTGGCTTCTGATCCACCCGCGACCATCACATCGGCATCGCCATACTCGATCATTCGGCCGGCTTCACCAATACAGTGCAATCCTGTCGTACACGCGGTTGCAATAGCAATGTTGGGGCCCTTAAAGCCAAATCGCATGGATACGTGACCAGCCGTCATGTTGATGATGGAAGCCGGCACAAAAAATGGGGAAATTCGGCGTGGCCCGCGGGCGGTGTATTCCACATGGGTGTTCTCGATCATCGGCAAACCGCCAATACCAGAACCAATTACACAACCAATGCGGGTAGAAGCTTCTTCGCCCAGTGCATCACCCGTAGAGATGCCTGAGTCGTTGACGGCTTGAACCGCGGCCGCAATTCCGTAATGAATGAAGCTGTCCATCGTGCGCGCTTCTTTGGCGCTAATGTAGGCTTCTAAATCAAAATCACGCACCTCTCCTGCAATTTTGCAAGCGAAAGCTGAGGTGTCAAATTTAGTGATAAGTCCAATACCCGACTTACCAGCAAGCACGTTGGACCATGCTTGCTCGACCGTATTTCCTACGGGGCTCACACATCCCAAACCTGTAACTACCACACGCCTACGGGACATAAACACCTGTCATATGAATAAAAGCTCTAGCGGCCTTAGCCGCTAGAAACTCGAATTGGTCGCACTCACACGCCGCCCTAAGCGCTGCTTTTTACGCAGCGCAGCCTGTTTTAGGCTTTTTTGTGGGTAGTTGCGTAATCGACCGCGTTTTGAACCGTGGTGATTTTTTCTGCGTCTTCGTCTGGGATTTCAATTCCAAACTCGTCTTCAAGAGCCATCACCAACTCAACGGTATCAAGAGAATCAGCACCCAAATCGGCCACAAAGGCTTTTTCGTTGGTCACTTGTGACTCTTCTACACCGAGTTGCTCGGCAATGATTTTTTTGACGCGTACTTCAATATCGCTCATGGATTCCCTCTGAGGGTTGTAAAACAAGCCGTAATTTTACCCGGGAGAAGGGGTCTCCTTCCAACAGGCTGCCGAACGGACACATCGGCATTTTAATGGGACACACTTTACATGTACATGCCACCGTTGACATGCAACTCTTGACCCGTCACATACGACGCGCCCGGGGACGCCAAATAGACCACTGCGTTCGCAATGTCTTGGGGTTTTCCGAGGTGGCCTAATGGAATTTGGTTTTGTAAGGCTTCTTGCTGCGCCGCCGCCAAACCCGCAGTCATGTCGGTTTCAATGAATCCAGGGGCGATGCAATTGACCGTGATATTGCGTGAGCCCAGTTCACGGGCCAAGGCCCGGGTCATCCCAGCAACTCCGGCTTTCGCAGCCGCATAGTTTGCCTGGCCGGGGTTGCCCGAGGCACCAACGACCGATGTGATGTTAATGATACGGCCATAGCGCTGCTTCATCATGGTGCGCATCACGGCTCGGCTCATGCGAAAAACACCTTTCAAATTGGCATCCATAACGGCGTCCCAATCCTCATCCTTCATGCGCATCGCCAAGGTATCACGGGTAATTCCAGCGTTATTCACCAAAATGTGCAAGCTACCCTGCTCTTTAGTTACCGCATCCACCAAGGCCTCGACCGCCGCTCCATCGGTGACATCGAGTACGTGGCCAGAGCACCCCGAAAATGCGGAGAGTGCACTGTGGACCTTGCTTGCGCCTTCTTGCGTTGTCGCCGTTCCTACGACCTTTAGGCCCTGTTTTGCCAGCTCCAGAGCAATCGCAGCGCCAATACCGCGCGATGCTCCGGTGACCAAGGCCACTTGGCCTTCAAATTGAACAGTGCTCATGACAATGCCTCCTTGATGTCTTGTAGGCTGGCTGGGTCCAACAACGCAAAACCGTTCAGCGCAGGCGCAATGCGTTTAACCATTCCTGCGAGAATCTTACCGGGGCCACACTCTACCAACTCGGACACGCCAAGCGCCTCGATCGCTTGAATACATTCCACCCACCGGACCGGGCCAAAGGCCTGCCGGTAGAGCGCGTCTCGAATGCGATCAGGATCAGACTCCACGGCCACGTCAATGTTGTTGACCAATGTGATTTGGGGCGCAGCGATTTGAATTTCAGACAAACGGATGCGTAATTTTTCGGCGGCAGGTTGCATTAAACGGGAATGAAACGGTGCTGACACCGACAAAGGCAAAGCGCGCTTTGCGCCGTTGGCTTTGAGTACGTCGCAGGCTTTTTCTACTGCCGCCTTGCTTCCAGCAATCACTGTCTGCGCTGGGTCATTGAAGTTCACCGCTTCTACAATTTCAGCGGAGCCTTCCCCGAAAGAACGGATCACCTCCGCGCAACCTTCGATGACACGTTGTGCCTCCATACCCAAAATCGCAGCCATTGCGCCAACGCCCACAGGAACGGCATCTTGCATGGCTTGGGCACGCAAGCGCACCAAAGGCGCCGCTTGGCTCAGGGTCAAAACACCCGCAGCCACCAAAGCAGAATATTCACCCAATGAATGCCCAGCAACCGCAACTGGCGCAGTACCCACTTCCGCCATCCAGACCCGGTACGCGGCAACACCCGCAACCAACATCACGGGCTGGGTATTGGTTGTTAAGGCTAAGGATTCTTTGGGGCCCTCATGGATCAGTTTGGCCAAGTCTTCGCCCAGCGCCTGTGAGGCCTCCTGCAAGACCTCCGCAACCACCGGGTGATCGCCCCACGCATCGAGCATGCCCACAGACTGCGAGCCTTGTCCAGGAAAAATAAATGCAAACGGTTTCATGCAACGTCCATCAAAGATTCAGAATAACCGCGCCCCAGGTGAAACCACCTCCAACGCCTTCAAGCAACAACGTTTGACCGGGCTTGATTTTTCCATTTCGCACGCCGAAATCCAATGCAAGCGGAATAGAAGCGGCAGAGGTGTTGCCGTGCTGGTCAACCGTCACGATCACTTTATCCATCGGTAGCTTCAGCTTTTTTGCGGTACTTTGCATGATTCGAATATTGGCTTGGTGAGGAATCATCCAATCAATATCTTTTTCGGTCTTGCCGGCTTTGGTTAAAGCAGCGCGGGCCGCATCTTCTAACACCCCAACGGCTAGCTTAAAGACCGCTTGTCCATCCATCTTTAAAACTGGATCGCCCGAAACGGCGCCACCTGAGACATGGCCTGGAACACACAAAATCCCCACATGCTTTCCATCCGCATGGAGGTCGCTCGCCAAAATTCCAGGCGTATCAGAGGCCTCTAAAACAATGGCCCCCGCGCCATCGCCAAAAAGCACGCAAGTGGTTCTGTCTTTGAAATCGAGAATCCGGGAAAAAACTTCGGAGCCGACAACCAAGGCACACTTCGCAGCCCCCGTTTTGATCATCGAATCAGCCACGCTCAAGGCGTAAACAAAACCGGTACAAACCGCCTGCATATCAAAAGCAATGCCGCCATTGGCTCCCAATTTATTTTGCAGAATACACGCCGTAGACGGGAAAACCATATCCGGCGTCGATGTGGCCACGATGATGAGGTCTACGTCTTGCGGCATGCGATTGGCCGCTTGCAATGCATTTTTTGCGGCCTCAAAAGCCAGATCGCTGCTAAAAACACCGTCTGCCACAAAATGGCGGGCGCGGATTCCTGTGCGCTCTACGATCCAATCGTCCGACGTTTCAAGGCCTTTCGCCGCAAGTTCAGCGACCAGATCGGCATTGCTTAATTTTCTCGGTGGGAGGTAACTACCGGTGCCGGTAATGCGTGAATAAAGACTCATGAATTGAATGAAGAAACCTTCAGATTATGGAGCAATTTCAGCCACCGTTAGGAGCGGGGCTGCGTGTGCAATACGCAGTCGAACGCGCTCCAACAAATCGTTTTTAACTGCATCGTACGCGCGGCTTAAGGCGTTAGAAAATGCCAACTCGTCTGCCGAGCCGTGACTTTTAAAGACCAAGCCGCGCAAGCCCAAAAGGGCCGCGCCGTTGTAGCGGCGGTGGTCTACCCGGTTTTTAAGCGCCGCTAAAACCGAATAAGAAGCTACAGCTGCGAGTTTGGTAAAAATATTTCTAGAAAACTCGGCCTTCAAGAAACCACCAATCATGCTGGCCAAACCTTCGCTGGTTTTCAAAGCGACGTTTCCAACAAAGCCATCGCAAACGACCAAGTCGACCGTTCCCTTGAATATGTCGTTGCCTTCCACATTGCCGTAAAAATTTAAATCTCCCGATTGAGCCGCTTGTCGCAAAAGTTCGCCTGCTTTTTTGATGGCCTCGTTGCCTTTGATGGCCTCTTCTCCGATATTGAGAAGACCCACAGTAGGGGAAGACTCGTTTTTCAAGACCGACACTAAAGCCGAGCCCATGACGGCGAATTGAAGTAAATGTGCGGCTGAGCAATCGACATTGGCACCGAGGTCAAGCATGGTGGTCGCTCCCCCGAGTGCGTTGGGGATTTGCCCTGCAATCGCTGGGCGTTCAATGCCATCTAACGTTTTAAGAACGTAGCGAGAAATCGCCATCAAAGCACCTGTGTTACCTGCAGAAACAGCCGCCTGCGCTTTGGTGTCCTTCACTTGCTCCACCGCAATCCGCATAGAAGAGTCTTTTTTCTTTCGCAAAGCGACTTCTAAAGGATCATCCATCTCTACGACTTCGCTGGCGGTCACGATGACCGCGCGAGGATGTGAAAAATGTTGCAAAGCGGCAGGCAAACCCACCAAGATCAAGTTCACATCGGGGTGCACATCTAAAAATTGACGGCAAGCCGGCAAAGTGACCTTGGGGCCATGATCTCCCCCCATACAGTCCACTGCAATTGTGATCATGACGTCCTGCGCTCTAAGATAAAAACAGCGTTCGATAATGCGAAAAGCCCGACGCTACAGTCACTGCAGCTTCGGGCTTTTTGCTAAATCGACGGATTACGCTTCAGATTTTGTCTTCAAGACCTTGCGTCCACGGTAAAACCCTGTTGGGCTGATGTGGTGACGCAGATGGATTTCGCCAGTTGTAGGTTCCACCGCAATGCCTGGAACGACCAAGGCGTTGTGTGAACGGTGCATTCCACGCTTGGAAGGCGACTTTTTATTTTGTTGAACTGCCATGATGGGCTCCTGAGCAATGGTGCTGCACAGGTTGCAACACTAAATGGGTTGGTAAAGGGCGTTGTAAATCACGCGGTAAGCCTTCGATTATAGCCCAACATGGGTCCAATT
>CAMDAN010000039.1 GCA_945888535.1 Bordetella parapertussis
TGACATGCCATCTGTGCTAACAGCAGCGTTAGAGGACAAGATATGAGTACGCCATCAAGCGCTGTGTGGCTCATGGGCATCGACCTCGGCGCCGGCAGTCTCAAAACCATGGTGGTTCGCAGCGATGGCTTGGTTGGGGGCAGTGCTTCCGCTGACATTGCCACGCATTCCCCGCATCCGCGCTGGAGCGAACAGAATCCAAACGACTGGTGGAGAGCAGTTTGCGACACCGTTCCGCGTGCGTTAGCTGACGCGGGTCTTATGGCCGAGGATATACGTGCGGTGTCATTCAGCGCCGGTGCCCACACGCCAGTCCTTGAAGATGCGCAAGGCCTGGTCTTGAGGCCCGCGATCCTGTGGAGCGATCAGCGCAGTGGCGCGGAAGTTGACGCACTTCAAGCAGCTCATGGCGACAAAATTTTACAGATCGCGATTAACCGGCCCTCTCCGACTTGGACGTTGCCGCAATTTAAGTGGCTTGCTACACATGAGCCGGAAATAGTGAGAGATGTTCATCGCGTTTATATCGCCAAGGACTGGTTGCGCTCGCGCATGAGCGGGACCTGGGAAACGGACAGGACCGAAGCCGTTGGTACGATGATGTTTGACGTGCTCAACGATTGCTGGTCAGAAGAGTTGTGCAACATGGTGGGCTGGAACATAGGTACGTTACCCCCGCTGGTAGCGCCAACTGCTGTGGTGGGTAGTGTTACGGTACGAGCTTCTTCTGAATGCGGACTGCGCGCCGGCACCCCTGTTATCTGCGGAACTTCTGACACCTCCGCTGAAACCTTCGGCGCAGGCTCAGTAACACCGGGGGATGGCACTGTGAAGCTCGCTACAGCCGGAACCATCAGCATCGTTGGCAATGCGCCGCATGTGCATCCCACACTGATAAACTATCCGTTGGCAGTGCAGGGGCTTTGGTACACAATCACTGGTACCAACAGCTGCGCATCGGCACACAGGTGGTTGCGCGACACCTTTTTCATGGCAGAGCGCGGCAGCGGCAGTGCCGCTTTCGCCGAGATGGACAGGCTGGCCGGAACGGTTCAACCTGGAGCAGACGGTTTGTTGTTCCACCCTTATCTGCAGGGAGAGCGCGCGCCGTTCTGGGACCCGCTGCTTCGTGCCGATTTCGTAGGCATAACCTTCCGTCATCAGCCCGCGCATTTTGTGCGCGCCCTTTACGAAGGCATCGCGTTTTCACTACGTGACGTGCAGGAGCAGTTCAGCGCAGAGCAGATGCATATCACCCGGGCGCGCATCATCGGTGGTGGAGCCAAAAGCGCACTGTGGCGGCAAATCGTGGCGGACATTCTTGGTATCGAAATTCTTCTTCCGAAGACAACGGACGCCTCGTTCGGCGCCGCACTTCTTGCCGGGGTCGGCATCGGCGTATTCAGCGATGCACTCAGCGCCGCAGTCAACTGCACTGAAGTATTGGAAACTGCCCTGCCAGATACTCGACGCAAGGCTTATTACGACGAGCTTTTCGCTCTTTATAAGCAGGCTCAGCGCGGCCTCTCAGACGTCAATCACGCTTTGTCGCGGTTGCCCACGATGCCTATGTCAACGGTACAGGGTGTCTGCTAATGGCGCAGATCATTCTCGACAAAGTCAGCAAGGCTTACGGTTCTTTGACCGTGGTGGAGGAATTTTCTCTCACGGTCGCGCATGGTGAGTTCATCGTTCTTGTCGGTCCCTCGGGTTGTGGGAAGTCTACTACCTTGCGGATGGTGGCAGGCCTGGAAGATACCAGTGAGGGAAATATTTATATCGGCGAGCGTGAAGTGACCAACCTGGAGCCTAAAGACCGGAATATCGCAATGGTGTTCCAGAACTACGCCTTGTACCCTCACAAAACGGTATACGAGAACCTCGCCTTCGGACTGCGCATGCGAAAAACTCCAGCGTCGGAAATCGCTGGGCAGGTCAAGTGGGCCGCAGAGATACTTGGCATTGAGCATCTTCTGCAAAGAAAACCGCGACAGTTATCAGGTGGTCAGATGCAGCGTGTGTCCCTGGGGCGTGCACTCGTTCGTAAGCCCGATGCTTTTTTGCTTGACGAACCGCTGTCTAACTTGGATGCCAAGCTCCGGGTACACATGCGCGAGGAGATCGGACACTTGCACAAGCGCATTGGTACCAGCATGTTGTATGTTACCCATGACCAGGTCGAAGCTATGACACTTGGAGACCGCATCGTGGTGATGAGCCAGGGGAGAGTGCAACAGGTCGGCACGCCTTTAGAAGTGTATGACCATCCGGTCAATCGGTTTGTCGCAAGCTTTATCGGTGCGCCCGAGATGAATTTCATCGAAGGTGAACTGGTCACAAATGGAAGCGATATCTGTTTCCGCAGTGCAGGGATCGAGATGTCACTAAACGTACATGATCGCCTGCGCCGCTCTTCGGGCAGGGCGGTGCTGGGCATTAGGCCAGAACACGCGTTGCTAAACGATACAGGAGAGATCGCCGCCGCCATCAGCATGGTGGAACAGCTTGGCTCGCAAACCCTGCTGGTTTGCAACACCGGGGATGGCGGCAGTTTGCGCGTACTTTCAAGCCGCGAAGCCCGCTTTTCCCGTGGCATGGCGTGCCGCCTCGCGCTGATGCCTGAAAAAATCCACCTGTTCGATGCGGAAGACGGCGGCAGTTTGCTGTCGCCGCCGTAATGAGCCCCTCCCTCAGCCGCGCGAAAGCGGGCCGAGGTTAAAAAACCAACCGGAGACTGAGATGACAAAACCAGATGAGACTACCGAATTGATTCACGACAAACCGCTCAAAGGAGCTTTCTCGCGACGAAGCCTCGTGACCACCGCAGCCGCAGGCGCTGCGCTGATGGCTGTAGGCGCTCCTGCCATTCATGCCCAAACCAAAACAATCCGATTTTTGAATGCAGAACCCGGTAGGGAATCAGTGCGTGCGCTGCGTGTGGCTGCTGCTGAATACGAGAAGAGAACAGGTGTTAAGGTTGTGGTGGATACTGTTCCGCCCGATGATGCTTACAGCAAGCTGCAGGCATCTATCTCCAGCGGCACGCCCTACGACATCGGTACCTTGGCGTTTGCAGGGCATATGCTGATCTTGGCGGAGGCGGGCAAGCTTGCCCCCATGACAAAGCTGGTCGAGAGATCAAAATGGGGCCCGCG
Source organism: Bordetella parapertussis (assembly GCA_945888535.1). Classification (GTDB taxonomy): domain Bacteria; phylum Pseudomonadota; class Gammaproteobacteria; order Burkholderiales; family Burkholderiaceae_C; genus Allorhodoferax; species Allorhodoferax parapertussis_A. The sequence continues at coordinate 3,156 of CAMDAN010000039.1, forward strand.
GATACTGTTTCCAGTTAAGGGTGAGCACTACTGGTACCCTTATGATTACAACTTCTGCTGGATGTATTACCGCAAGGACTTGTATCAGGAAAAGGGTTTGAAAGTGCCCACTACATTCGACCAGATGGCCGAAAATTGCAAGGTGCTGACGGACGGCGGAAAGTTCGGAGTGGGCCACCCGTTGGGTGCCAATTCGGCAATGCAGTGGATGTCCATCGGCTACATGTGGGCTGAGGGCGTCAAGCTTCTGGACGACAACTTCAAGCTTCAGGTCGACAACGCCGACATGAAGCCGCGTATGGTTCGCTACTTGGACTTTATGAAGAAGCTTCAACCGTCCATGCCACCGGGCATGACGCAAGCGCTGTTCGGCACGGTGCTGGGGCAATATTCCGGCGGCCAGATCGCGCACGCTCCCTACGCGGGCCGCTTGATGGAGGTGCTGGAAGACCGTGCGCCTGACCTTGCTGCGAAAACAGGCTTCTTCATGTTCCCCGACAGCGCGGGTAAGTCCCAAGCCGTCAACCACGGCTACGACGGTTGGGTGCTCCTCAACACGCCGATGCGCGAAGAGGCGTACAAGTTTATGGACTGGTTCACCGAAAACCAGTACATCAATTTTTTGCACTCTGCACCCCTGCATTTCCAGCCGCCACGTTTGGATGTGTACGAAGACGCTCGCTGGCGCGCTCATCCACTTGTCGAAAAACACGCCGAGCTGGTGGAATTCATGAAGGGGTTGCTGTCAAGCAAGAATGTGGTGATCCGGTCCATCGACACCGAGGGACCTAACGTGGACTTGCGCCCGGGAAAAATGTTTGAAACCTTCGCCATCAGCGAAGCAGTTCAGAATCGGATGCTTAAGGACATGCCAGCCGCCGAAGCAATCGACATCATGGCAAAAAAATACCGAACAGTTCTTTAAATGTGGCAGTTAGCATGTCGGCTACATGTCGGCATGCACTTCCTGAATTTACTATGAAAAATATCAGAACGGCCAGCGACCGCGCGTTGCTGCTTGCCTTCATCCTGGGGGTCGGGGCCACGCTGTTACTCATCTTGGTACCTGTATTGGACGCGATTCGACTTAGCCTTCACCATGCCGAGTCGTTCATCTCGCCACAAACGTGGGTCGGTCTGGCAAACTACCAGCGTATCCTGTCGGACCCTATTTTCTGGCAAGCATTAAGGGTGGGAGTATTTTTCGCAACGATGGCTATCGCGGGTCAAGTGCTTCTCGGCATAGTGTTTGCTCTGCTACTCGACCAATCTTTTCCCGGCCGGCCATTCGTGCGCGGCATCACCGTCTTGCCCTATCTGCTGCCAACGGTAGTAGTGACAGTTATCTTTCAATGGTTGCTAGACGGGAGTCTTGGCCTTTTTACCGTTTGGGCCGAGCAGGCCGGTTTTGGAAGGCCAGCGTGGTTTGAGAACCCATATTCGGCCATGTTCATACTAATCGTGGTGAGCGTCTGGACATGGACACCGTTTGTAACCGTTTGTTTTCTGGCTGCTCTGCAAACCGTGCCAAAGTCGCTGTATGAAGCCGCGAGGGTCGACGGGGCGGGCGCCTGGATGCGCTTTTGGCATATCACTATTCCGATGCTCGCGCCAATGCTCACTGTCACTGTGTTGCTGCGCAGCATATGGATGTTCAATAAATTCGATGTCGTGTGGTTGCTTACCAAGGGTGGACCATTGTCAGCCACTGAACACCTGCCCGTTCTGGCCTACCGGCGCGCCTTCAGCCAGTTCGACGTCGGCGGGGGCGCCACCGTCGCTACCTTGTCTTTTTTGATACTAACGGTATTGATCTTCGTCTATTTCCATTACTTTCCACTTGAAGAAAAAGGGGCTACAACATGAGTATGCGCCGGTCACCGACCGCTCGTGTCGCCCTTTCAGGCGGCGTGGCGCTGATGTGTTTGTGGTCGTTTTTCCCGATTTACTGGATGATCGTATCTAGCCTTCGGCCCGAACGCGACCTGTTTTCAACTCCCACCTTGTTACCGGCCAGCATCGACACCGGATTCAAGGCTTACCGCACGCTGCTGGAGCTGACTGACTATCCTCTGCAATTCTTCAACAGCCTGATGGTGGCCGGCGCAGTGGTGGTCATTACCCTGCTGGTTTCAGTCGTCATTGCATACGTTGTGACGCGTTACCGAATTCCGGGAAAAACCATCATCGTAGGCAGCATGCTTTATGCCTATATGTTTCCCCCCTTACTGCTTGCCATTCCGCTGTTATCTATCTTTGCGAGCATTGGACTTGCCGATAGCCTCTGGTCCGTAGTGGCGGCGCATTGCACCCTGACCATCCCGCTGGGCGTTTGGTTGTTATGGGGTTTCTTCAAGGTGATGCCACTAGACCTTGAAGAGGCGGCGATGGTCGATGGCTGTACCCGAGCGGGAGCCTTCTTTAGAGTGGTACTTCCCCTGTCATTACCAGGCATTGTGACGGTGGCGATTTTTGCGTTTCTGCTTTCGTGGACCGACTACATCTTTGCGTTTGTGCTTGTCAGCAGCGACAGCCAGAAAACGTTGCCGGTCGGCCTGGCTTCCATTCTTGGCACATTCGACGCTCGATGGGGAGAGCTAATGGCAGGGGCCACCCTGATTGCGCTGCCGCTTTTGGTGCTTTTCACGTTTCTAAGCCGTTACTTTATACAGGGGCTGGCGGCCGGCGCCATGAAAGGATAAAAGTATGGACTTCCAACTAAAAGATAAGGTGGCGCTGGTCACAGGCGCAGCCCGCGGTATTGGCTACGCGGAATGCCGCAGCCTTGCCGCGGAAGGCGTTCACATCGCCATCGTGGATTTGGACGCCACAGCTGCGGAGGCCGCCGCCGATTCGCTACTTGCAATCGGCGTGCAAGCGCAGGCTTATGTTGGCGATGCGGCCAATGAGGCCGAAGTGGAGCGGATCATGGGGTTAGTACAACATCGTTTTGGCCGCTTGGACATTTTGGTGAATAACGCGGGTATTGGCGTCAAGCCGTCTTGTGTAACAGAGCATATGCCAGTTGATGCCTGGGACCAAATGATTCACGTGCACATGCGCAGCACGTTCCTGTGGTCCCGGGCCGCAATTCCGCTAATGGCTAAAGGTGGTTTTGGCCGCATTGTCAACACCTCATCGATGAACTTTACCGGTGGCGGACGGCCCGGTGTCTCGCACTATTCGGCGGCCAAAGCCGGCATTGCAGGATTCACCCGAACGTTAGCCAAAGAGGTTGGCCCAAGCGGCATCACCGCCAATGCGATTGCACCCGGTTACGTAGAAACCGATCTGATTTCGACTTTCACCCCAGAGATGAGGCAGGTGCTGTGCCAGCAGAACCCAGTGGGTCGCACTTGCCAGCCGGAGGAGGTCGCTGCACTCGTCAGCTTTCTTTGTTCAGCCCAAGCTGCGTTCATCAATGGTGAGCTCGTTTGCATTGACGGTGGTCGTCGCGATTTTTTTTGGAACTAATTTTCATGATCCGTACCATTGGTTTTCCCGGCCGTTATATCCAGGGTCCTGGCGCCATAGACAACCTCGGCCCGCTGCTCACCGAATTGGGCTGCAAGACCCCCGTTATTGTGAGCGATAGCATCGTGATGGCCGCAGTGGGCGACAGCCTGCGCGGGACCTTGAATCGCGGTGGCCTCACTGCAACTTTTCTTCATTTTCCAGGTGAGTGCTCCGCGAACGTGATTACCAACTTGACGGCGCAGGCTCAGGGCCTTGGCATCGATGCTGTGATCGCTCTTGGTGGCGGCAAAACCATCGATACTGCCAAAGGTATCGCAAAAGCCCTAGGCACTACATTAGTTGTGGTGCCGACAATCGCGTCAAACGATTCGCCCACCAGTAGGTTGATCGTGCTTTATGACGAAGCACACCGCGTAGCTGGGGTAGAGATGCTAGCCCGCAACCCGGATGCGGTATTGGTGGACACTTCCATAGTGGCCCGTGCACCAGCCCGTTTTTTTGCTGCTGGCTTGGGCGATGCCTTGAGTAAGAAGTTTGAATCCGAACAATGCTATTTGAATGAAGGCCGCAATTTCTTCGGCACACCGTCCTTGCCGACTGCCCGTTTGCTGGCTACTCAATGTTACGACACCATTATCGAGTTCGGCGCTGAGGCGCTCGCGCAGGTGACAAGCCTAAGGGCTCCGAACGAAGCTGTCGAAAGGGTCGTCGAAGCCAGCGTTCTTTTGTCTGGCTTGGGGTTTGAGAGCGGCGGTCTATCGCTGGCGCATGCGTTGACACGCGGTTTTACGGCGCACTCGGCGATTAGCCGCATGCTTCACGGCGAGCTGGTGGCTTTTGGCGCCATCGTGCAGCTGGTGGCGCAAGACCGGCCTGCAAGCGAAATCATTCAGCATGCGCAGTTTGTCGCTGCGCTGGGTTTACCGATCTGCTGGGCTGACCTCGGCGCTACGGCCATCAGCTTTACAGAAATTGATGAAATTTCGCGCCTCACATGTGCTGCACCATACATCGGCAACCTGATGCCCAAAGCGGACAGCAAGCGTGTGGCCTGGGCGTTGGCGGAGGCCAATACGATTGGAGAAGCTATCCATGCGTCCTTGTGACTTCTACCGTCGCTCCTATTGGGCTGCATGCTGCTAAGCCGCTTGTCCGACGACAGCTGGTGTGATGAAAATAGTTCTCTGGACGCTTGTGTTAATTTAATTGGGCGACAGTGTCAAGAATCTGGACGGTTAGTGATTGTTTGTAGCAGGGTAGGGTAGGTTTGGCTATGCCTTACTTGCAGCGTAGCTCAGCAATGCAGTCCTCACCCCGCAAGCCACTGAGAACAGCTGATAGTTATCTGCCCAAGCGGGTAGCACCTTCGCGTTTCGTTTACAAAGGGCCGGAGAGTCAAGGCCAGTAGGTCCGCTTTCTTATTCGGCCTTGATGCCTGCGCGCCGAACGATCTGCGTATAGCGGTCAAGTTCCACCGCAATGATCCTGCTAAATTCCGCTGGCGTTGTGGCGTATAAGTCAAAGCCTATGCTTTGCAGTTGGTCGCGCACTTCGGGCTGACTCAAGACAGCGGCGACTGCTTTGTAAAGCTTGTCGATGATTACTGGCGGAGTACCTGCTGGGGCGAGCAGGCCTTGCAGGTTGTCAGCCACCACTTCCGGAAAGCCCGACTCAGCAAGTGTTGGCACGTTGGGCATGACAGCGCTTCTACGTGCGCTGGTTACAGCTATAGCTCTCAGGGTGCCTGCTTTCACGTGCGACGTGGTCGGGGGGAGCGCGGAGCAGCCAAAAGTGATCTGATTACCCAGCACCGCATTGACCACCGGCGCTGCGCCTTGGTAGGGAATATGAATGGCTTCTCCATTAGCTGCCATCTTCAAGCCTTCGCAAGCGATATGGGGCGTGGTGCCAACACCAGGCGTACCAAAGGTGGTGGGCGACCGCTTTTGCTTGAGGTGAGCTGCCAAATCTGCTACGTTTTGGATTGGCGAAGAAGGGTGCACATAAATAATATTAGGCGAAACCGCCGCATAGGTGATGGGCGCAAAATCCTTAATTGGATCAAAAGGCGCCTGCATGGCGGGGTTTGACACTATGTTCGAGCTAGAGAACAGTAGGGTGTAGCCGTCTGCTGGTGCTGTGGCCACGCTCTTGATTGCGATATTGCCGCCCGCACCAGTGCGATTTTCGATCAAGATAGGTTGCCCCAAGGAATTTTTGAGGTGATTGGCAATCACCCGTGCGATCACATCGGTGGGACCTCCAGCTGCAAACGGAACCACAAAGCGAATGGGTTTGTTAGGGTAACCGTCAGCGCTCTGAGCTTGCGCTAGCCCTAATAAGCTTAGCGCGCACAAGGCGGCTATGAAAGTACTGAACAATCTAAATGTTTTCATGACGTGTCCTCTGAGGTTTAAAGTCTGCTGAACTGGTGAACTGATCCAGCCTTGGATAGCGTTGATGCATCTTCTGTTGCGTTGAATTTGTCTGACACCACCAGGCGATAGGGATTGGTGGGAACATATAGTTCTTGGTACATCACAGCCTTGCCGGCGGCTTCCACCGCTAGCAGTTCCAACTTGGCTCCGACGGCATCGGGTTGCAGTTCCATGACGCGTTGCATTGTTGCGCTAAATGGCTCAATCTTTATCGACTGCTCAATGTGCGAAATGGAAACACGGTAGTGCTTTGTTAGAAGCAACTTTATGTTGGCACTGGCCAGCTCAGCCGGCGGGAAAGTCATGAGCAACGGAAAACGAAGCAGGTCCAAATAAATTCGGCTGAGAACATGGAATTCTCTGTTGATTGAAATCTTGCGATCTATCCTCAAAACACTTTGCCCGTTTTGATTCAAAGGAACGGACCAAGGCCCCCGCGCTCGCATTAATTTCTTACCAATGAGTCGCGAATAAACAGGCAAGAAACCATTGGGCCCATCAAAGCGGCAGTGCAGTGGTTGTTCCAGCAGATGTTGAGGATGCGCGACAAAGCTGCCTGCTCCGCGTCGACGAACGACCAGGCCCTCATTCACCAGGGAGCCGAGGGCGCGCTGAATGGTGCCGATGCTGACGGGAAGCAGTTCGGCCAGAGCCGTTTCAGTAGGAAGTTTTTGTCCGGGCTTGAGAACCCCAGACTCGATTGCTTCAACAAAGCCGTCATAAAGGCCGCCGTGTTTAGGCTTGCCTGCATAGGGCTTACTCAGCTTTCGCAAAACACACTCATGCCATGTCATTGTCATCAGCAGAAAACCTTGTTCACATCAGAATCAAATTACTATATAGTAAATAAGATGTTTATATCAATGTTTTCATGCTACGGGCAAACCCTCGAGCGGTCAAAAATTGGTCTTGATAGGTATCCAAGTTGAAGGCGGCCCCCTTTAAATACGTGCTGGCTCAATCCCTTGAGCACTGTCTTGAATTGCTGGGCGAGCACGGGGACGACGCGCAGCTTTTAGCGGGAGGGCAGAGCCTGCTGCCTTCTCTGGCCCTGAGGCTGAGCGCTCCCGCTTTGCTGATCGACATCAATCGTGTTCAAGAGATCTCAGCGCAGCCTCAAGTCACCAGCAGTGTCGTGCGGCTGCCTGCGCTTACTCGTCATGCCGATCTCATCACATCCCCTGTGGTGCAGGCCTATTTGCCTTTGCTACACCGAGCGGCACCTTGGATTGCCCACCCAGGCATTAGAAATCGGGGAACGACAGGCGGCAGCTTGGCCTTGGGAGATCCGGCTTCCGAGTTGCCTGCCTGTGCCGTGGCCGCTGGCGCTACTTTAATACTACAAAGTAAGTCAGGCGGCTCGCGGCGTGTACCGGCCAGGTCTTTTTATCAAGGTATGTTCCGCAATACCTGTGGAGCCGACGAGATGATCGTGGCCGTTGAGTTTGCGCGTATTGATGGGATGCAAACCGGCTTCAAAGAGGTGGCTCGCCGCCGGGGTGACTATGCGATGGTCGGGCTTGCCGGTCAGGCCCGGCGCAGCGGCCAGCGTTTGACGGATGTCGGGCTCAGTTTCTTTGCCGTTGGTGATTACCCCGTCTTGGAAGCGGAAATTTGTCAGGCCATCGAAGCTGCCGACACTGCAGCCCAAGCGGTAACCCTGGCGCTTGATGTTTACGAGCGTGAGATGCAACCATCAGCAGATTTGTGGTGTTCAAGTCAAGCCAAAAAATACATTGGGCGCTCTGTGCTCGAGGATGTCATTCATGACCTATTTAAATGATCTGGGGCCCAGTACAGGGCTTAACATCGAATTACAACTCAATGGCCAGCCTGTGCAAGCTCAGGTTTCAGTACGCCAGAACTTAGGTGATTTTTTGCGAGAGTCGCAGGGGTTTAAAGGCACGCACATCGGGTGCGAGCATGGCGTATGCGGCGCCTGCACCGTGCGAGTCGATGGCCGTGCGGTGCGAAGTTGCCTTTCCTTGGCAGTACAAGCCGATGCCGCGCAGGTGTTTACTATAGAAGGCCTGTCTGACGATTCAGTTGTAAGGGTCTTACAAGACAGCTTTGTTAATTGTCACGCTATGCAGTGCGGGTTTTGCACAGCTGGAATGTTGCTAACGGCTGCTGAATTACTGCAAGTTCAACCTGAGCCAAGCCGCGAAGAAGTGCGGGAATATCTGTCGGGAAATTACTGTCGTTGCACTGGTTATGAATCCATAGTCAATGCAGTGATGGATGCGGCCCAGACTTTGCGGAAGGCTGGCGGTGGAGAACGCTGAGGTTTTTACAATTTACAAGGGCGAGGGCATAGGCGCTGCGGTGCCGCGTGTCGGCGCTAAACGGTTGGTGCAGGGGCAAGCCCACTACTGCGACGACTTGGAGTTGCCGCGCATGGTTCACGTCTGCTTTTTGCGCAGTCCCTATGCCCATGCTCGAATTGCCTCGATTAACACGGCATTGGCACGTGCCATGCCGGGTGTTGTAAGTGTGCTAACTGGCGCCGACTTGCGTTCGCATTGCGAGCCTTTTTTAGGAATATTGAGTCACTTGCCCGGCATGGTTTCCGCGCCACAGTGGCCCTTGGCCTTGGAAACGGCACGGTGGCAGGGTGAGCCGGTGGTCATGATCGCGGCCCAGACTCGCGCACTGGCCGAAGATGCGCTTGCTCTGGTGGAGGTGGAATGGGAGCCCCTTGAACCGGTGGTTGACCCTGAAGCCGCGCTGGCTCAAGACGCCACCGCCATCCACCCGGAGTTGGAAAAAGCCAACTTGGCCTATGAGGCGCGTGTGGACCGCGGTGACTTCGCTGGTGAAGTGGCCCGATCGGCTTTGTGCTTGTCCCTGAATATTTCGACTACCCGCGTTACAGCGGTCACTCTTGAGCCTCGGGGTGTAGTTGCTAAATGGGATGCCGGCCGCGAGGAGCTAACGGTTTGGATGGGTACCCAGGTGCCGCACATGATGCAAAGCGTGTTGGCCAAGCATCTGCGCCTATCAGAAAACCGTGTGCGTGTTGTTGGCATGGAAACCGGCGGTAGTTTTGGTTTGAAAATCCACGCTTACCCCGACGAGTTTGCCGCAGTGATGTTGTCTCGGTTGCTGGGCCGCCCCGTCAAGTTTATTGCCGACCGGCTTGAATCATTCAGCAGCGACGTTCACGCCAGGGCGCACAACGCGCGGGTGGAAATTGCGGTCTCGCCAGACCATCGAATTCGAGCCTTCGGTGTAGATGGCTTGCTTGGCATCGGTGCTTATTCCAAACATCCCCGCGGCAGCGTGAACGAGGTGCGCCACGTGGTCAATCTGCTGGGCGCGCCCTACCAATTTGCAGCCCTGCATGCGCATGTGCGCGTTGCTTTTCAAAATAAAACGCCTTATGGCATGTACAGAGGTGTGGGGCACCCCATTGTTTGTCTGTTGACAGAAATGGCAGTGGAATGCGCCGCTCGCAAACTCAAGGTGGATCCAGTTGAGTTCCGTTTTAAAAACTACCGCGCGGACTCGGATTACCCAGCTGAACTGCTGTCGGGCACAAAATTAGAAGCACTGTCGCACGAGGCTTGTTTGCGCCAGCTTGTGAGCCTGATGGACTACCCCGCGCTGCGAAAAGCTCAGGCGCAAGCACTTGCCGATGGCCGTTACCAAGGCATTGGCTTTGCCACCTTTGTCGAAAATTCAAACCATGGCTCTGCCACTTACGGCCGAGGCGGTGCTCCCATTGCAGCCAACGATGGATGCACTGTTTGTTTACAGGTAGATGGCACCGTGTTATGCAACAGCGCCGTCACAGATACGGGGCAAGGCACTGAAACGGCACTGACGCAAATCGTCGCTCACACATTAGACTTGCCTTTGTCTGCTGTTCGCATGCAATTGGGTGACACTGCTGCAGCACCCGTTAGTGGCGGGAACTGGGGCTCCAGAGGCACGGGCATTGCTGGGGAGGCAGCTTTGCAAGCTAGCCTAGCACTCAAAGACGAGGTGCTGCGCTGCGCAAGTGTTTTGTGGGATGTGCCCCAAGGCCGCATTAGCCTGCATGGTGGTCATCTGGTCGACTCAATTGGCGGGCAATCGCTTGGCTCGCTGGCGCAACTTTGCCAGGCGGCCTATGTGCGGCCAGACTTGTTCAAGTCTTGCCCTATTCCGCAATTGGCCGTTACCCGCTTTTATGCTCAGCGTGAATACGACGGCGGCATCTACACCAACGGCGTGCAGGCCAGCTTGGTAGAGGTCGACATTCGCACGGGTTGCGTGAGCCTACTCAAACACTGGATCGTTGACGACTGCGGCGTTGTGATCAACCCGGCGCTCGCAGATGAGCAATTGCGTGGCGCGATTGTCCAGGGCATAGGACAAGCCTTGTTGGAAGGCTGTATGTACGATGATCAGGGGCAACTGATGAACGCCACCATGGCGGAGTACCTCACGCCCATGGCTGGCGAAATGCCCGATATTTGCGTGGGCCATGTGGTCACACCGACTCGATCATCTGAACTTGGGGCTAAAGGTGTTGCCGAAGCGGGCATCACTGGTGCTATTGCAGCTGTGGTCAACGCTGTCAACGACGCGCTTTTTCCGCTCAACGGACAGGTCACGGATTTGCCCGTGACCCCAGACCGTATTCTGAAAGCAATTGGCGTTATTCACTGATTTTTAAATGGAGGTGTTATGAAATTGATCCAAGTTCGCAAGAAAATTCTGAGCCAATTTACCCAGGCCCAATGAGTTGCTTTTTGCACTGGCCATGTCTACCGTTCCTAGCGTTATTGAGCGCTCAGGTGGTTTGCTTGTGGATCAGATTTACGTCGGCGGCGGTCAGCGATAAGTTCATTTCAACAGACAACCAGAGTTTGAAATTATGCGAATTTTGATTTACGGCGCGGGCGCCATTGGTAGCGACTTGGGCGCCTTGATTAGCGCAAGCGGTGAGAACGTTCTGCTTTTGGCACGTGGTGCCCAGTTGGCCGCCTTGCAGGCTAATGGGGTTACTGTCGAGTACCAAGGCCAGCCAAGCTTTCAGGTGCCGGTCAAGGCGCAGTCGGCCGAAGAATGCCGTGGGCGCTTTGATCTGATTTTTGTCACCCTCAAGTCCACCCAGTTAGCAGCCGCTGCAAAGTCCATCGTGTCATTACTTGCACCCGACGGCGTGATGGTCATGATTCAAAACGGACTGCCATGGTGGTACTTCGACGGCGTCAAGTCGGCCCACCAAGGAGCCCGTTTGCCTTGCCTAGATCCTGAGGGCGTACTCCAGCGCGAGATACCCTTATCCAGAATAGTGGGTGCTGTCATCTACCGGCCGGTGACGCAGACGTCTCCGGGAAAAATCTATTTGCCCAAAGTCATGCCGCCGCGACTGCAGATTGGAGAAGTCGACAATCAGCTTTCTGATCGGCTGCAGACCATAGCGGATTTAGTCAGTCGCGCCGGCTTACCAACTGAGGTGACGCAAGACATACGTCGCGCCAAGTGGCAGAAATTGATGATGAATCTGATTTGGAACCCCTTGTGCTCTATTACTCAGTCGTCTCCGGGCTATATCGTTCAAAGCTCGCTGGCCGCTGACATGATGGGCTTAATGATGAACGAAGGGAGTGCCGTGGCCCTCAGCGTTGGCATTGATCTAAAGACCGATCCGCAGGCCGAGGCGGAGCGTGTGCGTAGCAACTTGGCGCAGCAGCCTTCTATGCTCCAAGACGTTCGTGCGGGACGACCGATTGAGTTCGACGCTATCATGAATGCTGTTGTAGAGATGGCGCACCTCACAGGCGTGCCTGTCCCGACGCTTAAGTCGGTTGCGGCGATGCTTGACGTACTAAATGCGGGAATTATTAGGCAAGGACAGGGCATCGGCTTTCAAGCAAAGCAATAGCCACATCTATCAATTCGTCACAGGAAAATCGGGGCGTTGTCACCTAGCACGGGGAAATTTGAAGCCAGGCGCGGGGCTTGAACCAGGTGTGCCAAAAGTTCGGATCCACACGCGGGGCTCGAACATGTATAGTCGGTCGCTGAACATGTAATATGACACGCATAAATTTCAGGATAACAAACTCTTTCTGTTGGCGAAGTTGTTCCATATTTCATCCTATCGCTGTTGGTTGTTGCCAACATAGCAATAGAAGATTCAGAAAGCAAATTAACCCGTGAGTCATCAATATAAAACGCTCAATCAATTACGTTCAAGGCGTTGGTTTGCAGACACAGGCATGCGTGGCTTTGCCCATCGTCAACGGATGCAGCAACAAGGTTTTAGGCGCGAAGACTTGATGGAGCGTCCGATTGTTGCAATAGTAAACACATGGAGTGATTTGTCGCCTTGCCACGCACATTTGCGAGAGCGTGCCGAGGCAGTCAAGCGTGGGGTTTTGTTGGCGGGTGGTTTTCCCTTGGAACTTCCTGCTATGAGCCTAGGTGAGGTCATGGTCAAACCCACAACGATGCTGTATCGAAATTTTTTGGCAATGGAGGTAGAAGAACTTTTGCGAAGCCTTCCCTGTGATGGCGTGGTGTTACTTGCGGGGTGTGATAAGACAACACCAGCAACGGTGATGGGTGCTATCAGCATGGATATCCCGACCATTTTTTGTCCTGCAGGGCCTATGCTCAACGATCGCTATTTTAAGGATGGTGTTGCTCAAACGGTAGGTGCGGGAACCCATACCCGTATATTTTGGGATGATTATCAAGCTGGAAAACTAACGACCCAAGAACTCCAAAAACTCGAATCGCGGATGACGCGAACTCCTGGCACTTGTAACACGATGGGTACCGCTTCCACCATGACATCGATTGTCGAGGCGCTGGGGCTGACTTTGCCTGGTGCGAGTTCAATTCCTGCTATGGACTCTGCCCATACGCGTATGGCAACAGACTGTGGTCAGACCATTGTCGAGATGATTTGGCAAGACTTAAAGCCTTCTGATATTTTGACGAGCGCGAGTTTTCAAAATGCGGTTGCGGTTCAAATGGCCCTAGGTGGTTCGACAAATGCTGCGGTTCATATTATTGCGATGGCAAGACGCGCTGGGGTCAGATTAACCTTAAATGATTTAGACATATGCGCTCGACGGATCCCCGTTATTGCGAATTTATTTCCAAGTGGCGATAAATTGATGGAGGATTTTTATTACGCAGGTGGACTAAGTGCGTTGATGCATGTCATCCAAGCAGAGTTGTCTTGCGATGCAATGACAGTCAATGGCAAAACCATCGGAGAAAACATTGCTTTCGCTAAAGTCCAGGATGATGCAGTGATTCGCCCTCTCAGTCGCCCCGTCAGTAAGGCTCCAGCTTTGGCGACTCTCAAGGGAAATTTAGCCCCTATGGGGGCCGTGATCAAACCAAGCGCCGCCTCTGAAAAGTTAATGCTGCACAAGGGGCCCGCTTTAGTCTTTGATAGTCCTTCGCAAATGCTTGCTGCGATGGAAGATGAAAATTTGGCGTGCGATGAAAACACCGTTCTAGTGCTAAGAAATGCGGGACCAGTTGGTGCGCCTGGTATGCCGGAGTGGGGTAACTTACCAATACCGAAAAAACTCCTTAAACTCGGTGTGCGCGATATGCTGCGTTTGAGTGATGCCAGGATGAGCGGGACCCATTATGGAACCTGTGTGCTTCATATTTCACCTGAGAGTGCTGTTGGGGGGCCATTGGCTTTGGTTCAAACTGGGGATTTCATTGAAATTAATTTACCTGCCCGCACCCTCCACTTACATGTCGATGATTCCGAACTGTCGCTGAGACGGGCGCAGTGGCGAGCACCTGTATGTAAGCATACGCGGGGTTATACCCAGCTCTATCAAGCGCATGTGACTCAAGCGCATGAGGGGTGCGATTTTGATTTTCTGGAGCAAAACGGAAAATCTCCAGAGCCAGCAATTTTTTAATCAACCACAAGTCATTACAAGGCCACTCTATGCATCATCAACTTGAAATATTGCTCAACCGACAAGTTCCTCGTTTTGGTTTTCTTGGTAATGCTTTTCTAAATTCTTTATATGCTTATGTACTGTCGGCAGTATTGGTGATTGTTTTTGGATTGGGTTTTGTAACAGCTCAGACACCATCACAGACAAAAAATTGGCCTAATAAACCGATCAAGCTCATCGTGGGATTTCCGCCAGGTGGGGGTATTGATATGGTCGCGCGTTTGCTACAAACTCCGCTACAAGAAAATCTCGGACAGCAAGTGATCATTGAATATAAGCCGGGCGCTGGCGGTGTATTGGCCGCCTCTGAATTGATGCGAAGCCCGCCAGATGGTTACACAATCTTGTTGGCAAACATAGGCCCCTTTGTTTTGGCGCCCAGTATGATGACGAAACGTCCTTTTGATGCGAGTCGTGATTTCACGTGGATAAGCCAAACTTCTGGCTCTGGCTTTATTGCCGCTGTGTCAGTCAATCATCCAGCCAATAACTTGAATGAATTCATCACTTGGGCTAAAGCAAATTCAGATAAAGCAAACTTTGCATCTGGTGGAAGCGGCTCGATTACCCATCTGAATGGTGAGTTACTTAATCAGTCTGCTGGATTAAAGATGGTTCACGTGCCCTACAAAGGTTCAGCTCCGGCAGTACAAGATTTAATTGGTGGTCAGACACACCTCTTAGTTGATGTTTCCGCTGTATTGATGCCGCATATAAATAGCGGACGTTTAAAAGCCATTTATGTTACCGACCCTCAACGTAACCCTATGTTGCCAAATGTGGCTTTCGCCAGGCAGACCGGCTATCCTTCGCTTGAGACATCAGGATGGCAAGGCTTAGTTGGTCCTCCGGGAATGTCGCGTGATACGGTGGTGCGTCTTGCGCAGGCTATTCAAGACGTGATGAACCGTCCTGAAATGAAAGATAAATTCAACCAAATCGGAGGTTCCATAATTTTGCGCGGTCCTGATGAATTTACTGAATATGTTGCGTCTGAGGTCAAGCGTTGGATGCCCGTTATTCGTGCCTCTGGAGCAATTCTTGATTAGTGTCCGTCTTCAAATGGTTTGAGACAGATGGGACAGGTCAAAACAGGTTTTGCCAAAGACTCTGCGGCTAGTAGTCGTCCTATATTGAAGTTGCCAACAAAGTCAGCATAAAAATCTGACATTTTGAAATCATGACCGGCATTCGTTGTCGGTCTTTTTTATGGATAGTGGATCAGGCCGTAGCGCTGGCACACTTGGCACATACGCAGGCTTTTCCCTTGGAGGCATCAGGTACTAGATCCATTACTGCAGGTGTAAAAACTGCATCAAAGCACCAGCAGCGTTCAGGCTTGGTTACAGAGACTTTGGCTTTTTCCATGGCGCAAACATTCGGTTCATGGCAGATGGGGCAGCGGGTGGGGTCAATGGTGTTCATAGCCCTAAGCCTATCAGCTTAGACGGGCGCTTTCAATCCAGGATTGCGTAGACGTTGCAGCGCCTGATGTGTTCGTTGGGTCTTTTGTCGCAAGCGTTCTTGCTTGACAGCGTCCTTGGCTCTTTTACTAGCGGCGCTGAGTTGATCCAGTCTCAATTGCTCTGGCGGTTTTGGTTTCTGAAGTTCGAATATTAGCATGCATTTATTTATGGCAACGGATAAATAAATGTAGGAAAAGGAGACCAAAGATGAGATTTATGGAAATTGCAAACCCCGAGGACCAACTGGCACTGTGGAAATTGGTTTCGGACAAGATGTGGGGCGCATTTGCTCAGCAATTGCCACAAACCAATACTGCATCAGCACAGCCAACATCCGGGGGCCAGGGCAGCGCAACGACACCCTCTAAGCCAATAGCAAAGCACATACCCAAGACTCCAGCTAAAACTACGCATAAATCCCAACCCAAGTCAAAGGGTCGAGCAGCTAAACCCAAACGTGCACCCATGGCCCCAGCGCCCAAGCAGTTACCCAAACCCAACCCCCAGCAACTATCTCCAACCCAGGCCGCAAAACAGCAGACCCAGCAGCATCAACAATTAGCCCAGCACCTGCATAAAGAGATCAACAAATCCAACCCCCAGCAAAGAATCTACCCCCAGCCACCAACCTCCATCCAAAAACCTGTGACCCCCATAGAGCCCATGACCAATGGGTATGACGAAAGAGACAAGGACGAGTTGGTTATGCACTCACGTGCTCAGCACCCATTCAAAACAATAAGTCAGATAAAAAGTGCGTTATCGGGTCAAAAGCGCGGTTTTTAGGCAGAAAACATAGTGCTTTTTTGAACCGTAATCGCGGTCACGACAGGTATAGCGCAAATGGTTTCTTTTGACTGTAATAATTTAGTCATGGAACTTTCCTTTGATTCAATTGATACACCAGCTCTGACCAAGGCGCAGCTGGCAAAACTGTTATTTGAACAAATTGGTTTGAACAAGCGAGAGGCCAAAGACTTTATTGATGCATTCTTTGACCTTGTAGTTTCCCAGCTAGTAGATGGTCGGGATGCCAAGATCTCAGGGCTTGGTAACTTTGAAGTGCGAAACAAGCCAGCTCGTCCTGGCCGCAACCCAAGGACAGGTGAAAGCGTGACCATACCCTCAAGGCGAGTAGTTACTTTCAAGGCTAGTGGTCAACTAAAAGAGAGGATCAACTGAGAGCTAGCATTTATCGTTATGCCTACTTTATTTGAGTTTTAGACAAGGGTAGACAAACTACCAATTTGAATCATGATTCTATTTTTACGTAACAACAATCAATACGTTACAACGTGATTCTTCTACTAAATTTGAAGTGGTTGATCTCGCCCACCAGCGTCCAAAGATACTGTCGTGATGCTTATGGCCAATGACGATTAAATCTGCAGATACTTTTGCCGCGTAACGTGATATTTCCTTTA
>CAMDAN010000040.1 GCA_945888535.1 Bordetella parapertussis
TGCAAGGCAACTTCGCAGCCGAGCGCTTGGCGAAGCTGTTGGATGCAGAAATTGCGCTCACGCAAGGGAATTCAACACGGGCCTTGGCGGTGTTGCAAAGCGACTCGCCCTTAACAAGTCGCGCTGAGAAATTTCTACGCGCCCAAGCCCAAACCCTTCAGGCGCAACCTGCGGGTATTGAGCAAACGGCGCAAGCCTTACGCGCTTGGGTGATCGAGCGCCCGCGCGATGCCAAGGGTTGGAGCCTGCTTGCTGCGGCGTACACCGCGCAAGGGCGCAATGTGGCGGCCGTTCGCGCCCAAGCGCAGGTCGATCTTTTGCAGCTCGATTACGCTTCCGCCTTAGCTCGGCTGCGGGCGGCGCAAGATTTGGTTCGAAGTGGAAATTGGGGCCCCATGGGACCTGACCACCTTGAGGCGGCTATTGTGGACACCCGCGCTCGCGAGGTCTTGCAGCTAACGCGCGAACAGGCGGTCGAGCGCTGAGTTGATGACGATACCGAGCAGGGTGTAAATCAGGGAGCCGATCAGCGCGGCGCTAAATCCCAAGACCGTAAATCCGTCCAACACCCCAGCGGCGGACCAAAACATGAGCGCGTTGATAACAAACAAAAACAAGCCCAGCGACAAAACGGTTACAGGAAAGGTCAGAACCACCAACACGGGCCGCAGCAGCGTGTTGAACATTCCCAAAACGAAAGCGGCTATGAGGGCGGAGCCGAAGTTGTTGACCTGCACCCCGCTGTAAAGGTGCGCCACCGCAAGAAGGGCGACCGCCGAAAGCAGCCATTTCATTAAAAGCTTCATGCGTCCCAGCATAGCAGCGTTCAAGGGTTAACCCTTGAACGCTCGGGCTTGGTCTACTCTTGGCTTGGACTTTGGCTTCGGCGTTGGCTCCACCAACCAGCTGCCAACACGCCAGCAACCGTGACGGCGTAAACCCCCCAGCGAGCTGCTTGTTGCGCGGTATCTATAGGGCCCCTACTGCTACCAAAGTAATCGATGAGGAAGGGTTCGGAGACGATCATCTTGGCCGCAGTCAAGGCCAACACGGCAGCGCCGAGTTGAATGATGATCGGAAAACGCTCAACCAATTTAAGAACGACCGAGCTGCCAAAAACAACAATGGGAATACTAATTAACAGGCCGATGATGACCAGATCAAAAGCGCCATGGGCTGCGCCTGCTACGCCAAGTACGTTGTCTACGCCCATCAAAGCGTCCGCCACCACAATCGTTTTCATGGCGCCCATAAACGTAGTGGCACCAGGTCCGTGGTCGGCCTCACCGCTTTGTTCGGCCAACAGTTGGTAGGCCACCCAAACCAAGCCCAGACCGCCAACGAGCATGAGTCCGGGGATTTGCAATAACCAAACCACGCCGACCGTCATTGCAGAGCGCACGGCGATCGCGCCAACCGTTCCCCATAGGATGGCTTTTCTTTTTAGTTTGTCGGGTAGGTTGCGGGCCGCAAGGGCAATCACAATAGCGTTGTCGCCCGCGAGCACCAAGTCGATCATCACAATGGCCATCAGTGCGGACCACCAGTCGTTTGAAAACAGTTCCATATGTCGAAATCTTATTAAGCAAGAGGCCATTCCTCTTGAACGGGCTTAAGTCTAAATAAAGCCACGATATCCTTGGGGTTTGTAGGGCGTTGCTAGGGAATGGGAATTCAAAATTTCAACAGCGGTCTGGAAGCAACAAAATAAGAAGACGTCACTGTATATCGACTAAGCTTTAAGATGGCTTATGTCCCCTGCCGATCAAGAATTGATGAATGATTTGCCCAAAGACGCTCAGAGCATCTTGAAATTGGCTGCAAGTTCGCTGTTCGAAGTATTTGCTAATGCCAGTGAAGGCATGCTGTTGGTTGACCGTTCGGGGCGAGTGGTTTGGATCAATGACCAATACCGGCGATATCTGCCGGCTTTAGGTTTCGCATGCGAGGAAGATTTTGTGGGCCTACCGGTTTCTTCGGTAATTCAAAACACACAAATGCACCAAGTATTGGAGTCGGGCAAACCAATTTTGATTGACTTGCTAACAAATAGGGCTGGCACATTTGTGGTCAGCCGCTATCCTTTGCGTGATGCGGCTGGTCAAGTTATTGGGGCCTTGGGCGTCGTCCTGTTTGATCAGCCACAGTCCAATCTCCAGCCACTAATAGGCAAGTTCGCATTGATGCAGCGAGAGTTGGATGCCGCTCGCGATGCCCTCGCCGCTCAGCAACGAAAGGGCGCCGGTTTGCGCCATGCAAAACATAGTTTTGCTAGTTTTGTTGGGTCTAGCACCATCGTTGCTGACCTCAAGCGCCAGGCAAAACGAGCTGCGCAATCCAATAGCCCGGTTTTGTTGATGGGCGAAACTGGTACCGGGAAAGAATTATTGGCTCACGCGATACATGCGGTATCACCTAGAACGCGCGGTCCTTTGGTGAGTGTGAATATCGCAGCAGTGCCCGAAACTTTGCTGGAAGCGGAGTTCTTTGGTGTGGCTCCTGGAGCCTATACCGGTGCAGATCGCAAAGGGCGAGACGGCAAATTCAAACTAGCAGACGGCGGCACACTTTTCCTTGATGAAATTGGAGATATGCCCATGGTGCTGCAAGCTAAGTTGCTAAGGGCACTGCAAGAAGGCGAGATTGAACCTTTGGGATCGAACCGGCTGGTCTCTTTCAATGTGCGTATTATTGCTGCCACCTCGCGTGACATGGTGGCGTTAGTGCGAAGGGGTCTTTTCCGTGAAGATTTGTATTATCGATTGAATGTGTTGCCAATAAGAGTGCCCTCTTTGCGAGAACGCGCCAGTGACATACCGGGCTTGGTGGAGGTGCTAAGTGAGGAACTCGCCATCAAAAACGGTATGCCGCCACCGGATCTGAATCCCCTGGCCTTGGAGGTCTTAGTGGCTCAGCTTTGGCGCGGAAATGTTCGAGAGTTGCGTAACGTTCTGGAGCAAATCATGTTGCGTAGCGATACTCCTCGCATCGGAGTTGAATTAGTGGAGCAGGTTTTAATGGAGTCGGGTTCAATAGAAGTTTCGCAAGATGCCCCGCTTCAATTTTCGCTATCGCCCACCCACCCGAACAATGGTAAAAAGTTGGAACCCTTAGCTCAGCAAATTTCCAAACTGGAAAAAATGGCTATCACTCAAGCTTTGGAGGCTACACAGGGCAACAAATCTAATGCCGCCAAGTTGTTGGGGATTTCGCGTGCCAAGCTATATGAGCGCTTGGGCAGCTCGAACCCGTCTTGACTGAAATAAATACAGATGTATTTATTTCAGTCAAAGTTGTCGTATTAATAGACATCGATAGTTGATGTCGGCGGCTTTTGAATAAGAGACTCAGTCGAATTGAATTCTGAGCATCCATTCAAAGGTTGGCATAACTCGTGCGTGGAAATGGATGAATAAATCAACAAAAGGAGACTCTCATGAAACCTCAAAACCGAAAACTACCACTTGCCTTCGCCACATTAGCACTGTGCTTCTCAGTTTATTCGCATTCACAAGACATCAAAATTGCCCATATTTACAGTAAAACAGGTGCCCTGGAGGCCTATGGTAAACAAACGCAAACTGGATTGATGATGGGTTTGGATTACGCCACCGGTGGAACCATGATGGTCAACGGCCGAAAGATTGTGGTGATCGAAAAGGACGACCAAGGAAAACCTGATTTGGGTAAAAACCTTTTGGCAGCGGCATATGGTGACGACAAGGTCGACTTGGCAGTAGGCCCGACCGCCTCGCCCGTGGCACTGGCCATGTTGCCTGTAGCCGAAGAGTACAAAAAGATTTTGCTGGTTGAGCCGGCCGTCGCAGACTCGATCACGGGTGACAAGTGGAATAAATACATTTTCCGCACCGGCCGCAACAGCAGTCAAGACGCGATTGCAAACGCGGTGGCAGTGGACAAAGACGGCGTGAGCATCGTCACCATGGCGCAAGACTCGGCTTTTGGGCGTGATGGCGTCAAGGCCTTTAAAGAGGCCTTGAAAAAATCCAAGCTGGTGCACGAAGAGTACCTGCCGCCTGCCACCACAGACTTCACGGCCGGTGCGCAGCGCATGATCGACAAGCTCAAAGCATTGCCTGGCCGCAAAATCATCTTCATCATCTGGGCCGGTGGCAACCCGTTCAAGATCGCCGACATGGACTTGAAGCGTTATGGCATTGAGATCGCCACAGGCGGTAACATTCTGCCCGCCATGGTGTCTTACAAGCAGTTCCCCGGCATGGAGGGCGCGGCTTACTACTACTTCGGCATGCCGAAAAATCCGGTCAACGAAGCCATGGTGGCGCGCCACTACAGCCAGTTCAAGTCGCCGCCTGACTTCTTCACCGCCGGTGGATTCTCTTCGGCCATAGCTTTGGTCACTGCGTTGAAGAAAACCAATGGCGACACCAACACCAACAAGCTCATCAGCACCATGGAAGGCATGAGCTTTGACACGCCCAAGGGCAAGATGACTTTCCGCAAGGAAGACCACCAAGCCATGCAGAGCATGTACCACTTCAAGATCAAGATCGATCCGGCTTTCGCTTGGGGCGTGCCCGAGCTGATTCGCGAGATCAAGCCTGAAGAAATGAACGTACCGATCCGCAACAAACGCTGATGCTGGAGACCCAAAACCTGACCGTTCGGTTTGGCGGTCATGTGGCGGTGAACGCGGTCTCGTGCCGCTTTGAACCCGGCACGCTGACAGCCATCGTCGGCCCCAACGGCGCTGGCAAAACGACCTACTTCAACCTGATCTCGGGGCAGT
The DNA here is from genome assembly GCA_945888535.1 of Bordetella parapertussis. GTDB lineage: Bacteria > Pseudomonadota > Gammaproteobacteria > Burkholderiales > Burkholderiaceae_C > Allorhodoferax > Allorhodoferax parapertussis_A. The sequence goes on from CAMDAN010000040.1 coordinate 4,772, forward strand.
TGCATGCCACCACGGGCTCGGTGCATCTGAACGGCCGTGAGCTCACGGGCCTCAGCGCTTCGGCGCGCACCCGCGCTGGTCTGGGCAGGGCGTTCCAGCTCACCAATTTGTTCCCGAACCTGTCGGTGCTGGAGAACGTGCGTTTGGCTGTTCAGGCCACGAAAGAGGGTGCACACCGCCGAGGCCTGAACCTGTGGAGCATTTGGAGCGACCATGCGCAGCTCACGAACCGGGCGCTGGAGATTTTGCAATCCGTGTCGATGAGCGCGCAGCGAGACGCCCCGGTGGCCAGCTTGCCGCATGGCGACCAGCGCAAGCTCGAAGTGGCGCTGCTCATGGCGCTTGAACCGGCGGTCTACATGTTCGACGAGCCCACTGCAGGCATGAGCCACGACGAAGCACCGGTGATCCTCGATTTGATTCGCCAACTGAAAAAAGACAAAACCAAAACCATCTTGCTGGTGGAACACAAGATGGACGTGGTGCGCGAGTTGGCTGACCGCATCATCGTGCTGCACAACGGCGCGCTGGTGGCCGATGGCGATCCCAATGAGGTGATTGCATCGCCCATCGTGCAAGAGGTTTACCTGGGCAAAGCCAAGGAGCTCGCATGAGCACAAACTTGTTGACCCTCGAAGGCGTACACACGCACATCGGGGCGTATCACATACTGCATGGGGTGGACTTGGTCGTGCCGCGTGGTGAGCTGACTTTGCTTTTGGGCCGCAACGGCGCGGGCAAGACCACCACGCTGCGCACCATCATGGGCTTGTGGCAAGCCTCTCAAGGGCGCATCACCTTTGGCGGTGAAGACATCACCCAGCTCAATACGCCCGCCATTGCGCAAAAAAACATCGCCTATGTGCCCGAAAACATGGGCATCTTCTCGGACTTGACCGTGAAGGAAAACATGCTTTTGGCCGCCCGCAGTGCCCAGCACGCGGTGCAGATGGACGAAGCGCGGCTTCAATGGATTTTCAAACTTTTTCCACCCGTGGAGAAGTTCTGGAAGCACCCGGCGGGCAAACTGTCGGGTGGACAAAAACAGATGTTGGCCGTGGCGCGGGCGATTGTGGAGCCGCGTGATTTGCTGATCATCGACGAGCCGAGCAAGGGCCTGGCTCCGGCCATCATTCAGAACATGATCGAAGCCTTCCAACAACTTAAGGCCAGCGGTGTGACGATTTTGCTGGTGGAGCAAAACATCCACTTTGCCCAGCAGTTGGGCGATACCGTGGCGGTGATGGACAACGGCCGTGTGGTGCATGCGGGTCGCATGCAAGCGCTGGCCGAGGACACGGCCTTGCAGCAATCCTTGTTGGGGCTGGCTTTATGAAACTATTCCAAGACGTGGACATCCGTCCTTTGCTGCTGGTGCCGGTGCTGGCCTTGCTGGCGTTTCCTCTCATTGGCTCGGGCTCAACCTGGCTCACGCTCACGGTGGCGGGTCTGGCCATGGGCATGATCATTTTCATCATGGCTTCGGGCCTGACGCTGGTGTTTGGCCTGATGGATGTGCTGAACTTTGGCCATGGTCTCTTCATTGCCCTGGGCGCTTTTGTGGCCACCAGTGTGCTGGGCGCCATGGGCGACTGGACCGGCTCGGGCGAGTGGTGGCGCAACATGGTGGCGGTGCTGCCCGCCATGCTGATTGCCATGGCCGTGGCAGCCGCCGTGGGGCTGGCATTTGAACGCTATATCGTGCGGCCCGTTTACGGTCAGCACCTCAAGCAAATCCTCATCACCATGGGCGGCATGATCATTGGCGAGGAACTCATCAAGGTCATCTGGGGGCCGCTGCAGATTGCTTTACCTTTGCCTGAGGCCATGCGTGGCTCTGTGCTGTGGGGCGATGCAGCGATTGAAAAATACCGATTGCTGGCGGTGGTGGTGGGTTTGGCGGTGTTGGCGCTGCAGATGTGGGTGCTCGGGCGCACCAAGATCGGCCTGTTGATCCGTGCAGGCGTTCAGGACCGCGAGATGGTCGAGTCGCTGGGCTACCGCATTCAACGCCTGTTTGTGGGCGTGTTCGTGGTGGGCAGTGCGCTGGCCGGCCTAGGCGGCGTGATGTGGGGCCTGTACCAGCAGAACGTGGTGCCGCAAATGGGCGCGCAGGTCAACGTGTTGATCTTCATTGTCATCATCATCGGTGGTCTAGGCTCGACCGGCGGGGCGCTGATCGGGGCTTTGCTGGTGGGCCTGATGGCCAACTACACCGGTTTTTTGGCACCCAAGGTCGCGCTGTTTTCCAACATTGCGCTGATGGCGGCGATTTTGTTGTGGCGGCCGCAGGGGGTCTACCCCGTGGCCAACCGTTGAAGGGCAGGGCATGTTGAACCGTTTGATTTCCAACGACCCGCCGCGCAGCCGTTTGCTCTCTGCGGTACTGATCTTGATTTTGTTGGGTCTGGCCTTCGCCCCCTTTTTGTTTCCGGGCGTCAAGGCCTTGTCGGTCGCGGCCAAGGTGTTGATTTTTGTGGTGCTCGTGGTGGGCTTTGATTTGCTGCTGGGCTACACCGGCATCGTGAGTTTTGCCCACACCATGTTCTTTGGCATTGGGGCCTATGGCATTGCGATCTCGTCGAACACATGGGGGCCAACTTGGAGCGCCATTGGCTTGGGTTTTGCGCTGTCTTTGGGCGTCACGCTGGCTTTTTCTTTGGCCATTGGCTTGTTTTCGCTGCGGGTGCGGGCGATCTTTTTCGCCATGATCACGCTGGCCGTGGCCGCTGCTTTCCAGACGCTGGCCTCCCAGTTATCGGACTTTACGGGGGGAGAAGATGGCTTGAGTTTCAAGGTGCCCGAACTCTTGTCGCCGGGCACCGAGTTCAGCGATGAACCGTTTTTGGGCGTGTCCCTTGACGGGCGTTTGCTGTCTTATTACCTGCTGTTTGTGCTGGCTTTGTGCATGCTGCTGGCCATGTTGCGCATTGTCAACTCGCCTTTTGGCCGAGTGCTGCAAGCGATTCGCGAAAACGAGTTCCGTGCAGAGGCGATAGGTTACCGGGTGGTGGTGTACCGCACGCTGTCGAGCGTGCTGTCGGCCTTGTTCGCTTGTGTGGCCGGGGCCATGCTGGCGCTTTGGCTGCGCTACAACGGGCCGGACACCTCGCTGAGTTTTGAAATCATGATGGACGTGCTCTTGATCGTGGTGATCGGCGGCATGGGCACCATTTATGGCGCGGCCATTGGCGCGGTGCTGTTCTTGTTGGCGCAAAGCTATTTGCAAGACCTTTTGCGCCTGGCTAGCGAAGCCACCACGGCTGTGCCTTTGCTGTCGTCGCTGCTCTCGCCAGATCGTTGGTTGCTGTGGTTGGGCCTGCTGTTTGTACTGTCAGTTTATTATTTTCCGACGGGGGTGGTGGGACGCTTGCGCACCCGCGCTGCGCTGCGGGCGCAGGTGACATCGCAACAGGGTGGTGGCTGATATGACGTTCACATCTAACTACATCACCTGTGCCGGCCTAGAAATCCATTACACCGATTGGGGCAAGGCCAACCATGGCACAGTTATCGCCTGGCACGGCCTGGCCCGCACCGGGCGCGACATGGACGAGTTGGCCGCGCACCTGAGCGTTCAGGGCTGGCGCGTGATTTGCCCCGACACGGTGGGGCGTGGCTTTTCGGAATGGAGCAGCGCCCCTGAGCAGGAGTACTGCTTGGCCTTTTATGCTCGCATCGCCCGCGAGCTGATGGACGGCCTGCAGTTGCGTGCCGTGCACTGGGTGGGCACATCCATGGGCGGCGCAATTGGGACGCTGTGCGCGGCGGGTTTGGTCGAACCCACTTTGAATCACCGCATTTTGAGCCTCACTCTAAATGATAGTGCGCCGGAACTGGCCCAAGTAGCGATTGAACGCATCAAATCCTATGCCGGAAAACCTCCAACATTCGACACCGTGACAGAATTGGAATCATTTTTAAGACAGGCCTACAAACCGTATGGGTGGCTTAGTGATGCGCAGTGGCGGCGACTTACGGAGACCTCCACAAGAAGGTTGCCTAATGGACGCGTTACGACTCACTACGACCCTGCAATGGTGACGCAGTTCACCACGCACCCTAATGACTACCGGATCTGGGATCATTACGATGCGTTGAAATTGCCTGTTCTGATTATGCGCGGCGAGCAGTCTGATTTGGTTTTGCCAAAAACTGTAAATGAAATGAAGAATCGAGGTCCTGGCATTTTGGGCCTACTCAAATGCATTGAGGTACCTGATTGCGGTCATGCTCCCGCGTTAAATGTGGCTCAACAATTGGAGCATGTAACCACCTTCATCGATTCTGTTTAAAGTTCGCAAAAACTTCGCAAACGTATCAAACTTTGACTTTAATCTGCTCGACCAAAACAGCCTACAAAAAGTTGAATAGTAGGATTGAGGGGCAGCTATGATTGCTGCTCTTCAAAAAAGGTTTTCATGGCGGGCATTCACATTACCGATATCGAGTCGGCCATCAATTACTGGCGCGTTCAAATTCCCTCTCCTGATGGCGTGGCGCTACCAGCCCCCACGCGGGCGCTGGCTGAGGTGTATGCGCTGTTGGTTTTTCACCGTGAAACCCAAGCTGATGAAAAGAGCATGCCAAAGAACGCACATGAAGCTTGGCTAGAGTGGTATTCCAGTACGCCTGACACCCCATGCATCGCGATTTGCTCCACCAGCCAAGGGGACGAAGAATGCAAAGGCTGCGGGCGCAGTTTTTGGGAAGTCCAGCATTGGCCCCAAATGAGCCCCGGTGAAAAACGTGGAACGTGGCGGCGCATTACCCTGGAGTTCAAAGCCTGGCGTTTTAACAAATACGCAGAACGCGCCGCCGACGGGCGGGTGCCGCTGGAGCACTGATGGCCGCGCCACGTTGGAAACCAAGCGCCACGGTTGCGGCCATTATTGAGCGCGATGAACAATTCTTGTTGATAGAAGAACATACGCCTGAAGGTGTGCGTTTGAACAATCCGGCGGGGCATCTAGACCCTGGTGAGTCTCCGGCCCAAGCCTGCGTTCGCGAGACATTAGAAGAAACGGCGTATGCGTTTACACCAACGGCCTTGGTGGGGGTGTATTTGTCGCGCTTTGAACGCGCCGCCAGCGCTACCCACCCGCATGGCGAAGACATTACGTATTTGCGCTTTGCTTTTTGTGGCACGTTGGGCGAATGGGATGCCCATCGGCCTTTGGACCGTGGAATTATTCGCACCCTTTGGATGAGCCCGGATGAAGTGCGGGCCAGCAAACAGCACCATCGCAGCGCGGCGGTGGTGCAGTGCATGGAAGATTATTTAGCGGGGTGTCGCTACCCTTTAGAGCTTTTGACAACCGACCCTAGCGTTTACAAGCCGCGCACCTAAAATCTGCCCATGAAACAAAAGGGGCAGAAAAAGCGAGTGGTCGTCGGTTTGAGCGGCGGGGTGGACTCTGCCGTTACGGCCTACCTGCTCAAACAACAAGGCCACGAAGTCATCGGCATCTTCATGAAAAATTGGGAAGATGATGATCGCCCTGCAGATGTCATTGGCGCAGAGACCGACCCGGGTTACTGCACCTCCAATATCGATTTTGTGGATGCTGCTGCGGTCGCTGATGTGTTGGGCATCGAAATTGAGCACGTCAACTTTGCAACCGATTACAAAGACCGCGTTTTTGCAGAGTTCGTTCGTGAATACCAAGCCGGGCGTACGCCCAACCCCGATATTTTGTGTAACGCAGAAATTAAATTCAAAGCATTTTTAGACCACGCAATGCGCTTGGGCGCCGAAAAAATTGCTACTGGACACTACGCCCGCGTTCGTCATAACGAGTCAACCGATCGCTTTGAGTTGTTGAAGGGGCTCGATGCGTCTAAAGACCAAAGTTATTTTTTACACCGATTAAACCAAGCGCAACTCTCACACACATGGTTTCCTGTGGGCGAGTTACACAAAACAGAAGTGCGCCGCATTGCCGATGAGATTGGCTTGCCCAACGCGAAAAAGAAAGACTCAACGGGGATTTGTTTTATCGGCGAGCGCCCGTTTAGAGAATTTTTAAACCGCTACATCGCGATGGAGCCAGGCCCTATTAAGAATCCCAAAGGCCAAACGATTGGCCAACATGTGGGCCTGTCTTTTTACACCCTGGGGCAACGCCAAGGTTTAGGTATTGGTGGGCTCAAAGCCAAAGGAGCGCAAAAGGGCGGCGGGGAACATACGCCGTGGTTTGTGGCCCGAAAAGACTTGCAAACCAATACCTTGTGGGTGGTACAGGGCCATGACCACCCGTGGTTGCTTTCACGCTCGCTCAGCGCCCTTGATGCAAGTTGGGTTGCCGGAATATCTCCCAAAGCCAGCGCCACTCTGAGCGCCAAAACCCGCTACCGCCAAGAGGATGCGACCACCCAGTTGCAAAACGAGAACGCAGCGGGATTCACTTTGAATTTTCCTGACCCGCAGTGGGCGGTCACACCAGGGCAGTCGGCCGTTTTATACGACGGCGAGGTGTGTTTGGGTGGCGGCGTGATTGAGGCTGCGGTGCAACTTGAGGCAGCTCTGTAACTACAACGTGGCCTGAGCAAGGGGTTCCGTGTGAGAATGGCTTTTCTTATCCATACCAAGAACCAGGAGACTTTTTAATGTCCCAACGCGCCACCAAAATCGTTGCCACTTTGGGCCCCGCATCCAGCGACCCGGCCTTATTGGAGGAAATGATCCGCGCCGGGGTGAATGTGGTTCGTTTGAACTTTAGCCATGGAACAGCACAAGACCATATCGACCGCGCGACTTTGGTTCGCGAAGCCGCCAAGCGCGCTGGGCGTGAAGTGGCGATCATGGCCGACCTGCAGGGCCCCAAGATTCGGGTGGGAAAGTTTGCCGAAGGTAAGGTTTTTTTAGAGCACGGACAAAAATTTATTCTTGACGCAGCCCGCGCGGAATTGGGTGACATCCATGCCGTGGGCCTGGACTACAAAGCCTTGCCCCACGAAGTCAAGGCCGGTGACGTGTTGTTACTCAATGATGGTTTGATCGTCATTACGGTGGACGCCGTCAAAGGCCAGCAAGTTCACACCACCGTCAAACTCGGCGGCGAGTTGTCTAACAACAAAGGCATTAATAAGCAAGGCGGCGGCCTCACCGCGCCGGCCTTAACAGCCAAAGATATGGACGACATTCGAACCGCAATGAGTTTTCAGGCGGATTACGTGGCGGTGAGTTTTCCCAAAAATGCGACCGATATGGAAATGGCACGCCAACTCTGTAATGTGGCTGCAGCGCAGTACAACCACAAGCCCGGCTTGATTGCCAAAATTGAACGGGCCGAGGCGATCCCCAAACTTCTCGAAATTTTGTTGGCCAGTGACGGCATCATGGTTGCGCGTGGCGACTTGGCCGTTGAAGTTGGGAACGCTGCGGTTCCCGGTTTGCAAAAACGCATGATCAAACTCGCTCGCGAGTATGACAAGGTGGTTATCACGGCAACGCAGATGATGGAGTCGATGATTACCAATCCGGTGCCCACCCGCGCCGAAGTGAGTGACGTAGCCAACGCCGTGCTCGATGGAACCGACGCCGTCATGCTCTCAGCTGAAACGGCTGCCGGCAAGTACCCGTTGGAGACGATCAAAGAGATGGCGCAAATTTGCTTGGCCGCTGAAGAGGGAGGCGACCCCAAGCTTGACGCAGACTTCATCGGTAAAACCTTCACGCGCATTGACCAAAGTATCGCCATGGGCGCTTTGTTTACCGCTTACCACTTGGGCGCCAAAGCGATTGTGGCGATGACCGACAGCGGTTCTACCGCTTTATGGATGAGCCGCCATTTGAGCCAAGTTCCGATTTACGCTCTGACCCCCAAGATGGAGACCCAGCGCAAGATGACTCTGTACCGCAACGTGCGTCCGCTCTTGATGAATACCAGCGCAGACCGTGACACTGCGTTGCGAGACGCAGAGCAGCACCTGAAGGATCGCGGCATTGTTCAAAAAGGCGATGTGTATGCGATTACCTGCGGTGAGCCCATGGGCGCACCCGGGGGCACCAATATGCTGAAAATTTGCCAAGTGGAGTGATCCGGCTGGGTGGGTAAAATCGCGCCATCGGTAAAAAGTTACCAAGCGGTTACCAACTTCCCCGGAGATTAGAAAATGGCCCTCGTTTCAATGCGCGAGTTGCTGGATCACGCAGCAACAAACGGCTACGGCATCCCAGCGTTTAATGTCAACAACCTAGAGCAAGTGCAGGCCATCATGGAGGCGGCCCACGAAGTCGGTGCTCCAGTCATCATGCAAGCCAGCGCGGGCGCTCGCAAATACGCAGGCGAAGGCTTTTTAAAGCATTTGATCCAAGCCGCGGTGGAAAGCTATCCGCATATTCCCGTCGTAATGCACCAAGACCACGGCCAAAGCCCCGCCGTTTGCGAAGGCGCGATCAAGCTGGGCTTTAGTTCGGTGATGATGGATGGCAGCTTAGAGGCCGACGGCAAAACGATTGCCAGCTACGAATACAACATTGAAGTCACGCGTAAAGTGGTTGACATGGCCCACGCTCTGGGCGTCACGGTGGAAGGCGAGCTCGGCTGCTTGGGTTCTTTAGAAACCATGCAGGGTGACAAAGAAGACGGCCACGGAACCGACGCTGTCATGACCCGCGAGCAGTTGCTGACCGACCCGGAGCAGGCTGCAGACTTTGTCAAGCGCACCCAGTTGGATGCCTTGGCCATTGCTATCGGCACCAGCCACGGCGCTTACAAATTCACCCGCAAACCCACGGGTGATATTTTGGCGATTGATCGCATCAAAGAAATCAACCGCCGCTTGCCCAATACACATTTGGTGATGCACGGCTCGAGCAGCGTGCCGCAAGACCTGTTGGCAACCATCAATGCCTTTGGCGGCAAGATGAAGCAAACCTATGGCGTACCGGTAGAAGAAATTCAAAAGGCGATTCAGTTTGGCGTGCGAAAAATCAACATCGACACCGACATTCGCATGGCGATGACGGCCGCAGTGCGCAAGTTTTTAATCGAAAACCCAGAAAAGTTTGACGCCCGTGAATGGCTTAAACCCGCTCGCGAAGCCGCCAAACTCCTCTGTAAAACCCGCTACATCGAGTTTGGATGCGAAGGCCAAGCCACCAAAATCAAAGGCGATAGCTTGAGCGTGGTAGCAGCGCGTTATGGTCGTGGCGAATTGGCGCAAGCCGTTCTCTAGCCGTCTTCTAGCCGCCCTTAAAATTGGGGCTATGACCCCAACCAGCGCCCTCCACACGTCCACCCTTAAATCCCTAACCTTGCTCGCTCGCGGCAAGGTCAGAGACAACTACGCGGTGGGAGATGACCGAATTTTGATGGGTGCGAGCGACCGCCTCAGCGCCTTTGACGTGATCATGGGCGAGCCCATCCCAGGCAAAGGCGTGTTGCTGACGCAAATGGCGCTTTTTTGGTTTGACAAGCTCGGCCCCAACGGGCTCAATATTTGCCCTATTCACCTCACGGGCGATGCCCCTGAAAGCGCGGTAACGCCTGAGGAAGTTGCCCAAATCACTGGGCGCTCGATGTTGGTTAAACGCCTCAAGCCCTTGCCGGTTGAAGCGGTGGTTCGGGGTTACTTGGCGGGCAGCGGTTGGAAAGAGTACCAAGACAACGGCGCAGTGTGTGGCGTGGCTTTGCCAGCGGGGTTAAAAAACGCCTCGAAGTTGCCAGCGCCGATTTACACCCCGGCAGCCAAAGCGGCGGTGGGTGACCATGACGAAAATATCACTTTCGAGCAAACCGTTGACATGATCGGCTTGGACTTGGCAACCCGCATCCGCGAAATCAGCATCAAACTCTACCAAGCCGCCGCCGATTTCGCCTTAACGAAAGGCATCATCATTGCGGATACGAAATTTGAATTTGGGTTGGACGCGCAGGGCACCTTGACGCTCATGGATGAAGTGCTCACCCCTGACTCATCGCGCTTTTGGCCCCAAGAAAGTTACCAAGAAGGCACCAACCCGCCCAGCTACGACAAACAGTTTGTTCGGGATTGGTTAGAGGGCGCGATGGTTGACGGCAAGCCTTGGAGCAAAACGCCACCGGCACCGCGGGTTCCCGATGCCGTGATTCAAAAAACGGCGGCAAAGTACCAAGAGGCTTTGCAAAGACTAACTTGAGTCCCGAGTGGTTTTACTTGACGACGTTACGCAGTCGTTGGTCGGTGTCTTGCAGTAGTGCTTTTTCAAAATCGATACCCACCTGTCGAATCGACCGCATGAACAATCGAATGGGAACCCCTAGCTGGTAAGGGAAAACGAGTTGGGCGCCAAAAATGGGAACCGAGGTACCTTCGCGGGCTTGTACGGTAAAGGACATCGGTGTTTTGTTGGCTTTGTCTGCAATCGCTTGCACCGTTTCTAGCGTAACGCGTTCTTTGGCGTAGGCCTGGATAAAAATAGTGATCGTTAATTTCTCAGGGTTTTGCCGAATCCAAAACGGATACGTGACACCCGTGAAAGCATACAAATCGCCGTTGGGCTCTAAGCGCGTGTCCACGCGTTGTCGGCGCAAGTAATTCGCCAAAGCCTCGCCCACCAAATCCAACGGCTTCCAAACAGCAATCACGGTGTCATTGGCTTGGCAGCGAGTTTCCTCGATGATTTCCATCATGTCGGCAGACAAGCGCGGAATGTCATCTTCTGGAAAGTTGGCTTCTTTCAAAATGCGGCGCAAGTTGAAAACGATTTCATCAAACAGCCGCATTCGAATCTGAATGTCAGTGGTCGCCGTTTGCGATACATCGCCGGCGTCGTAACGGTCGGGGCGGTGCAAGATGTAGGGGCTGTAAAGCATCTGGTCTTTAATCAGCCGCTCTAGCCGCACGTTGAGAAAGTAATGCCGAATCTCACGACTTTCTGAGACTGCATCAAACAAAGAAGTGAGAACTTGCTTCATCAACTTCTCGTTACCCGATTTTTCAAATAATGCCAACATAGGGTGAACATAATACGGCGATTTCTTTGCTTAATCTATGGGTGTTTATCCGAATTCAACCTTGGTTTGGGTTGAGAAGGTTGACAGACAGAAAATTGGTAGATACCATGAGACATACCAATTCAGCCATAGGAATGTCATGCACCAAACCGCCAAAATTTTTGCAACAGGCCGAAGCCAAGCAGTGCGCTTGCCTTTGGAGTTTCGCTTTGATGTACCAGAAGTCTTTATCCGACACGATCCCTTAACCGGCGATGTTGTGCTATCGCGCAAACCTAGCGACTGGCAAGGGTTGCTCGATGTGGTCGCGCAAAACAAAGACCAAGACCTGCTGATCGAACGCCGCCAAAAGCATGCGCGGCGTGACCCCTTCGAAGGTCTTGACCAATGAGTCAACGTTTCATGTTGGATACCAATGTGGTGAGCCACATCATGCAAGGGCGCGATGAGGGCTTAATGTCAAAACTAAGCCGGTTGCCAGTGGGGCAAGCCGTTTTATCTAGCGTGACGTTGGCAGAACTGGAATATGGGCTCCATCGCAAAGGGCAGCCTGAGCGTTTGAAAAAAGCCTTAGACCAAATCCTCCTGCGTATGGATGTCTTGCCATGGGATCAAGATGTGGCTAAGTGTTACGGGGCTTTTTGCGTAACGCTGGAGGCTAAAGGCATCAACCTGAGTGACTTTGACATGATGATCGCAGCCCATGCAGTTTCTGTGAATGCAACTTTGGTAAGCCGGGCTAAGGCCTTTGCACAGGTGCCAAAACAAAGTCTGAAGCTTGCAATTTGGTAATTAGTGGAAACTCAACTTGTGAAAGCCGAGTAGCCACTAAATACTGATGGATGGAAGAGTGTTGTGGCCCGTGAAATCTTTAGCTAAAATAGCCATCAATAAGGGGTACATCATGCAAATCACCGCTACAGAAGCCAAAAACCGTTTTGGCAGCATTTGCGCCCTTGCCAAGCGCGAACCCGTATTTGTAGAAAAAGCGGGGCAAATAGACACCGTCATTTTGTCGGTTGAGCAATACCAGGCTTTACAAGCCAACCAAAACAGCAGCAGCCTGGTTGCACGCAAGAAGAAGTTTGAAGCTGAGTTTGGCGATTGGATTGCCGCACAAAACACTTGGGTAGAAAAGCAAGGCATCCCCGGTGCCGACTTGCGGCCTTGGTAAAACGCCATGGCGCAGTTTGATGTTTACGCCAATCCTAGCGAGAGTGCTGCGCACGGCATTCCCTATGTGGTGGTAGTCCAAAGCGACTTGCTGGATGCATTGGCCACACGAATGACCATTCCTCTGGCGACTGTTGAGTTTGCAAAAAAGTCACCTGACAAACTTTGCCCTATGGTCACGGTCAACGGCCAGCGACTGCGCGCACTGGCCCACTACACGGCACCCATACCCACGCGCAGTTTGCGGCAAGTGGTGGGCAATTTGGCGCCGCAAGCCAGCTCACTGATTGCGGCAATGGACGTAGTGGTTTCAGGGGTTTAGCCACCGAACATCTTTGACGTAGCATTTGGAAGCGTCAGAGCACCCAACGACATCCTCGCACTGAGGTCACAAGTCTTTCGCCCCCAACGCCAACGTAAGCTGTCTACACTGAAGCCATGATCCAAGGCCTCGTTCAACTCTTCATCTTCCAAGTCCTAGGCGAGCTGCTCTCCAAGTTCGCCCTGCCCTTCATCCCCGGTCCCGTGCTGGGTCTGGTCTTGCTAATGGCATTTTTGGCCCTGCGCGGCCATGTGCCAGCCGCCATGGACATGGTGGGCAGCAGCATCTTGCAGCACCTGGGGCTGCTCTTCGTTCCGGCGTCGGTGGGTGTGGTGCTTTACCTGCCGGTGCTGCGGGCCAATGCCTGGGCCATCAGCGCGGCGCTGGTGATCAGCGTGCTGGCCACGGTGGCGGTGACAGCACTTGTGCTCAAGCTGCTGGCCCCCAAGGATTGAGGTCATGAACCCCATGACACGCTCCGACCTGCCCGCCATCTCCGAGATTTGGGTTTACCTCTCGGGCAGCCCGCTGTTGGCTTTGGTGCTCACGCTCAGCGCTTACCTGATTGGCTTGACTTTGTACGAGCGCAGCCAGCGCAACCCGCTGGCCAACCCGGTGTTGATCGCGGTGGTGCTGGTGTGCCTGAGCATCAGCGTGCTCGACATGCCTTATGCCCAATATTTTGAAGGCGCGCAGTTCGTGCACTTTTTGCTGGGCACGGCCACGGTGTCGCTGGCCATTCCCATCTACAAAGGCTTTGCCTCGCTCAAGGGGCGCATGAGCGTGTTGATGTTGTCGCTGGTGGCGGGCGGCGTGACCTCGGTGATCACGGCTTTGGGCGTGGCGCGTTGGCTGGGGGTGGATGAATCGCTGGTGCGCGGCCTGGTCGCCAAGTCCGTCACCGCGCCGATAGCCATGGGTATTGCCGAACGTGTGCAGGCCTCGCCCACCCTGACCGCCATCTTTGCGGTGAGCACCGGGATTTTGGGCGCGGTGTTGGGCCGCTATGTGCTCGACGCCTTGCGCATCACCGCTTGGTGGCAGCGCGGCTTTGCTCTGGGTGTGGCCGCGCACGGCATTGGCACTTCACGCGCTTTCAGCGTGAATGCCGAAGCTGGGGCTTATGCCAGCTTGGGCATGGGGCTGCACGGCATTGCGGGGGCGGTGCTGATCCCCTACGCCGTGGCCCATGTCTTCGCATAGCGCGTCGATGTGCAGCGGCGCAGTCACCACTTCGCATGCCTTGCGGCTTACCACCCGCACGTAACCAATTAGGGTTCCTCAGATTAGTTCAACACCATGCTCAGCTTGCGCCTGTAAGCTGAAATGAGCAAAGCTTGGGGGTCGGTTTCAGCGACGACTTTGCCGGCGATCTCGATCCCGCCGGCAGTTTTGTTAGGGTCTTGGGCGCCGGTTTTGGGCTTGGGCGGGCTGAGAAGCTCCAAGATGGCGATAAAGGTTTTGCGCGGCACGGCGTCGCCCCAAGCTTTGTCGCGCATGATGATTTCTAAAAGTTCGTCCATGGATTCAGTCCATTGGCCATTGACCATCAACACGCGGGCTTTGCCTAAACGGGCGTCAAAGTCGCGCTTGTTAGCGGCAATCAGGGCGTCGAACTGGTCAACGCCCCATTGGCCGCGGGGGTCCGTGGTTACGAAAGTAATCGCATTGAGAAACTGCCCGAGCGCTTCAAAGCGCAGCTGGCGCGGAATCGCAGCCAAGGCGGGGGCTAAGGCAGCAGTCGCATCATCAAGCGCGTTGGTTTCGATCAAGAGTTTGACGTAGTCGTAGCGTGAGTCGTCGTTGCCGGGGTCAATCGTCAAGGTTTCCAGTAGCTTATTGAGCGCAGCTTGTGGGTCACCCGCGGCGAGCAAGGCTTGCGCGTCGAGTGCTTCTTCTTGGGGGCTCAGGCCGTCGGCGTTTGGCAGGTGTTTGTCTAAAAAGGATTTGACTTGCCCTTCGGGAACCGCGCCCATAAAGCCGTCTGCGGGTTTGCCATTGACCATCAAGACACAGGTGGGGATACTGCGAATGCCAAAGGCTTTGGAAAGTTGTTGCTCTTGGTCGGAATCAATTTTGACGAGCTTGAAGCGACCGGCGTAATCCTCCTCTAACTTTTCTAAGAGCGGCCCCAAGACTTTGCAAGGGCCGCACCAGGGCGCCCAAAAATCCACCAGCACCGGCGTGATGTGGGAGGCGGCGACCACTTCGGCTTCGAAGTTTTCAAGGGTAACGTTGATCATGAAAGAGTACTCAGGGTGAAAAAGTAAAATGCAAGTTGTAATACCAGCGGCACGGTTGCCGTTTCA
>CAMDAN010000041.1 GCA_945888535.1 Bordetella parapertussis
AAGCACCAGCCAAGCGGCTTCATCAAAAGCGTTTTGGGTGCCGTGGCCAAAGCTGAGATGGGCACCATCGAGTTGCTTGGCGCAACTGTTCACCAGTTCGATCAGTGTCATGCACGGGCCTGATGATCAAGGCGCTCTAAGACTTTACGGTAAATATTTTTAAGCGGTTCGATATCAGCGACGCTGACATGTTCATTGAGTTTGTGAATGGTGGCGTTGGGCGGGCCGACTTCAACGACTTGAGTGCAAACTTGCGCAATAAAGCGGCCGTCGCTGGTTCCGCCGGTGGTGGAGAGTTGCGTTTGCAGCCCAGTCTCTTCCAATATAGCGCCGCGAACGGCTTCAACTAAGACGCCTGGGGTAGTCAGAAAAGGCAGGCCGCCAATCGTCCAGACCAGCTCATACTCCAAAGCGTGTTTTTTGAGCACGGCAATCAGGCGCTCTTGTAAAGACGCGGGCGTGGATTCGGTAGAAAACCGGAAGTTAAAGTCCAGAACCAAATGCCCCGGGATCACATTACTCACGCCCGTTCCGCCATGCACATTGCTGACCTGCCAGCTCGTGGGCGGAAAGAAGTCGTTGCCTTTGTCCCATTCAATCGTTACCAAATCGGCTAAGGCCGGGGCTAACAAGTGAATCGGATTTTTCGCTAAATGCGGGTAGGCGATATGGCCTTGTATGCCTTTGACCGTCAGCTTGCCGCTCATAGTTCCACGCCTGCCGTTTTTAATCATGTCGCCGGTTTTTTCGACCGAGGTGGGCTCGCCCACAATGCACCAGTCCAGCGTTTCGCCGCGAGCGGTGAGGGCCTCGCACACTTTGATCGTGCCATCGACTGCGGGGCCTTCTTCGTCACTGGTGAGTAAGAAGGCAATGTTGATAGCCGCAGAAGGCTCTGCCGCAGCAAATTCTTCACACGCCACCACCATCGCTGCCAGTGACGTTTTCATGTCGCTGGCACCTCGGCCAAACAATTTACCGTCGCGGTGGGTGGGGATAAAAGGGTTGCTGGCCCATTGGTCGATGGGGCCGGTGGGCACCACATCGGTATGGCCTGCGAATACCAGCGTTTTTGCGCCTGCGTGTGCGCTGCGTTTAATCGCCCACAGGTTGCTCACCCGAAACGTATCGGGCCCGCTGTCTATGCGCTCACATTCAAAACCGAGGGCGCTAAGCCGCGCGGTGATGATGTCCAAGCAGCGCGCGTCTTCGGGGGTAACCGAAGGGCGCGAGAGGAGTTGCTCGGTGAGCTGAAGGGTGCGAGACATTGAAAAAGACTTTAAGAAGATCAGTCGCGCAACAAGTCGTTGATGCTGGTCTTGGAGCGGGTTTGTGCGTCTACGCGCTTGACCACGATCGCGGCGTACATGCTAAAGGGTGCGCCGTTGGCCGCTACTTTAGGAATGTTACCGCTCACAACGACGGAGCCGCTGGTAACGCGCCCGTAGGAAATCTCACCAGTGGCGCGGTCAAAAATGGGAGTGCTTTGGCCGATGAAAACACCCATGCCGAGAACAGAGTTTTCTTCGATGATCACGCCTTCAACCACTTCCGAACGAGCGCCAATAAAGCAGTTGTCTTCAATGATGGTAGGGCCGGCTTGCATCGGCTCCAATACGCCGCCAATGCCAACGCCGCCTGATAAGTGAACGTTCTTACCAATTTGTGCGCATGAACCCACGGTCGCCCAGGTGTCCACCATCGTGCCGGAATCGACATACGCGCCGATGTTGACATACGAGGGCATCAAAATTGCGCCAGCGGCTACGAAGCTTCCGCGTCGCGCTACGGCAGGAGGCACCACGCGTACGCCTGAGGCCTTGAGTTCTGCTTCCGTCATGTGGCCAAATTTGGTGTCCACTTTGTCGTAGAAAGCCAAGTCGCCAGACTTCATGACACGGTTGTCTTTTAAACGAAACGACAACAGCACAGCTTTCTTGATCCACTGGTGCGTTGTCCATTGGCCCACGCCGTCGCGGGTAGCAACGCGCAAAGTGCCGTTGTTCAACTGGGCGATGACGTGCTCGACTGCGTCAGCAACTTCTTTGGGTGCGGATTGGATAGAAATATTGGCGCGGTCTTCCCACGCGGCATCAAGGATCGTTTGCAATTGTTGGCTCATGCGCTGCTCTTTCAAAGGAGGGGTTTAACTAAGATACAAAAATCAGTGACGGGACTGCACAAACTGCACGATGCGCGTGGCAGCTTCAATACATTCATCGGTGTGCGCGACCAGCGCCATCCGAATCCGGTGGGCGCCAGGGTTGTGTCCTCGCGCTTCTCGCGCCAGATAACTCCCCGGCAAAACCATCAGATTGTAGGCAGCGTAAAGATCACGGGCGAAGTCTTCGTCGCTGCCCTCGATACCCGCCCACAAATAAAAACCGGCATCCGGCAAAGCCACATCCATCACCTTTGCCAACATGGGTGTGACCTGTGCGAACTTTTCGCGGTACATCCTGCGGTTGTCAATAACATGCGCCTCGTCGTTCCAAGCGGCAATACTGGCCGTTTGAACCACCGGGCTCATGGCGCTGCCGTGGTAGGTGCGATAGAGTAAAAACGGTTTGATGAGGGCGGCGTCGCCTGCGCAAAAGCCACTGCGCATACCGGGCACATTGCTGCGCTTTGACAAACTCGTAAAGCTCACGAGGTTTTTGAAATCGTGGCGGCCGAGTTGTGTCGCTGCTTCCAACCCACCCAAAGGCGCTTCGTCGCGGAAGTAAATTTCGCTGTAACACTCGTCTGAGGCAATCACAAAACCAAAGCGGTCGCTCAGATCAAAAAGTTTTTTCCATTCTTGCAGCGGCATGACTGCGCCAGCGGGGTTGCCCGGCGAGCAGACAAACAGCAATTGGGTTTGGGTCCACACCGATTCAGGAACGCTGTCCCAGTCTTGGGCAAAGTTGCGCTTGGGGTCAGAGTGAACGAAATACGGTGCGCCACCACTGAGTAGCGCGGCGCCTTCGTAAATTTGGTAGAAAGGATTGGGGCAGACTACCCAGAGCTTCTCTGCGCCAGCCTTTGGGGAAACGATGGTTTGCGCAAAGGCAAATAGCGCTTCGCGGGAGCCGTTGATTGGCAAAATTTGGGTGGCTGCGTTGAGGTTCAAGCCGTAGCGACGGTGCGCCCACTGCGCTATAGCGCCTCGCAATGCGGGCTCGCCCGCGGTTGCAGGATAAGCCGACAAGCCCGAGCCCAGGACCGCGTCGCTAAAGGCTTGTTTGATCAAAGCAGGAGTTGCGTGGCGGGGCTCACCAATACCCAAGCTGATGGGGGCGTAGCTGGCGTTGGGTTTAACGGACGAAAAAAGCTGGCGCAGGCGTTCAAAGGGATAAGCCTGCAAAAGCGATAAATTGGGGTTCATGGGGTCGTATTATCGTCGAGTCATCGTTAAACTCAGCCTCAGGCAGGGCGTTTTAAGACCGATAAGCGCGCCGCTTTGCTTGAACTATTAAAACATTCATCATTCAGGGGGCTGGGTGGACTATCGCTACTTAGATATCGAACGCGCCATGGGCTTCATGGGCGATGCGCAGGGCGTAAGGGATATGTTGAGCGTTCTTTGCGCGACCCTCAAGACCGATCTTCCCAAAATGCAAGAGCGTCTTCGTGCCAATGACTTGCCAGCCTTGCAGAAAAACTTGCACTCGCTCAAAGGCTTTATTCCCATTTTTTCTAACCAAGCGCTGGCGGATCAACTGATTGCTCTTGAACGGATGGCCAGAACCCCAGACTTAGCCCTAGACGCCAAAGACTTTCAGCCGCAGTGTGAAGTGTTTTTTAATGCGATTGCTGATTTGTCGCAAGAAGCGGAAAACTACCTCGCCCAGCCGATGTAGCGCCGGGGCAAATGGCACGCCGGATACTAAGGGGAACCCCCTGTTGAGCGCGGGGACAGTCACGGTATCATTAGGGGATGTTTAGAGCGGTGAATTTTACGTTTTTCACAATTAAATCAACAACTTAGCCAAGAATAGTTCTCGCCCGTGCGCCTTAATTCGATCAAGTTATCTGGATTCAAATCCTTTGTTGACCCCACCAACTTCCTCTTGCCGGGTCAATTGGTCGGCGTAGTGGGCCCCAACGGGTGCGGTAAATCCAACATCATGGATGCGGTGCGCTGGGTGCTTGGTGAGAGCCGCGCCAGCGAGTTGCGCGGCGAGTCGATGCAAGACGTGATCTTTAACGGAACGACTTCGCGCAAAGCCGCAAGCCGCGCCAGTGTCGAATTGGTTTTTGACAACGCTGACCACCGCGCCGGTGGGCAGTGGGGGCAGTTTGGTGAAATCGCTGTCCGCCGGGTGTTGACCCGTGACGGAACGTCAAGCTACTTTATCAATAACCAACCCGTGCGTCGCCGCGACGTGCAAGATGTATTTTTAGGAACTGGCCTAGGTCCTAGGGCCTACGCCATCATCGGCCAAGGCACCATTAGCCGCATCATCGAATCCAAGCCTGAAGAGTTGCGCTTGTTTTTAGAAGAGGCTGCGGGCGTTTCCAAATACAAAGAACGCCGCCGCGAGACGGAAAACCGCTTGAGTGATACCCGTGAAAATCTTACCCGGGTTGAAGACATCTTGCGGGAGCTCAATAGCAACTTAGAAAAATTAGAAAAACAAGCCGAAGTCGCCTCTAAATACAACACGCTCCAACACGACATCAATCGCAAACAGCAGCAGCAATGGTTTTTAAAGCGGGCCGAGGCCTTGGCCGATCAAGCCAAAGTGCTGGCGGATTCGCAAGTTGCCGTCAACGCTCTGGAAGGCCGCACTGCGGACCTTCGCCATATCGAAGCCGATTTGGAAACTGTGCGCCAAGCCCATTACGGCGCTGGCGACCAAGTGAACCAAGCCCAAGGTTTGTTGTATGAAGCCAGTACCGAAGTAGGGCGCTTAGAAGCGGAAATTCGCTTTGTAGTAGAGGGCCGCCAGCGCGTAGAGCAGCGCTTAGTGACGCTCCAAGAACAAGCCAGCCAATGGAACACGCGCAAAGACGATGCCCTTGCAGAAATAGAGCGCCTCGCTGAAACCGCGCTCCATGGAGATACGCAAGCCGAATTGCTCGCAGCCCAGCTCGAAGAGCAGGCGCAGCAACTCCCTGATTTGGAAGACGCATTACTGCGCGCCCAAAGCCAAGCCAACGAACAGCGCAGCACGGTTGCCCAAACCCAACAAGCCATTGGGGTGTTGTCAGCCGAACAGCGCAATATCCAAGAACAAAGCCGACAACTCAGCCAGCGCAGCGAACGTCTAGGCGCCGACCGAAACGCATTGGCCGCGCCCGATGAAGCGCGTTTAGTGAATCTTCAGGCCGAGTTAGCGCAAGCCCAAGCGGCCGTGCAAGACGCGCAAACCCATTTAGACGAATTACAAGCAACCGTTCCTCAGCTTGATGAAGCCAGACGCTCGCAGCAACAGACTGTTAACACCGAAGCGGCCCGCCAAGCCGATTTGTCGGCCCGCTTGGATGCCTTGAAAGCGCTACAAGAAAAAGTTAAAACCGATGGCAAATTACAGCCCTGGCTTGCCAAGCACGGGCTTGATAGTTTGCAAGGGCTTTGGAGCCGAATTCAAGTCGACGCGGGTTGGGAAAACGCCTTAGAAGGTGCGTTGCGTGAGCGTTTGGGTGCTTTGGAAGTCTCGCGTTTGGATACGGTTCGCGCCTTCGCAGGCGACGCGCCGCCTTCCAAATTGGCTTTCTTTAGCCCACCAGTCGCCGCTACGGCCGAGCCAAACGCAACGCTGCCGCGTTTATCGGCCGCGCTGCGCGTGACGGATTTGGGTCAAAAAGCCGTTTTAGAAGACTGGCTCCAAGGCTGTTTTACTGCGGCGAGTTTTGATGAGGCTTTAGCCCAACGCGACAAACTCAAGGCGGGAGAAAGCATTTACGTCAAGTCCGGCCACGTCGTGGAGCGTTACAGCGTCGGTTTTTACGCCCAAGACTCTGAACAGGCCGGCTTGTTGGCCCGCGCCCAAGAAATAAAAAGTCTTGAAAAAGAGTTGCGTGCCCAAGTGCTGATTGCCGATGAGTCACGCGTCGCGCTGACCCGCGCTGAAAGCGCCTACGCTGAAAGCGCGCAGCGCTTGGTCGGGTTGCGAACCCAGGCCCAAGAAAGCCAAAGCCGCAGCCACGCGATCCAAGTTGAAACCTTGCGTATGTCGCAACTCGCTGAGCAAACCCGCAGCCGCAGCGCCGAAATTGAATCCGATCTTGAAGAAGTGCAAGCCCAGCTCGACGCGTTGCAAGAGCGCTCGGTCGAGGCTGAGGCGCGTTTTGAGGCTTTGGATATGCAATTGGCCGATGGCCAAGAGCGCCACGCGCAGTTGGATGAGCGGGTGATCGCTTACCAAAGCCAATTGACCCAGTCGCGCGAGCAGCAGCGCAGCTTAGAACGCCAAGCCCAAGAGGCCACGTTTGCGCAGCGCAGCTTGCAAGCCCGCAACGCTGAACTCGCACGGGCCATCGAGACGGCCAATGCCCAAGCGGTCGAGGTGGCCCAAGAGTCGCATCGGGCTCAAGAAGAATTACAACGGCTTAACGATGCCTCGGCCCAAGCGGGCCTGCAGACCGCGTTGGCCTTGAAGTTAGAGCGCGAGCAGCAACTGGCGATGCGCCGAAGCGAATACGACGACCTCACCGCCAAACTTCGCGCCAGCGACGAGCGCCGCATGCAACTCGAGCGCGAGCTCGACCCGATGCGCCAACGCATTACCGAACTCCAACTCAAAGAGCAAGCCGCCCGTTTAGGCTTCGAACAATACAACGCCCAATTGGTGGACGCCCAGGCTGATCTCGATGCGATTGCCCAAAGCATCCAAGAAGGCAACGTTCGCCTGACTGGCATGCAGTCTGAGATTGACAGACTCGGGCGCGAGATCGCCGCTTTGGGCGCTGTGAATTTAGCCGCGTTGGACGAGTTAACTTCGGCCCGCGAGCGCAAAGATTTCTTAGACACCCAAAGCCTCGACCTCAACCAAGCCATGGAAACTTTGGAGGACGCGATTCGCCGCATTGATGCCGAAACGCGCGAGTTGCTCTCGGGTACGTTTAACCAAGTCAACGAGCACTTTGGTCGTATGTTCCCCGAGCTGTTTGGTGGCGGTAACGCCCGCTTGGTGATTACAGGCGATGAAATTTTAGATTCTGGCGTTCAAGTGATTGCGCAGCCCCCAGGCAAGAAAAACCAAACCATTCACTTGCTCTCCGGCGGAGAAAAAGCACTGACTGCGATCGCCTTGGTGTTTGCGATTTTCCAACTCAACCCTGCGCCGTTTTGCTTGCTTGACGAGGTGGACGCGCCTTTGGATGATGCCAACACCGAGCGTTACGCCAAACTGGTCACGAAGATGAGCAAAGGAACGCAGTTCTTATTCATTAGCCACAACAAAATTGCCATGGAAATGGCCGAGCAGTTGATCGGCGTGACCATGCAAGAACAAGGCGTGTCCCGTATCGTGGCCGTGGATATGGAAGCCGCCGTGAGTTTGGTGGAGTTGGCTTGATAAACCTGCATATTGCGCATTGTTGAGATCACACTATGAGTAATTTCCAAATTAGTTTGGCGATGATTGGGGGTTTGGTGTTGGCGTTTGTCGTCGCCCAAAGCGCGTGGTCCTCGCGCAGCAGCCGTCCCAAGCAAGCAGATCAACCGGAGGGTTCGTCTGAGGATTCCACCGAAGCCGTACACAACCCGCAAGAGCCGGGTGAGGGCCACGAGGACCAAGACCCTGAAAATACGGCCAACCCGCATGAGCCCGGCTTAGATGATTTAGACGACGAAGACTTTGCGCCTGCACTTTTAAAACCCGTCGCAGTGCGTCGTGCGCCTTTAGACGCGCTTATCGATGTGATCGCGCCGGTCAACCTCGACCCCGCCGAAGAAGCCATTGCAGGCGAAGTCGTCATTGCCGCTTTGCCGAGTACCCGCCGCGTGGGTACCAAGCCTTTTGCCATTGATGGATTGAACGACGACACCCAAACTTGGGAGCCCCCGCAAGCCGGTTCTTTTTACAGCGCATTTCAAAGCGGGGTTCAACTCGCTAACCGCTCCGGCGCCCTTGACGATATTGAGTACTCTGAATTTGTTATCAAAACGCAAGCTTTTGCCGATGCCATAGGCGCAACGCCTGAGATTCCAGAGATGCGCGATGAAGTGGCCCGCGCCCGCGAGTTGGATCACTTTGCCAGCCAAAGTGATGCGCAACTGGGCGTCAACTTGCGAGCCAGAAACGCGTCGTGGAGCCCCGGTTACGTTCACCAAATCGCCGCCCAACACGGCTTTGTTGTGGGCCAATTGCCTGGGCGAATGGTCTTGCCTGCAACAACCCAAGGCTTGCCGCCAATTTTGTCTTTGACATTCGATAGCCAGGCCGCTATGTCTGAAGATGCTGCGCAGTCGGCGATTCGCGAATTGATTTTTCATTTGGACGTTCCGCAAGTCGACCGCGACGCCAAGCCGTTTCAAGCCATGTGTTTAGCCGCCCAAGCGATGGCGCAAACCATGGACGGTTTGGTGACCGATGACAACGGCCAAGCCTTGTCTACCCAATCGCTGCAAAGTATTGCCAATGAGTTAGAGCGGCTTTACACCATGTTGGAGCAGCGCGAGCTTGCCGCCGGATCGTTGTTGGCTCGCCGCTTGTTTTCTTGAGTGACTTCGGATTTATTCTCTTCTGAGCCCAACGCCTCAGACCCAGGCGTGTTGGAGCGCCTAGCGTATTTGCGCAGCGAGTTACAACGCCACGGCCATTTGTACTATGTTCTTGACGCGCCTGAGTTGCCAGACGCGCAGTACGACTTTTTGTTTCAAGAGCTGCAAGCTTTAGAACAATCCAACCCACAATGGCAAACCCCCGACTCGCCTACGCAACGTATTGGCGGCAAGCCTTTAGACGCGTTTGCGAGTGTGCGCCACGCCGTCCCCATGCTCAGTATTCGCACCGAGACCGATACCGAATCTAGCGGTGCTGAGGCTTTTGATAACCGCATTCGCAAAGAGCTCGAACTGACAGAAGATTCTGCGCCAGTGGAGTATGTGACCGAGTTGAAATTTGATGGCTTGGCAATGAACTTGCGTTACGAGGCAGGTATCTTGGTGCAAGCCGCCACGCGCGGAGACGGCGAGTTTGGTGAAGACGTTACCCAAAACATTCGCACGATTGGGCAAATCCCTTTGCGCTTAAACCATGCGCCCGCAGTGTTAGAAGTTCGGGGCGAGGTGTATATGCGCCGCGATGATTTTGAAGCGCTGAACGAGCGGCAGCGCAGCCGCATTGCTGCTGGTGAGAAAGGCGAGAAAACTTTTGTGAATCCGCGTAACGCCGCAGCCGGCGCAGTGCGCCAGCTCGACCCCGCGATTGCCGCGCAGCGGCCTTTGAGTTTTTTTGCCTACGGTGTGGGAGAGGTACAAGGAAATTTAGCTGTTAGTACCCATTTGGAATTATTAGAAGCTTTGCGAGGCTGGGGCTTTCCTGTGGCAAGCCAAACCGCTACTGCGCTCGGCGCTGCGGGGTTGATCGAATTTCACCAACGCATGGGCGGGCAACGCGACCAGCTGCCGTTTGATATTGACGGCGTGGTCTACAAGGTCAATAGCTTGGCTTTGCAAGGACGCCTTGGTTTTGTCAGCCGCGAGCCGCGCTGGGCCGTCGCCCACAAATACCCCGCCCAAGAACAACTCACCCAAGTTTTGGCGATTGACGTCCAAGTCGGCCGCACCGGCAAGCTCACGCCGGTCGCAAAATTGGCCCCCGTTTTTGTAGGTGGCGTGACCGTAACCAACGCCACGCTGCACAACGAAGACGAAGCCAAACGCAAAGACGTTCGGGTGGGTGACACCGTAATCGTGCGCCGCGCGGGCGATGTGATTCCTGAGGTGGTAGGCGTTGTTCCTGCGGCTGAGGGAACTAGTTACAACCGAGGTGCAGTTTTTGCGATGCCGCATGAATGTCCCGTGTGTGGCTCCAGCGCCATCCGAGAAGAGGGCGAGGCCGACTACCGCTGTACTGGCGGCTTGTTTTGTAGCGCCCAACGCAAGCAAGCCATCCTCCATTTCGCGCAACGCCGCGCGGTTGAGGTGGAAGGCTTGGGAGAAAAGTTGGTGGACCAACTGGTGGACGCCGAATTGATTCGAACCCTGCCTGACCTGTACCGTTTGGGTTTTACGGCGCTAGCGGAGTTGGAGCGCATGGCTGAAAAATCAGCCCAAAACATCATTGACGCTTTAGAAAAATCCAAACAAACCACCTTGCCTCGCTTCCTCTTCGGCTTGGGCATTCGCCACGTGGGCGAAGCCACCGCCAAAGCCTTGGCGCGGCATTTTGGCGACATGGACGCCATCATGAGCGCCACCGAAGAAGAGCTCTTGGAAGTTGGCGACGTGGGCCCAATCGTTGCGCAAAGCATTCGTACTTTTTTCGCGCAGCCGCATAATCGCGAAGTGGTGGAACACCTGCGGGCTTGCGGAATCCAATGGCCTGCGATAGAGGCCAGCTCCAACGCCCCCAAACCTTTCGCCGCGATGACCTTCGTTATCACCGGAACCTTGCCCACCTTGGGGCGTGACGCCGCCAAAGACCTGATCGAAGCAGCCGGTGGCAAAGTCTCAGGCTCGGTCAGCAAAAAAACCAGTTACGTTTTAGCCGGCTCTGAGGCCGGTAGCAAGTTAGACAAGGCGTTAGAACTCGGCGTTACCGTGATAGACGAGGCGACCTTGATTGCCATGCTAAGTTCAGATACATAAACACAACCGGAGTAAGCCATGGACGCATTTCAAGACCACTACCCTCACAACGTAGCCCACTGCTACGGTTGCGGCCACCTCAATGGCCACGGCCACCAAATCAAAACGGTGTGGGATGGCGATGAAACCGTCACCCACTTCACCCCCAAGCCCTACCACACCTCCATCATCGGCTATGCCTACGGCGGCCTGATCGCCTCGCTGATTGACTGCCACAGCACCGGTTCAGCCGCAGCCGCTATGTACCGCCAAGCGGGCCGAGACATGGACTCGCTCCCCGCGTTTCGCTTTGTCACTGGCTCTTTGCACGTGGATTACTTAAAACCCACGCCCATTGAAGGCGAGCTTGAAATTCGCGGCCGTATCAAAGAAATCAAAGGCCGCAAAGTCGTTGTAGAAACCACGGTCTATGCCGGTGGGGTTGCGACCGTGCGCGGTGAAGTGGTTGCGGTTCAGATGCCTGAGAGTTTTTCTCAGGCGGCGTCGTAAAGGCGGCCCCATGACCGTTCGCGAGATTCTCAAAATGGGCGACCCGCGCTTATTGCGCCAGGCCCAAGAAGTAAAGACGTTTGATTCGGACGCGCTGCATTTGTTGGTGCTAGACCTGCTTGACACCATGCACGCCGCCAACGGCGCAGGCCTTGCTGCGCCACAAATCGGGGTCGATCTGCAAGTGGTGGTTTTTGGCTCGGGTGAAGCCAACCCCCGCTACCCCGACCGCGATCTGGTTCCGCGTACGATCTTGGTAAATCCCGTTATCACGCCCATCAACGACGCAACAGACAACGACTGGGAAGGCTGCTTGTCTGTTCCCGGAATGCGCGGCATGGTCCCACGTTTTACCCACATTCGCTACACCGGCTTTGACCCCTACGGCGACCCCATTGACCGCACGGTAGAAGGCTTTCACGCCCGCGTGGTGCAACACGAATGCGACCACCTGTGGGGCAAGCTCTACCCCATGCGCATGACCGACTTTTCGCAGTTTGGTTTTACCGAGGTTTTATTTCCGGGCTTGGTGGATACGCAAGACGATTAGCTTGCTTAACTCCTGATAATGGGCAGGTCCTAAAAGTCGTTTTGACTTTTAAAATGAACCTCCTTTTATGTTCGAACAAACCTTTAAAAATATCGATGACATCCTGCACAAAGACGCGGGGTGCACTGGCGAGCTGGACTACACCGAGCAATCCTCCTGGCTGCTGTTTTTAAAGTACCTCGACGCCTTAGAGGCCGACAAAGCCACCGAGGCGGTACTAGAAGGCAGCGACTACCCATTCATCTTGAGTGAGCCCTACCGCTGGTCGGTCTGGGCTACCCCTAAAGCTGCAGACGGCAAGATCGACCATAACGTCGCGCTCACGGGTGACGACCTCAAAGCCTTGTCAACGGCAAACTGTTTCCGTACCTAGCGGGCTTCAAGCAACGCGCCAGCGGGCCGCAGACCATCGAATACAAAATCGGTGAAGTCTTTGGCGAAATCACCAACAAAATCCAAAGCGGCTACAACCTGCGCGACGTGATCGACCGCATCGACGAACTGCGCTTTGGCAGCCAGGCGCAAAAGCACGAGCTGTCGCACCTGTACGAAGCCAAGATCAAAAACATGGGCAACGCAGGGCGCAACGGCGGCGAATACTACACACCTCGCCCTCTGATTCGCGCCATGATCGAGGTGATGCAACCCCAAATTGGCGAACGCATTTACGACGCGGCCTGCGGATCAGCAGGCTTTTTGTGCGAAGCCTTTGCGTACTTGAGCCCCAAAGCCACCAAGGCCGATGACCTGGACACGCTGCAAAAACGCACCTTCTACGGCAAAGAGAAAAAGAGCCTCGCCTACGTGATCGGCATCATGAACATGATCCTGCACGGCATCGAGGCGCCCAATATCGTACACACCAACACGCTGGGCGAAAACATCAACGACATCCAAGAGCGCGACCGCTACGACGTGATCCTGGCCAACCCGCCCTTTGGCGGCAAAGAGCGCAAAGAGGTGCAGCAAAACTTCCCCATCAAAACCGGGGAAACCGCCTTCTTGTTCATGCAGCACTTCATCAAAAGCCTGCGTGCCGGGGGCCGTGCGGCGGTGGTCATCAAAAACACGTTTCTGAGCAACACCGACAACGCCAGCGTGGCCCTGCGCAAACAACTGCTGACCGACTGCAACCTGCACACCGTGCTGGACTGCCCCGGCGGTACCTTTCAGGGCGCGGGCGTCAAAACCGTGGTGCTGTTCTTCACCAAAGGCGAACCGACAAGCAAAACTTGGTTCTACCAACTCGACCCCGGCCGCAACATGGGCAAAACCAACCCGCTGAACGACGCGGACTTGGTGGAGTTTGTGCAACTGCAAAAAACCTTTGCCGAATCGCCCAAAAGCTGGAGCGTGGCAGCCAACAGCGTGAACCTGGACACGTTTGAACTGTCGGTGAAAAACCCGAACGGCGGCGAAGAAGTAGTGCACCGCAGCCCGGCCGACATATTGGACGAGATCGTCGCGCTGGATGCCGAGGCTGCGGATGTGTTGAGTAATATTCGGGGGTTGTTGGCGTGAAGGCGGGGTGGCTAAGCAAAAAATTGGGCGACTTGCTTAGCGTTCAAAACGGCTATGCCTTTGACTCCAAAGCGTTTGGGGCCGATGGATTTCCCTTGATCAGAATTCGCGATTTGAAAGAGGGAGTCACAACCGAAACAAAATTCAGCGCTGCATTTGACTCTAAGTACATCGTTAATGCTGGCGATTTTTTGATAGGCATGGATGGTGATTTCACCTGCCATGAGTGGAAAGGACCACCTGCCTTGCTTAACCAGCGAGTTTGCCGCCTGCAAGGATTCAGTGATTCGCTAGAGCCTCGATTCCTCTTCTACGGCATCAATGCTCACTTAAAAGCTATTGAAGAAGTCACTGGATACACAACAGTCAAGCACTTATCGTCAAAGCAAATTCTCGACATTGAGATGGTGGTGCCACCACATAGTGAGCAACGCCGCATCGTCACCCTCCTCGACGAAGCCTTTGCCGACATCGCCACCGCCAAAGCCAACGCTGAACAGAACCTCCAAAACGCCCGCGGCCTATTTGCATCTCGAATGCAAACGCTTTTCGATGAGGATCAACGTTGGGAAAGAGTTCAACTTGAAGAGCTGTTATCTCGCGGTTGGATCGAAAGTCATTTGGATGGCAACCACGGTAGCGACTACCCAAGAAAAGAAGAGTTCGTAGCGTCCGGTGTCCCGTATATCGCTGCACGCGCTTTAAGAGGGTGGGAAGTCGATTTCGGTGAAGCGAAATACCTGACCCATGAACGCGCTGCAACAATTCGCAAAGGTCTTGCACAAGACGGGGACGTTCTGTTTGCTCACAATGCAACCGTCGGTCCAGTCGGAATTCTCAAAACCAATGAACCATTTGTTATCTTGGGCACTTCGTTGTCCTATTACCGTTGCAACGAAAATTTCATCCTTCCAGAGTATTTGGCGCACTTCATGCGCTCTCCAGCATTCGTTGACCAGTTTTCGCAAGTGATGAAGCAATCTACAAGAAATCAAGTACCAATAACCAAGCAGCGAGAGTTTTTCCACGTCATTCCTCCTTTGTCCATTCAACAAAAAATAGCGAATGACCTAGATAGCTTGTCTGAAAAAATTGAGTTACTCGAATCTATATACCGTCAAAAACTCACCGCCCTCAACGACCTCAAAAAATCTCTGCTGCACCAAGCCTTCAGCGGACAGCTTTAAGAGGAAGCGACACAACGTATGTCGTCAAAAGCACATCGCTCAGAAGAAATCAACGCACTCCGGATTGCTCTGCCCCTTTTCGAATCAATCTATGGGCCTTGCACGCCAATTCCTGAAGTTGTTGATAGGCCTGATGCAGCCTACAAAACACAGACAGGAAAAACCATTGGCGTCGAAATCATTGGCATGGACTCTAGTGAGTATTTGCAACACACCAATACTGGTCTGAGTCAAATCAAGCGCAGAATTCCTGAATCTGCAAAGGCCCACTACCACGAAGGCCTACCGGGCGCGACAAGAATTCAATTCTTTCCGGCAGCCACGGCTCACAACATTGTCGAAAAGAAAAACCACAAATACGCTGAATATGCCAATGGATCAATCCGGTACGACGAAATTATTCTGCTGATTCATACCCGAAACGTCAGCATCACCAACCATCCAAACTTTCCTGAACAAGACTACCTTTTCACCTTAGAAGCTGGGCTGAGATCAAACAACCTCCTGTTTGACAGGGCACTGCTAGTCAATTACAAAAGCGAGGATGCGTTAGAGGTCTATCGAAAAAACTATCGTCTGCTGTCACCATCCAAGGACTACCGAGCCATGGACTGGCTTTCCGGCAGTTATTACATGGATCAACAAATTGGACTTGTTCGCCTTGGCAGTGAAGGCGGGCTTATTTCAATCGATGGACGAATTCAAGCAGTCATCAAGACTGTGTCGGCCTAGTCGGTGACAGAACGTCACCGACTGAAGCAGTTCAACCGTACGAGCAAAACGTACAGTTGAACCGGTGACAAGCTGTCACCAGTTGAGAAAAAAGTCAGCATAAAGACAATAATTCTGAATTCAAAGTCGCTACACTTCTTCGAACAAACTTTTCAGCTTGCCCATGACCAAAAACCGCATTGCCATTCAGCACCATGCCACTTTCGAGAGCATCCGTCAGCTCGACTTAAATGACAATGAGTTTTGGTTGGCTCGTGAGCTAGCCCCGCTGCTTGACTATCAAGCATGGCGAAATTTCACTCAAGTTATTGACAAGGCCATCCAAGCGTGTGTTAAGTCTGGCAATCCGGTAGAGGACAATTTTGTGGACGTCAACAAAATGGTCGACATTGGCTCTGGCGCACAGCGTGAACTGGCCGATGTTCGCCTGTCGCGCTACGCCTGCTATTTGATTGTTCAAAATGGCGACCCGTCCAAGCCGGTCGTTGCTAACGGGCAAACTTACTTTGCGATGCAGACCCGGCGGCAAGAGCTGGAGGATAGCGCTAAGTTTGCTCAGTTATCTGAAGATGACAAACGCGTGGCAATTCGAAACGAACTGGCTGCGCACAACAAGCATTTGGCGGCTGCGGCCAAAGATGCGGGCGTAGAAAGTAGCCTCGATTACGCCATTTTCCAGGACCACGGCTACAAGGGGCTGTATGGCGGCTTGGGTGCTAAAGACATCCACGCCAACAAGGGCTTAAAGAAGAGCCAGAAAATTCTGGACCACATGGGCAGCACGGAGCTGGCGGCCAATTTGTTTCGCGCAACGCAAACAGAAGATAAGTTGAAACGCGAAAACGTTCAAGGTAAGCAACGCGCCAACAAGGCCCATTACGAGGTAGGCGAAAAAGTGCGTGCCACCATCAAAGAAATCGGCGGCACGATGCCAGAGGCTTTGCCTACGCCCAACCAAAGCGTGAAGCAAATCGAAAGCGCCCAGAAAAAGCTGGACGGTAAAAAATGAATACCGTGCCAATAGACATGTCGATGGGATCGACACAAAGTCACAACGTCTCGATAAAACAGAAAAATATAAACATGAAATTCGTGCGCGAGAGCAATGACTTTTCACATTACGCCTAAACCATGAACGAAGCCGACACCCGCGCCGAACACATCGACCCGGCTCTAGCCGCCGCAGGCTGGGGCAAGGTAGATGGCAGCCGCATTCTGCGTGAGCACAACATCACGGCGGGCCGCCTTCAAGGCGCAGGCAAGCGGGCGCGGGCTGACATTGCCGACTATGTGCTGGTCTACCGCCACACCAAGCTGGCTGTGGTTGAAGCCAAGGCCTGGGCCAAGCCGCTGACCGAGGGCGTGGGCCAGGCCAAGAGCTACGCGGCCAAGCTGTCCATTCGCCACACCTACGCCACCAACGGCCAAGGTATTTACGGCATCGACATGCATACGGGAGCCGAGGCTGAAGTGGCCCGCTACCCCACACCTGACGAGTTGTGGAACATGACCTTTGGCGAGACTGAGGCACAAGCCGCCGCGTGGCGAAAACGCTTTGCCGCCGTGCCGCTCGAAGAGAAAGGCGGCACCTGGACGGGCCGCTATTACCAAGAGACAGCCATCACCCGCGTGTTGGAATCGGTAGCCCAAGGTAATGACCGTGTATTGCTGACATTGGCCACTGGCACTGGCAAAACATTCATTGCGTTTCAGCTGGCGTGGAAGCTGTTCCACAGCCGCTGGAATTTGAAGGACTGGAAAGAGGGTCTAGCGGCGGATGCTGAGCCTAGCCGCCGCCCGCGCATTTTGTTTTTGGCAGACCGCAACATCTTGGCCAACCAGGCCTACAACGCGTTTTCGCCTTTCCCTGACGATGCGCTGGTGCGCATTGAGCCCGATGAGATTAAAAAGAAAGGGCGCGTGCCCAAGAACGGCAGCGTTTTCTTCACGATCTTTCAGACCTTCATGAGCGGCCCCGAAGGCACGCCTTATTTTGGCGACTACCCCAAGGACTTTTTTGACTTCATCATCATCGACGAGTGCCACCGGGGCGGCGCTAATGACGAAGGCAGCTGGCGGGCAATTTTGGAGTACTTCAGCCCCGCCGTTCAGCTGGGCCTGACAGCCACGCCCAAGCGCACGATCAACGCCGATACCTATGGCTATTTTGGCGACCCGGTTTACACCTACTCGCTCAAGGAAGGCATCAACGACGGCTTTTTGACGCCGTTTCGCGTCAAACAATTTGCCACCACGCTGGACGACTACGTTTACACCGCCGACGACACGGTGATGGATGGGGAAGTAGAACAAGGCAAGCGCTACGAAGAAAAAGACTTCAACCGCCTTATCGAGATCAAAGAGCGCGAAGCCTACCGTGTGAAGCTCTTGATGGACAGCATCGATCAGCGCGAAAAGACGATTGTGTTTTGCGCCAACCAACAGCACGCGCTGATGGTGCGCGACCTGATCAACCAAATAAAAACTAGCCCTGCGCCCGATTATTGCGTACGCGTAACCGCCAACGACGGCAAGCTGGGTGAGCAGTACCTGAGCCAATTTCAGGACAACGAAAAAACGCTTCCTACCATCCTGACCACATCGCAAAAACTATCGACCGGGGTAGACGCCCGCAACGTTCGCAACATCGTGCTGATGCGGCCGGTGAATTCGATGATCGAGTTCAAACAAATCATCGGACGAGGTACACGGCTTTACGACGGAAAAGATTACTTCACGATTTATGACTTTGTGAAGGCGCACCACAAGTTCAACGATTCCGATTGGGATGGCGAGCCGGTGGAACCCGAGACACCTCCCGAGAAGCCTTTGCCACCCAGCTGGCAAGAGCAAGACCCGACCGAGCCGCCTAAGTTGCGCGAGCCGGGTTCCGAGCGACCTGAAAAACTGGTCGTCAAGCTGGCTGACGGGAAAATCCGCAACATCCAGCACATCGCATCCACCAGCTACTGGGGGCCAGACGGAAAGCCGTTGTCGCCCGCGCAATTTTTGGAAAATTTGTTTGGCGCTCTGCCTGAGTTTTTCAAAAACGAAGACGAGTTACGCAACCTATGGGCTGACCCATCCACGCGCAAAGCACTATTGCTCGGCCTAGCCGAAAAAGGCTTCGGCCGCGACCCGCTGCGCGAAATGCAGCGAATCATTGAAGCCGAAAAAAGCGATTTGTTTGATGTTCTGGCCTACGTCGCCTTCGCGCTGCCAACTGAAACCCGCGCCACCCGCGCCGAACGCGCAAAGGCGCATAACGCACTCACGTACGACCAAAAGCAACAAGCCTTTTTAAGCTTCGTTCTCGACCAATACGTAACCCAAGGCGTAGACGAACTAGACGCCGACAAACTCACCCCACTGCTTAAGCTTCGGTACAACAACGCGATCAACGACGCGATGGCAGATTTGGGAGATGCGGTGCAGGTGAGGAAGGCGTTTGTGGGGTTTCAGCGGAATTTGTATTCGGCTTAAATTATGTCAGCAGATCATCACCTAATTAAACGAAAAGATCCATCCAAGCGAACACCACTGGTTCATAACATCCGCTTTCTCCAGTCATGAACGCATTGAAAGAAATACTTAATGAATCTCAAATTCACCGGCACATTTGAATCGCTCAAGGAAAAACTCTCGTCGCTCAACGGCGAATGGAACGAAGATCAACCTACCAAAAAAGTGCTGCGGGTCAATGAAGGCATTCTCAATTGGTTTATCAGCACTGGAACGCTCCAGTATCAAGGGAAAAGTCCGGGACTAGATCGCTTGCAGACATCAGTCCCCCATCTGCTCTACCCAGGAGAATTCACAGCACCCAAGGAAGAAATACCTCTCCCTTTGACCCCGGCGTCAAATGAAATTGCAAGGGCCGATATCGCGACATCACCAGAACAACTTTATCTGCAAGGCAACTTCAAAGACACAGAACTAATCATTGGCATCGTGAATGCAGTTGGCACCGAATACAAACGTGTTCTCGATCCGCTGATGGACCGACTAAAAGGATTTGGTTATGAGGTAAAGGAAATTCACGTTTCAAATCTTCTGCCTGAGCCGAACAGCGGTCAAAGTGAATACGACCGCATAAAGCACTACATGAATAAAGGCGAGGATCTTCGAAAGAAGACAGGAAACAACGCCATCCTGGCCGCTGGCGCAGCTCATAAAATTAAAGATTCGCGCAAATCCACTCCAAGGAAGACCGCATACATTGTCAACTCACTGAAACACCCAGAAGAAGTCGATTTCTTGCGCAAGGTATATGG
>CAMDAN010000042.1 GCA_945888535.1 Bordetella parapertussis
ACATCCGTACAGACCTTTTGTACGACGGCGCGGCTCTTGGGGCCAACAACTGCGAAGGTAGACCATTGCTCGGTTACTGAGGTCATATAGACCTTCATCTCAGGCCACTCGGTTTGCACCCAACGCTCCATCCAATTGAGAACGCGGGCGGCGCCACCGGAGGTGGTCGTCATTAAAAATCGTTCTTGGCCTAGGCGCACGGTAACGCCGTCGTCAAAGACCATGCCGTTTTCGTCGAGCATGAGGCCGTAGCGTGCTTTGCCAACTTCCAGTTTCAACCAAGGGTTGGTGTACATCCAGTTGAGCAACTTGGCCGCATCGGGGCCTTGAATATCAATCTTGCCCAAGGTCGAGGCATCCATGATGCCCACGCCGTTGCGCACTGCCAGCACTTCGCGGTGAAGCGCTTGGTGCATGTCTTCTTTGCCTTTGGGGAAAAACCAAGGGCGTTTCCATTGGCCAACATCCTCAAACAAAGCGCCAGCCGCGACGTGCAATAAATGCGGGCTGGTTTTACGAGCGGGATCAAAAAGTTCACCGCGCTCCAAGCCTGCAAAAGTTCCAAAGCTGATAGGGACGTAGTTGGGCCGGAAGGTGGTGGTGCCCACCTTGTCAATGGGTTTACCCAAAGCGCGGGCGGCCAAGGCCATGCCGTTGATATTGCCTAACTTGCCTTGGTCGGTTCCAAAGCCCATGGCGGTGTAGCGCTTGATGTGTTCGATGGATTCGAAACCTTCGCGCACCGCCAACTCAATGTCACTGGCGCCAACGTCATTTTGGTAATCAATAAAAGCTTTGGCGCGGCGCGAAACCGGAACGCCTGTCTCAGCAATCCAAAACGCAGCGATCGGTTCTTGGACTGGTTCTTGAACGGTGAACGATTGCGCCGCGGCTGAAAAGCCCGCGTGTTTCGCGGCTTGGGCGCCGGCGCTGCTGGCCTCGGATAAGGCTTGCGCCAAAGTCCATGTGGCTTTTGCTGAACCCACGCTGCTCTGGTTTGGCATCGCCACACCCGGCTGAAAACAGCACTGCGCCTCATTCCATTGGGCCTTGCCACCGGAATGGGAATAAAGGTGAATCGCAGGATTCCAACCGCCAGCCATTCCCAAGGCATCACAAGCCAACACGCGTTGATTGCCAGTGGCTTTGTCACCCACCATTTGACACACCGTGACGTCGCGAACTCCGACACTCCCGCTGGCATGCAAAGGCACGAAGCCGCGCAACACCTCAACGCCAGCGTCACGGGCTTTTTGCAACAAACTACCGGTAGGTATATCTGCGTTTCGGGTGTCAACCACCGTGACCTGAGCACCGGCTGCTTTCAATGTCAGCGCATCGGCGTAGGCGCTGTCGTTGTTGGTGAGCAGCACGATGTTTTTCCCAACCAATACACCATACAACTGCAAATAATCAGCCATCGCCGAAGAAAGCATCACGCCGGGTAAATCGTTGTTTCCAAACACCATGGGGCGCTCGTGCGCACCGGTGGCCAAGATCACTTGGTGCGCCCGCACGCGCCACATCCGCTCGCGAAACCCTTTGCGTTCGTTTAAAGGCAGGTGGTCCGTCAGGGACTCGCGCACGGTTAAAAAATTGTGGTCGTGGTAACCAAACACGACGCCGCGTTGGATGATTCGTACTTCAGGCATTGCCGCAAGCTCTGCCTGCGCCGCTCGCACCCAAGCTGATGCGCTTAAACCGTCAATCGTTCCATGGACCCGGTGGGCTGAGCCACCCAGATGCGCGCTCAGCTCAGCCACGATAACTCGGGCACCAGTGCGCGCTGCCGAAAGGGCCGCAGCCAAACCGGCAATGCCGCCACCGGCCACAAACACGTCGCAGTGCACGTTTTGCTGCACGTAGCTGGCCGTGTCTTCGACTTCAGGCGCAGATCCTAAGCCCCCGGCTTTGCGAATAAAGCGCTCGTAAAACATCCAAGCCTTGGCAGGCCACATGAATGTTTTGTAATAAAAACCTGCGGGGAACATCGGCGTGCCCCAGCGGTTGACACTGAACAATCGGCTTAGCGCATTGGGCCAGCCGTTAACGCTTTCTCCTTGCAGCGCCTCGTACAACTCCACCTCAGGCATCTTGGCGTTGGGGATGGTGTTGGCGCCACTTTCTAATTGCACCAAGGCCGAAGGCTCCTCAATGCCGGAGGTGACGATGCCACGCGGACGGTGGTATTTCCATGAGCGAGAAAAGAGGCTCTCGCCTGAGGCTAACAAGGCCGAAGCCAAGGTGTCACCCGCAAAACCTTGGTAGTTTCGGCCATTGAATTGGAAGCGAATGATTTTCGCGCGGTCAATGCGCTCGCCCTTAGCGGGAATACGGTTGCCGCTCACTGCACACCTCCTAAAGCTGCCACCGACTCCGGGTCTTCCCCGGGCTTGTAAAACTTGGTAAATGCGTACGACACGGTGTGGCGCTCTGCGTTAAACCAACGCCGGCAACCGGACGCGTGAAACCACTGTTCGCGGTGCAAGCCTTTGGGGTTTTTGCGCATGAACAAATAGTCTCCCCACTGGGCGTCGCTCAGTGCATCGGTATCAAGGGGACGCGCGATATGGGCTTCGCCGCCGCAACTGAATTCACTTTCAGCGCGGGGACCACACCAAGGGCAGGTAATTTTTAGCATGGGTGCTCTTCAAGTCCAGGGGGTTAGTGCGCAACGCCAGCGGCGCCGTGCTCGTCGATCAAATGACCCGACGTAAAACGATTCAAGTCAAACGCCGCGTTCAAAGCGTGCGGACGGTCTTGGGCAATGGTGTGGGCCATGACCCAGCCAGATCCTGGAGTGGCCTTGAAGCCGCCCGTGCCCCAACCGCAATTGAAGTACAAGCCTTTGATGTGCGTTTTAGAAATAATAGGACACGCATCGGGCGCGACATCCACAATGCCACCCCATTGGCGGTTCATGCGGACCCGGCGGAAGATAGGGAACAGTTCGCAAATGGCTTGCAAAGTATGCTCAATAACAGGGAAGCTTCCGCGCTGACCGTAACCCACGTAAGAGTCAATGCCAGCACCAATCACCAAATCACCTTTGTCAGACTGACTTGCATAGGCGTGAATGGCGTTTGACATCACTACGGTATGAAGAATAGGTTTCATGGGCTCGGAGACCAAGGCTTGTAGCGGATGGCTTTCAAGCGGTAAGCGAATACCCGCCATGTCAGCGATCACCGAGCTGTGTCCTGCTGCAACCACGCCAATTTTGGAGCTCTTGATCGTTCCGCGGGTGGTCTCAATCCCAACGACTTGGTCGCCCTCACGTTGAATACCAATGACTTCGCAGTTTTGGATGATGTCCACACCCAAGCGGTCAGCCGCACGGGCAAATCCCCAGGCAATCGCGTCATGCCGCGCCACGCCTGCACGGGGCTGAAATGAAGCCCCCATCACTGGGTAGCGCAAACTCGAGGAAGTATTCATGATAGGCACCATGGCCTTGATTTCTTCGGGGCTAAGCACCACGCCGTCTACGCCATTCAAGCGGTTGGCGTTGACGCGGCGGTTGATATCGCGCATGTCTTGGTGCGAGTGGCCGACATTCATCACACCGCGCTGGCTGAACATGGTGTTGTAGTTCAGGTCTTGCGAAAGCCCTTCCCACAACTGCAACGCTTTTTCATACAAGTGGGTTGCATCGTCCCAAAGGTAATTTGAGCGAACGATGGTCGTATTACGGGCGGTATTTCCGCCGCCCAACCAGCCCCGCTCGACCACCGCAATATTGCGCATGCCGTGCTCTTTGGCCAAATAGTAAGCGGTTGCCAAACCGTGGCCGCCGCCGCCGACGATGATGGCGTCGTAATGGCTCTTGGGCTCAGGGCTGCGCCACTGTTTTTGCCAATTTTCGTGGTACGACATGGCATTGCGCGCAAGCGCAAAGACTGAAAAATGACTCACTTTAGATCCCGATCAGGTTCAACATTCGATCACGTTCACGGCCAACCCGCCGCGGCTCGTTTCTTTGTATTTTGTCATCATGTCACGACCGGTGTCGCGCATGGTTTTAATGACTTGGTCTAGCGATACGAAATGGGTGCCATCCCCACGCAAGGCCATGCGCGCAGCATTCAGTGCCTTCACGGAGCCCATGGCATTGCGTTCGATACAAGGGATTTGTACCCGCCCGCCCACGGGATCACAGGTCAGTCCGAGGTTGTGTTCCATGCCGATTTCAGCCGCATTTTCAACTTGCCTAGCGCTTCCGCCCATGACGGCAGCCAAACCACCAGCCGCCATCGAACAAGCAACGCCCACCTCACCTTGGCAGCCCACCTCGGCGCCACTGATAGAGGCATTTTCTTTGTAAAGCAGCCCTATCGCACCCGCCGTTAAAAGGAAATTGCGGATGCCTTCTTGGTTGGCACCGGCGCAGAACCGGTCGTAGTAATGCATCACCGCTGGAACGATTCCTGCAGCGCCATTGGTTGGCGCAGTAACCACGCGACCGCCTGCGGCGTTTTCTTCATTAACCGCCATGGCATACACATTCAGAAAATCCAAAATGGTGAGTTGGTCTTTCAGTGATTGCTCCGGACGGCTGCTTAGTGAACGGTGTAACTCAGCAGCGCGGCGCTTGACCATTAAATTGCCTGGCAAGTGGCCTTCGGTTCTACAACCCCGTTCCACACAGGCCTTCATGGCGTCCCAAATGCTGTCCAGCCCGGCGTTCACTTCAGCATCGCTGCGCCACGCGAGCTCATTTGCTCGCATGATCTCTGCAATCGACAAACCCGTGGCCTCGGTAATAGCGAGTAGCTCATCACCGCTATGAAAGGGGAAACGAACCTGGGTGGGATCAGGAACCATGACTGGGACGCTGCCAGTGGCGGCGCTTTGTGCATCTGCAACTTCTTGCGAAACCACAAACCCACCACCCACAGAGAAATAGCGACGCTCTTGGATCAAGGCGCCGTCTGCGGCAAAGGCCATGAACTTCACGCCATTGGGGTGGTAAGACAAGGTCTCCCGACGCAGGAAAAGCACGTCTGTTTTTTCGCTGAACGCAATCGACTTGCTGGCGTTGAGTTGTAAAGTTTTACTCGTTCGGATGACTTTGAGGCTAGCGTCAATGGTGTCAGGATCAATCGTGTCAGGCATCAAACCTTGTAAGCCCAACATCACGGCCGTATCGGTTCCGTGGCCTTTGCCGGTTGCGCCTAAAGAGCCGTACAGGCGCACTTCGACTCGCTCTGTTTCTGCGATTTGGCCATCTGCTTGGAGCGCGCGGGCAAACATGGCCGCTGCCTTCATGGGGCCGACGGTATGAGAGGAAGAGGGGCCAATCCCAATTTTAAAAAGGTCAAAAACGCTGAGTGACATGGTTCATCTTTGATAAGTTGAAGCGGGTGTTAGAAAACTCTGACAACGATGCTTGATTGTGGGCAACGCCCAATGGTTTTGAATGTTCGCTTTACGACGTGCCTGGATGCTTGAGCGACACGTCGTTTCCCCGCGCGGCGGCATGGCGTTGGGCGGACTGTACCGTGTTATAGACCAACATCGTCACCGTCATCGGGCCCACACCCCCTGGGACAGGCGTAATGTAAGAGGCTTTTTGTCGAACGCCTTCAAAGTCTACGTCGCCTACCAATCTGCCATCGGGCAGGCGATTGATTCCCACGTCAATCACCACAGCGCCCGTGCGCACCATCTGGGGAAGAATGAGGTTGGGACGGCCCGCCGCCACGACCAAAATATCCGCAAGAATGGTGAACTGCGCGAGGTCCCGGGTTTTGGCATGGCAAATACAGACGGTTGCGTCCTTTTGCATCAACATCAATGCCATGGGCTTGCCGACAATATTGCTCGCGCCAACGACAACCACGTTTTGGCCTTCCACGGGTATGTTCTCGTACTCCAGCATTTTCTGGACGCCATAAGGCGTGCACGGTGGGAAAACGGTATCTCCCAAGACCAAGGCTCCGACGTTGTAAAGGTGAAATCCATCGACATCTTTGTCGCTCGAAATTTTTCCTAAAACCCGACGCGCATCAAAATGCGACGGAAGAGGCAGCTGCACCAAAATACCGTGGACCGAGGGGTCTAAATTCAGGCGTTCAATTTCAGCCTCAACGACGGTATCGGGCGTGTTGGCGTCAAACGCATAGACTTTGGATTGCAAACCCACCTCAGTACAGGCTTTGATTTTGTTAGCGACATACACCTTGGAGGCAGGGTTGTCTCCCACAATAATGACTGCCAAACCGGGTTGAACGCCTTGCTCTTTTAACGCATCCGACAGTTCCCGACACTCTTGCCTGACTTTGCGTGAAACGGCGTGACCGTCGATAATTTTTGCAACCATGGTTAAATCCCTTTGGGCTTCTGCCTCATGGGGCTGCATGCTATGCGTCAAAGCCTCCGTTTTCACCCTGCCAAACGACTGAGATAAACCTGTTTGCGACATGGTGGCTTTTGTTCAACTTGCACCTGAAGGTATGGCGTTTGCAGGAAAGTCGGCGTCGCAAAAGTACCATGGCAGGTGCATGGCCTTGCCGATACTCACGAATCACGGCAGCATGTTCTGCATCAAAACGGCGTATGGAGTTAAAAAATGACCACTGACACAAGCATTCTAGAAGCGCAAGACACAACCACAGCACCGCGCAACCGGCGCACCTCTGGCAGTCGAGAAGCCAAGCGCGCGGCACGCGCGGCACGCACCGGTCAATCAGTTCCCTACATCACGCGCAAGATTCCCTACTACGAAGTGCTTGACGAAGAAGGCTTGCAAATCATCGAGCGCAATGCCGAAATCATTTTGGAAGAAGTCGGAATTGAATTTCGTGATGACGCCGAGGCGCTCGATATTTGGCGCAAAGCGGGCGCCGATATCAAAGGCGAGCGCGTTCGCTTTCCGCGCGGCATGTGCCGCAGCATTGTGCAAGCCAGCGCCCCGCGTGAATTCATTCAGCACGCGCGCAACCCCGCGAACAATGTCGTGATTGGTGGGAAGAACACGGTTTTTGCGCCTGCGTACGGATCGCCTTTTGTGCGTGACCTTGACAAAGGCCGCCGTTACGCCACGATTGAAGACTTTCAGAACTTCGTCAAACTGGCATACACCGCCACCTCCTTGCACCACTCTGGCGGAACCATTTGCGAGCCGGTCGATTTGCCGGTCAACAAGCGCCACTTCGACATGGTTTACGCCCACATGAAGTACAGCGACAAACCTTTCATGGGCTCGGTCACCCACCCCGAGCGGGCACACGATACGGTTGAGATGGCGCGCGCTTTGTTTGGCGACAACTTCAATGACCCCTTGACTGGTAAACCTAAAACGGTCTGTATCAGTCTGATCAATGCCAACTCCCCCATGACCTTTGATGACACCATGCTCGGTGCGGCCAAAGTCTATGCCCGTGCGAACCAAGCTACGATCATCACCCCCTTTATCTTGGCTGGTGCTATGTCGCCAGTAACCGTCGCTGGGACCTGTGCCCAAACTCTGGCCGAAGCCTTGGCTGGAATGGCTTTTGTTCAGTTGGTGAATCCGGGGGCACCTGTCGTCTTGGGCAGTTTTGCTTCTTCGATCTCAATGCAATCGGGTGCGCCAACTTTT
The DNA here is from genome assembly GCA_945888535.1 of Bordetella parapertussis. Taxonomy (GTDB): domain Bacteria; phylum Pseudomonadota; class Gammaproteobacteria; order Burkholderiales; family Burkholderiaceae_C; genus Allorhodoferax; species Allorhodoferax parapertussis_A. Next base: position 7,583 of record CAMDAN010000042.1, read on the forward strand.
GGCACACCAGAGCCTGCCTTGGTTTTGTATGTGATGGCGGCTTTGGCTCGACGCTTGGGCGTTCCGTTTCGCTCCGGTGGCAGTTTGTGCGGCTCCAAAATAGCCGATGCCCAAGCCGCTTCTGAATCAGCCAACACTTTGATTCCCACCAGTTTAGGTGGTGTGAATTTTGTATTGCACACCGCCGGCTGGCTGGAAGGCGGCCTCTCGATGGGCTACGAAAAGTTCATCATGGACGCCGACCAAGCCGGAATGATGCATACCTTGTTAGGCGGCGTCGATGTCACAGAAAACGGACAAGCCATGGATGCGATTCGCGAAGTCGGTCCGGGCAAACACTTTTTAGGTTGCGCCCATACCCAGGCCAACTTCGAGAGCGCTTTTTACCGCTCACCGATTACGGATAACAACAGTTTTGAGCAGTGGGAAGCCGAAGGCTCTGTGGATCTATCCGTGCGCGCCAATGCGATGTGGAAAAAACAATTGGCCGAATACGAAGCCCCGGCCTTGGATGTCGCTGCCGATGAAGCTGTTTTGGATTACATGAACCGCCGCAAAGCTTCATTTCCTGACTCCAACATCTAAACCATCCTTGGCTTCAGCCCCATCAAAGAAGGAGGCCGAGGCCTCCTTCTTTTGTTTAAGCCGCAGCCAATCGGCGTTTTTCTAAGACCTCATCCAACCAATCGACACGCATCTCGGGCACGGCCGTGATCAATTTTTGGGTGTAGGGGTGCTCAGGGCGATCGAAAATATTGTCCGTCTTATCAAAGGCCACAAACTGCCCTTGCAACATCACGGCTGTGCGGTGGGCAATGCGGTGAACCACATCCAGATCATGGGTGATCAAAACATACGACAGGCCGAGCTCTCTTTGCAGCTTGCGCAAAAGAGTCAAAATTTCTTCAGCCACCAAAGGATCTAAAGCCGAGGTTGGCTCATCCAAAATAATCAAATCCGGCTTGGCTGCAAGCGCACGCGCGATGCACACGCGTTGCTTTTGCCCGCCGGAAAGCTGTCCTGGACGGCGCTCTAAGTACTCTACGGGGAGTTCAACCAAAGCCATCAGTTCTTTGGCACGGGCGAGCATCTCAGCGCGTCCCGCGCCAAAATAAAACTGCACGGGGCGGCCAATGATTTCTAGCAAACTTTGGCGGGGGTTGATCGCCACGTCCGGGATTTGGTAGACCAATTGAATGCGGCGCTTGAGTTCCTTGCTTCTTTCGCCCAGGCTTTTAGGAAGCGCTTGCCCTTGAAAAACAATGTTGCCACTGCGGGGAGCAAGCAGACCGGTGATGACGCGGGCCAATGTGGATTTGCCTGAGCCTGACTCGCCGACAACCGCCACGGTTTCTCCGAGTTTGACATCCAAAGAGACGCCACGCACCACATGAAAGTCACCGTAATAGGCGTGGCAATCATCGATGGAAAGCACCGTTGTTTCTTTGACCGTCGCAGCAATTGCGCGCTCACTTGCCGCAGCGCCGCGCACCGCAACTAAGCGGGCGGTGTAGTCTTTAGAGGCGTGATGCAAGATCTGGTTGGTTTCGCCTTCTTCCACTTCTTTGCCATGGCGCAAGACCTTGATACGGTCTGCAACTTGGGCAACGACTGCCAAATCATGGGTGATGTACAAAGCTGCGGTGTTGTATTGACGGATCAAAGATTTCAGCAAGATCAACACTTCAATTTGCGTGGTTACGTCTAGCGCAGTCGTGGGTTCATCCAGCACCAACACATCCGGGCGGCAGGACATCGCCATCGCCGCCATCGCACGCTGCAACTGTCCGCCTGAAACTTGGTGCGGGTACCGAGAACCAAAATTTTCCGGGTCAGGCAAATCCAAGGCGGCAAAGAGCTCACGCGCCCACGCTTGGGCTTCAAATCGCGTCATGAGTCCGTGTAGCAAGGGAGCCTCGCACACTTGGTCCATCAAGCTATGCGCGGGATTAAACGCAGCCGCTGCCGATTGCGCGATGTATGCGATACGTTTGCCTCGCATATCACGGCGGCCTTCGGCGTCAAGCGAACGGATATTGACTCCGTCTAAAACCACTTCGCCGCCAGCGATATGAACCCCAGCACGGGCGTAGCACATGCTAGCCAAACCAATTGTTGATTTACCAGCGCCACTTTCACCAATCAGGCCTAAGACCTCGCCTTTATTCAGACGCAGATCCACATTGTCGACAATCACGTTGCCTGCTACGCTACCAAGGCACAAGCCTTTGATGTGCAGAATGACTTGTTCTTCCATAACCAGGTATCTTTCTTAAAGTTCTGCTTGCGCGCCTGAAGGGCGGGCATCAATCGAGAGCATCCAATCCACAACCAAGTTGACCGAGACGGTTAACAAGGCAATCGCAGTGGCGGGATAAATAGGTGCCATCATTCCGAAGTTAATGGCGGCGGCGTTTTCACGCACCATGCCGCCCAAATCGGCGTAGGGGGGTTGAATACCCAAACCGAGAAATGACAGGCCCGCAATAAACAAAAAGTTAAAGCAAAACCGCAAGCCAAATTCGGAAACCAAGGGCGCCCACGCATTGGGCAGAATTTCTCGGGTAATCACCCACCACAAGCCTTCACCGCGCAGGCGGGCTGCTTCGACGTATTCCATGACGGTGAGGTTAATGCCCAAAGCCCTTGCCAGACGGAATACGCGGGTAGAGTCGAGTACGGCAATCGTCAGAATCAACACAGGAATGCTGGAACCAAAAACACCCAAAATAATCAGCGCAAAGATCAAACCGGGAATGGACAACATCACATCCACCAAACGGCTAAAGAAAACGTCAACCCAGCTCCCAACGACTGCGCTGACGAATCCCGACAAAATTCCAATCAGAAAAGACAGGCTGGTAATTGCGAGGGCAACGCCAATGGTCATGCGAGCACCGTACATCATGCGCGTAAGCATGTCGCGGCCAATTTGATCGCCGCCGAACCACATCGTCATAGAGGGCTCGTCCCAGGTGCCGCCGACATTGGCCGACTCAGGGAAAGGCGCCAGCCAAGGCGTAAATAAAGAAACAATAACGAAAAGTGCGATCACCACCATACCGAACGCAGCCGATACCGTGAGTTTGTGTCCAAAGAGTTTCATGCGATTGTCCTATTACTTAGCGCTTATGGCGCAGGCGGGGGTTCACTACGATCACCAAAATATCTGCCAACGTGTTGAGCGTCACAAATACCGTAGCAAAGACCAAACCGCACGCCTGGATCACAGGCACATCGCGCTTAGACACCGCGTCCACCATCAATTGGCCTAGGCCGGGGTAGACAAACACCGCTTCAATCACCACCACTCCAACCACCAAGTACGCCATATTGAGCGCAATCACCGTGATGATCGGGGCTGCCGCGTTGGGCAAGGCATGTCGAACGATGACACGCTTGCGCCGAGCGCCCTTGAGAAAGGCCATTTCAATATAAGGCGTTGACATGACTGCCAGCACCGAGCTGCGAGTCATACGCAGCATGTGTGCGGCTACCAACAGCGTCAAAGTAATCGCTGGCAGCGTCGTTTGGTATACCCGCTCGCTAAAAGGCATGCCTTTGTAAACGGTGGACAAAGACGGGAACCAATCGACATTGACCGCCATAAAAATAATCAGCAAGTAAGCGATAAAAAACTCAGGCAAAGAAATGGCGATCAGCGTGCTGATATTGGCCAATTTATCGGTGAGTTTGCCTTCGTTAATCGCTGCCAAGATACCCAAACCAACAGCCAAAGGAATAGCGACCAGGGCGGCATAGCCTGCCAAAAATAAAGTGTTGCCCAAGCGGGGCATGATTTCGTCAATGATGACGCGTTTATTGGTCAGGGCCACGCCCAGGTCACCGTGTAAAGCGCCGACCAACCAATTCCAGTAGCGCAAATAAGCAGGCACATCTAGGCCCAACTCTTTACGGAATATCACCAAGGCTTCTGGGGTCGCTCCCATCCCCAAAACAGCCGAGGCTACATCGCCTGGCAAGATTTCAGTACACACAAAAATTAAAACCGATACTGCAAAAAGGGTCAGCAGACCCAGCAGGAATCGGTTCAGTATCAACTTAGCCATGGTATTTTTTTAATAGTCATCTAGAGGCAGACTGCCTCGAACCCTGAAATATAAACAAAATAACGGGGCGGGTTAAAGCCCGCCCCGTTATTTTTTTCGCACTCCACCGAGCCGCAAGGCTCAGTGGATTCAATTTAAGCCCAAGCTTGTCTTGAATTATGCAAACCAACCCTTCTCAGCGATACGTTGGTCGCCCAAGTCGTAACGGCCAGAGATGGTCAAACCACGCAGGTTTTTGCTTGCACCGTCCAAGTAATCTTGAACCGCGAAGCACACCATACCGGATTCTTGGTTGAGCATGGACTGGCACTTGGCATACATTTCTGCACGCTTCTTTTGGTCGAGTTCCACACGCGCAGCGACCAAAATCTTGTTGAATTCAGCGCTGGTGTAGTGGGTGTCGTTCCAAGGGTTGGTGGTTCCATTGGCAAAAGTCGATGTGAACTGGTTGTCAATGGTAGGACGGTTGCCCCAGTAAACCGCGCAGAACGGCACTTTCAACCAGACGTTGTCCCAGTAGCCGTCGCCAGATACGCGCTTCAAGTCCATCTTGATACCGGCTTTTGCCAAGGATTCTTGGAAAATTTGGCCAGAATCGGTAGCGCCAGTGAACGCACCTTCAGAGACTTGCAACTCGATAGGAGAAGTCACACCGGATTTTTTGAAGTGGAACTTGGCCTTGTCTGGATCGTACGTAGTCATCTTTTGCTTTGCATCGTAGTACTTCATCTTCGGTCCTGCGGTGTGGTCATTGCCCACGGACGCATAGCCAGAGAATACGTTCTCAACGATCTTCTTACGGTCAATACCGTACTTCAGAGACAACATCAGGTCCTTGTTCGCAAAGGGCTCTTTGTCGGTATGGGCCACAAACGCAAAACGGTTACCAGCACCAGGGGTACGAGAGACAACCAAGTTTTTGTTTTTAGCAACCAACGCAGCGGTTTTAGGATCGAGGCGGTTGACCGCATCCACTTGACCTGTCACCAAAGCTTGGGTACGGGCAGCGGAGTCACCGATGTAACGCAATTCAACACGGTCAAAATTACCGCGGTTAGGCTTCCAGTAGTCGCCCGCTTTGCGTTTGAAGGTTGCACGAACGCCAGGCTGGAACTCGTCCAGTGTGAAGGCGCCGGTGCCGTCAGGCTTGCTGAAGTCGGTGTAACCGTTAGGAACCACGATGATGTGGTAATCGCTGAGGTTGTAGGGCAGGTCAACGTTGCCGTTTTTCATCAAGATCTGCACTTGGTTGGCAGAAATTTTCTTGATTTCGGTAATGTCGGCCAACAACGCTTTCGCAGGTGATTTTGTCTCACCGCGGTGCATATTGAGGGAGTAGATCACGTCATCCGCATCAAGCGTTTTGCCAGAGGTGAAGGTGATACCTTTGCGGACTGTAAACGTCCAGTCAGCCGCGCCGGGCTTGACTTCCCACTTTTCAAACAACTCACCGGCTGCGCTACCGTCATCAGCAACTTCAACCAAGTTGTTCCAAAGCATCAAGCTCATTGCAATGGGAATGGAGTCAGCGTAGGTGCGAGGATCCAAACTATCGGAGGGTGAGCCACCTTCCATACCGAGGCGCAAGGTGCCGCCTTTTTTTGGCTTTTCAGCAGCCATAGCTGAAGATGCGCCTAATGTTCCAGCCAAACCAACGGCAGAAGCGCCGAGGATCAGTTGACGACGATCGAGAATGATGCCCGACTCAGTGGTTTGTTCGACATTTTCCATTTGTAACTATCTCCAGTCCAATTAGATTTAAAAAGTTTCCGCTGCTCAGAACTCAAAAAAGTACGTCGCAACGAAAAGCAAGAGGGCAACCAGATTTGCGCTCTGACCGCATCGTAATGCAATCCAGAGCGCCTCTCAATGCAAAGAACCCCTCGTATTCCCTTATATGGGCCGATTTTTCCGCATTCACCATCAATTCCTCAAATTGATTACACCTCCTTTTTTTCATCCAAGTCGCCTATCGAATCGTATGCGTCGCAAACGTACTGACCCCTTTTGCAATTCGGTCTTCGGTCGGACTGACGCCAAAACGCAGCTTGTAGGCGCGCGAAAAATGGGATGATGCACCAAAACCGCACGCCAAGCCCACCGCCATGACCCCCATCTCCGTTTGTTTTAGCAATTGACGTGCCCGATCCAGCCGCAACACCAAATAAAACTGCGCAGGCGAGGTTCCCAAATGGCTTTGGAATAAGCGTTCCATTTGGCGGCGCGTGACGCCCATGCCAGAAGCCAAATCTTGCGCAGAAAGCAGGTCTTCCAAATGGGTCTCCATGGCTTTGATGACTTGCACTAGTTTTTTATTGTGTACGCCGTAGCGGGCGGTCAATTGGGTGCGCTGGTGTTCGGATTGGCTACGCATCGGGCCATGGACAAATTGCTCCGAAACTGTGGCTGCCAACTTAAGACCGTGGGCCTTGCCAATGAGCGCCAGCATCATGTCAATCGCGGCCGTTCCACCCGCACAGCTCATGCGCCTCTCGCCCCACTCGTAGAGTTCATCTGTGACTTTTATTTTGGGATAACGCTCTTGGAACGCCAACTGCGCCTCCCAATGCAAAGTCACCGTGTGGCCTTGTAAAAGACGCGCTTGCGCCAACAAAAAAGCGCCCGTGTCCAACGCGCCTAACGTTGCGCCACTGCGATCCCATTGCCGCAAGCAGTCCCCCATCTCCCGGTGGTAATACTGCAAGGGGTTGAATCCGGCAACCACAAACAAGGTCTGAATCCCAGTCGCTTCCCGCAAGGCGCCATCGACATTCAAAGACATGCCATTACTGGCCTGGACGGCTAGCCCGTCCCAGCTCAGAATTTTCCATTGGTAGGCGTCTTTTTGAAAGCGATTGGCCACGCGAAGCGGTTCGAGCGCGGAGACAAAACCCATCATGGAAAACTCGGGCAACAAGAGGAAGTGAAACTCTCGGGCCGCGCTCACTTCCATGGACTGAATCCGGCTTCGAAACGCGCTCAGCGCGCTTGCCAACGCGGTGGGCGTTTTTCTGAAAATGCACGGGGTCCCTCGGCCGCATCGTCTGAACGCAGCATGGCGCGGTAGTGCGGCAGATCCGCTTTTCGCAGAGTGGTGTAAGCCGCTGCGATGGTTTGCCCTTCGGTGGCGTTGATCAGCTCTTTAACCGCTGCCAAAGCCAAAGGTGCTGCCAAAACCATCTCTTGCGCCAAAGCTTGGGCAGTTTCTAACAACGCGTCCGGGGCCACAACCCGATTGACCAGCCCCCAACGCGCCGCTTCCAACGCGCCCATGCGACTGCCGGTTAACAGCATTTCTAAGGCAATCGCCCGAGGTAAGCGCCGGGGCAGACGCAACACCCCGCCTGAATCTGCCACCATGCCGAGCTTGACTTCGGGAAGCGCAAATTCTGCGGTGTCGCTTGCCACGATCAGGTCTGCGGCCAAGGCAAGTTCAAAGCCTCCGCCCATGGCCAAACCGTTCACTGCTGCAATCACCGGTTTTTGAAGGCTGAAAAACTCGGTGAGGCCGGCAAATCCGCCCGGCCCGTGGTCTGCGTCAATGGCCTCGCCTTGCGTGGCGCCGGCTAAATCCCACCCGGCAGAAAAAAACCGCCCAGTACCCGTCAAAATCCCCACACGCAGCGCAGGATCGTCATTCAATTGTTTAAAAGCCTGGTACAAGGCTTGGCTTGTCGGCACGTTGATCGCATTGGCTTTGGGTCGGTCTAAGGTGATCGTTAAAACACCATTGAACACACTGGTTTTGACTGCTTCAGTCATTTAACGCTCCTTGGATGCGAATTAAAGCATCGACTGCCAAAACGCCGTGGCCTTGGGCCATCACCAGCACCGGATTGACATCCAACTCCAGCAATTGGTGGGCATGGCGCTGCGCAAAATTTGCCACTGCCATGACTGCATCGATCAGCGCTTCCACATCGCCTGGGGGGCGGCCTCGAAATCCCACCAACAAAGGCCACATTTTCAAAGCCATCAAGGCATCACGCACATTATTTCTCTGGACCGGGAAAAGCAAAGTCACTGCATCTTGCAAAATTTCGACCAATACGCCGCCGGCTCCCACCGTTAAAGACAGTCCAAACTGCGGGTCGCGCTGAACGCCAACAATGACTTCAGCGACCACGCCTTTGGCCATTTGTTCCACCAAAAACCGCTCCGATAGCCCGGTCATCTTTTCCAGAGCCGCACGCAATTGCGCTTCGTTTTTCAAATGCAAGTGCACCGCGCCCGCTTCTGTTTTATGCGCCAATTGGTCAGAAACCGCTTTCAGTACTACGGGGTAACCCAAGGTATTGGCGTAGGCACACACGTCGTTGGCAGCAAGCACTGCGCCTTTGGGCGTAGGCAGACCGAACGCAGCCAATGCGCGTTTGCTGGCGGCTTCATCGAGTAACACTTCTGGCCCTTGAACCAAATTTTGAACCACGGGCAAGGCCAGGGTTTGGTCAAGCCGTTTTTTTGCAGCGCCTATCGCCGCTGCATTAGCAATCGCATCTAAACAGTCAGGCAGGCCGTGCATAGGCGCAATGTTTTGGTGCATCAATGCACTGGCAAAGTGCTCCGGTAAATCTTCTGGCAAGGACGCCACCACCGTCGCACCTTTGCCTCCGGATTGCGCTGCTGCAACAAAGGCGTCCACCGTGGTGCCCCAACTCTGCGCGCTACACCGGTCTAGGCGCGGGTAATCCAATACCAAAAGATGGGCGTCAAACTGGCAGTCCATGAGCCCCGTAAAACATTCGGTCTGTGCTGCCAAGTCGCCCCAAATATAGGTGTGGTAGTCCAAGGGGTTGGCCACGCTGACCTTCTCACCCAACACCTTGCGCAGCCTATTCGCTGCTGCGTCAGGAATGGGTGGCATCTGCAGCCCGCGCGGCTGCGCCAAGTCGGCGACCAGGGAGGCCTCGCCACCCGAACAGCTGGCCGAGATCAAGCGCTTACCAGGCAAAGGGCCGTGGACATGAAGAAACTTACACGTCTCTATCAAACCCGCAGGGTCTTTGACCCGCGCTACGCCACAGCGCGCAAAGAGCGCGTCATACAAAGCGTCTGGTCCGGCCAAAGAGCTGGTGTGGCTCATCGCGGTTTGCGCACCTAAGGCCGAGGAGCCAGCCTTGAGCGCCACCAATGGAACGCCTTGTCGCAAAGCTTTTAAAGCGACTTTGGAAAACGCAGCGACATCATCCAAGCCTTCAATATGCATGCCAATCACGCTCACACGGGGATCGCTAAGCAGGGCGTCGACCATGCTTTCTATGCTGTCGCCGCCTTTGTTACCTACCGTAATCAAATACGCCAAGGGCATCGCACGGCGCTGCATGGTGAGGTTCAAACCAATATTGCCACTTTGGGTAATTAAGGCTACGCCCCGGCTGATGCGTTCGCCGCCATGTTGGTCCGGCCACAGGGCGAAACCATCAAGGTAATTCAGCATGCCGTAGCAGTTGGGGCCGACCAAGGCCATGGCCCCAGCGTTTTTTACTAATTGCTGTTGCAGCTCTAAACCCACGCCGCCCACCTCAGCAAACCCCGACGCGTAACAAATCGCCCCGCCCGCACCTCGCTTGGCCAACGCGCCAACAATCTCCACGGTGGCTTCACGTGGCACGGCGATAAAGCTTGCGTCAGGCGCCGCAGGCAAAGAGGCCACATCCGCAAAACAAGGCAAGCCTTCGATGCTTTCTTTTCGCGGATGAACAGGCCAAATCTCTCCGGCAAAGCCGAGCTTTCGGCATTGTCGAATCGCCTCTGCGGCGGCGTTCCCGCCGAACACGGCAATATGACGAGGAGAAAAAAGCCGGCGTAGCGCTGCGGTCCGATCACCGCCCATCGCGCTCAACCGCCATGCTCACGCAGCATGGCGCGAGAAATAATGTGGCGCTGAATTTCGCTGGTGCCATCCCAAATACGCTCAACCCGAGCATCGCGCCAAAACCGCTCAATCGGCAGCTGGTTCATCAAACCCATGCCACCAAAAATTTGCAAACTTTGGTCCGTGACCCGCGCCAATGTCTCCGTCGCAAACAATTTGGCCATGGCAGCGTCAGAATCGGTCATGGTGCCTTGGTCACACTTCCAAGCCGCTTGAAGCGTTAAGAGCTCCGCGGCTTCCAACTCGGTTGCCATATCGGCGAGCTTGAAACCTGTGCCTTGAAACTTGCCAACGGATTGACCAAATTGTTTTCGGGTCGCGGCCCACTGGGTCGCCATGTCCATCACGCGCCTGCCTCGGCCCACGCTGGTTGCGGCCACCGTGAGGCGGGTGGCGCCCAGCCATTCGCCCATCAAATCAAAACCTTTGCCCTCTTCTCCCAAACGCTTGTAGGCGGGCACACGGCAGTCGGTAAAAAACAATTCGCATTGGTGGTACCCCCGGTGGGAGACACAGGCCGGGCCCCGCCGCACCGTTAGGCCTGGGGAGTTCAAATCAACCAAGAAACCCGTGATTTTTTTCTTCGGGCCATGTTTGGTTTCCTCAGTCCCCGTGGCGGCAAACAAAATCACAAAATCACTCATATCAGCGTGGCTAATGAAGTGCTTGGTGCCGTTGATGATGTAGTCCGCATCCTCGCCCGCACCTTCACGTACTGCTTTGGTTTGCATGCCGCGCACATCAGAACCCGCATTGGGTTCGGTCATGGCCAAGCAATCGTGGCGCTCCCCTCGAATCGTGGGCAATAAATATTCTTCAATCTGCTTGCCTTCGCAAGCCCGCAAAATATTGCTCGGACGCGCAACCACCATCTGCAAGCCATACGAGGCTCGGCCCAATTCCCGTTCCATCAACGTGATGCTGAAGTTATCTAAGCCCCCACCGCCCAACTCGGCGGGCATGTTCGCCGCATACAACCCCACCTCAATGGCTTTGGCTTGAATGGATTTCACCAACGCCGGGGGCACCGCATCCAGCCGCTCGACTTCATCTTCATGCGGGTACAACTCGTTTTCTACAAACGCGCGTACCGTATCCACAATCATTTTTTGTTCTGTGTTGAGTTCAAATTGCATGTTTAGGTCTCAATGATTCAGGGGGTTAAGTTTTCAAAGCGCTTTACGACGAATTCCCATGGGCTTTCCCAGGTTCTTAGGCGCGGCTAATAGGGCATGCACTTTGGCAATCGCATTCAAACGGTCTTGCAAATAGCCAGGCATATCCGCTGAGCGTCCTTGAGCCATGTCCACGTGCACCAGCATTTGTTCAGCGGTAGCCAACACATCACCCGTTGCAGCATGGGTCATGGTGTGAAATATATGCACCCGCTTTTCGTCATGGTCGATTAATTGCAAATCTAAACGCAGCGGCTCCCCTTGGGCAACATCTTTCACGTGGGGGATATGGGTTTCAACGGTGTAGTGCGAATGACCGCCTTGGTC
>CAMDAN010000043.1 GCA_945888535.1 Bordetella parapertussis
CATATTGCCCGGCGTGGGTGCATTCGACCATGCCATGGCGCTACTTAACCGTTCTGGCATGCGTGATGTCCTCGATAAGTTGGTCCTGATAGATAAAGTCCCGGTTTTAGGCGTCTGTGTCGGTATGCAGATCATGGCAAATGCCAGCGAAGAAGGTAATTTGCCAGGTCTGGGATGGGTGCCTGCCAAGGTATGCATGTTCTCGGGGAGTGAGCATAGCCTTCCCCTGCCGCTGCCGCACATGGGGTGGAATGACGTAAAGCCCAACCCCGGGTCGACTTTGTTTGTAGGACTTGAGGCGGATGCCCGCTTCTACTTTCTGCATTCCTATTATTTTGCGTGCGAGGCACCTGAGCATGTGTCGGCAAGTGCATCCTATGGAGGTGATTTCAGTTGTGCCGTCACTGCTGGTAATGTGCATGGTGTGCAGTTTCATCCTGAAAAAAGTCACCATTTCGGCACCCGATTGTTAAAGAATTTCTCAGAGTTATAGGATGCTGCGCCCCCGATTTACACCCTGTTTGCTGGTTCACAAAGGAGGGCTTGTCAAAACCGTAAGTTTCAAAGCGCCCAAGTACATCGGTGACCCCATTAACGCGGTCAAAATATTTAACGAAAAAGAAGCTGACGAATTGGTAGTCTTGGATATCGACGCGACGGTAAATAACGCGGAACCAGATTATCGAATGATTGCCAATTTGGCTGCCGAATGCCGTATGCCTTTGTGCTATGGCGGAGGTGTGAAGACGCCTGAGCAAGCTAAACGCATCATTGGTCTAGGCGTCGAAAAAGTGGCAATCAGTGCGGCTGCAGTGGAAGATCTCACCTTAATATCCCGCATTGCTGGGGAGGTTGGTCGACAAAGCGTGGTTGTGGTTTTGGACGTCAAGAAAAAGATGTTCAGCAGAGACTACGAAGTGTTTACCCACAATGGGCGCTACAACACCAAACGCAATGTGCTCGAAATGGCAGTACTGGCGCAAGAGGCGGGCGCTGGGGAGATTGTCATAAACTCGATTGACAGGGATGGAGAGATGAAAGGCTACGATTTGGTCTTAGCAAAAATCATACGCCACACGGTCAAAATTCCTATTACTTTTCTCGGCGGGGCAGGAAGTTTGACTGATATCGAGGATTTAATTAGGACCTGCGGAGTCATCGGCGCATCGGCTGGAAGCCTCTTTGTCTTCAAAGGTGTTTACAAGGCGGTCCTAATTAGTTATCCGACTTTGGCGCAACGCGATGAACTAGTTCGCAAGGTGATGTAGAAGTGAATGCTCCAACTGTGATCCTATGACATTAAGACTCGAGGAATTTCAAAAACGTAATAATTTGGAATGGTTGCGGCTGATTTTTGCACTTCAAGTGGTAGTAGGGCATGCATCATCGCATTTGCAGTTTCAGATCCCTGTATTCATAGGCAATTTCCCTGGGGTACCGGCATTTTTCTTTGTCAGCGGACTCTTGGTTTATAGATCGTGGTTGAACGCCCCAGGCAGAATCTATTTTGAAAATCGATTTTTGCGACTTTTCCCTGGCCTAGTTTTTGTATCGTTAGGCGCAGTAGCTGTGCTGCTCACAGCAAAAGGTTGGCCAGACATTGGCCTTCATTTTTCGACCTATGGCATATGGTTTCTTTCACAGATCACTCTTGGGCAGGCTTAAAACCCTGAACATTTTAGAGATGTTGGCGTTGGCGTAATTAATGGATCTCTTTGGACCCTTACAACCGAAATATTATTTTATCTATTTGTGCCGATCATCGCCTGGCTTGATAAGCGGTTCCGCTATGGATTGGTTGTATTGATTGCGCTTTCGTATGCGATTTACATTTTTGGCCCCATAGTCTGGACGGAGGCTATTTACCGAAATAAAACGTTTTTCAGTTTCATTGAGTTAACTCCCCTTGTTTGGGGATGGATGTTTGGATTTGGAATAACCGCAGCGAAATATTTTGATATTTTGATTAGATGGTTAAGGTTTCTCCCTCTCGCCGCATTGCCTCTTGTCTTAATGTTGTATTTTGGAGAAGGCCCCGTTTTCGGCGCATCCGGAAACCGGATGGGCATTTTATATTTTGCGAGCTATGTTTGCCTTATTTTTTGGCTGGCGTTTGCAACCCCTTATTTTCGGCTTAAGTTTGACTTGAGTTACGGGATTTATATTTGGCACATGCCGGTAATTAATTTTTTGTTATTGAAAGCTATACACAGTATGCCGATTGCGATAGGGCTAACATTTACAATGGCAATCATCTCATGGCTTTTTGTGGAGAAGCCTGCCCTGAAATTGAAGCGCCGCTCGCTTTATGTTGTCGGCTAAGCAAGCCTGAAGCCAAATCGTTGCGAATGTAAGGATCTGCATGTTTTTGAATAAGAAGCTTTTAATTACCGGCGGAACCGGCTCTTTTGGAAACGCTGTTCTGCGCCGTTTTTTGGATTCAAATATTGGTGAAATCCGAATCTTCAGCCGGGATGAAAAAAAACAAGACGACATGCGCAAAAAATACCATAGCGCAAAATTAAAATTCTTTATCGGTGATGTGCGTGACCCTGACAGTGTCCGGACTGCGATGCGTGGCGTAGATTTCGTATTCCACGCCGCCGCGCTCAAGCAAGTTCCCTCGTGTGAGTTTTACCCCTTGGAGGCCGTAAAAACAAATGTACTAGGTACTGAAAATGTTTTAGAAGCGGCGATTGCCAATGGTATCGAGCGTGTGGTTTGCTTAAGCACAGACAAAGCGGTTTACCCGATCAACGCGATGGGAATCAGTAAGGCGATGATGGAAAAAGTCGCCGTGGCGAAGTCACGGGAGAGCGATAGCACCACCATATGTGTAACGCGTTATGGAAATGTAATGGCTTCGCGAGGATCGGTTATTCCGCTTTTCGTAGAACAGATTCGTGCCGGCAAAGCGTTAACACTCACTGATCCTGGAATGACCCGTTTCATGATGACGCTGGACGATGCGGTTGACCTGGTGTTGTTTGCTTTCGAGCATGCCAACCCTGGCGATATTTTTGTTCAAAAGGCTCCTGCTGCCACTATAGAAACCTTGGCAAAGGCGCTGACAGCGCTCATGGGCATTCCATCGCATGAGGTTAAGGTAATTGGCACTCGCCATGGTGAAAAACTTTATGAAGCGCTACTTAGCCGAGAAGAACGAGTAGCGGCCCAAGATTTCGGAAACTACTTTAGGGTGGCACCTGATTTGCGCGATTTAAATTATGGAAAATTCATGGATCAGGGTGAAACCCAAATTTCTGAAGCTTCAGATTACAACTCGCACAACACAACTCGGTTGGATGTCGCCGGCATGCAAGCGTTGTTAATGAAGTTGCATTTTGTGCAAGCCATTTCGCGTGGTGAAACTTCCGAGGCAGAGGAGTAGCGCGTGCGAGTTTTGATTACAGGTGCAGAAGGTTTTATTGGCCAAAACCTGCAATCACGGTTAGCAGAACGCAGCGACATACAGCTAATTTGTTTCGGACGCAGTGATGAACCCGAAGTCCTGCGCCCCCTATTGAACGTTGCGGATTTCGTTATTCATTTGGCGGCAGTGAATCGGCCAGTCGATCCGCAGGACTTTCACGCAGTTAATCTTGGTTTGACGCAAACTTTGTGTGATGGCCTATCAGAAATAGCTCAGTTTTCGAATCGCAAAATCCCAGTCATTTATGCATCATCCACCCAGGCCGCCAAAATAAATCCATATGGACAGAGTAAAAAGGCAGCGGAAGATGTCTTGTTTTCCATGCAACGCGAACATGGTGTTCCGGTGCATGTGTTTCGATTGCCCAATATTTTCGGTAAGTGGTGCAAACCGAACTACAACTCGGTTGTGGCAACGTTTTGCTACAAACTCACACGAGGATTGCCGATAGAGATCAATGACCCCAACTCTTCTTTAAATTTGGTCTACATAGACGATTTGGTGGAAACTTTCATTGCTTTGATGTTTGAGCCTGAATCTGCAACGAATGTAACGAGGAGGCCGGCACATTTTTTGGAGGTGGAACCAACCTATAGAACTACAGTGGGTGAGTTAGCGAGTGTGTTAAATAACTTTGTACTAAGTAGAAACACGCTAATTACCCCTCCAGTTGGGATAGGTTTGACCCGGGCGCTTTACAGCACATTTATCAGCTATATCCCTCCTGAAGGCTTTACCTATGTTATTCCTAGGCACGAAGATGCGCGTGGAGTTTTTGTGGAGATGTTGAAAACTGAGAGCAGTGGCCAGTTCTCTTACTTCACTGCGCATCCTGGGGTTACGCGCGGGGGGCATTATCACCACAGCAAATCAGAAAAGTTTTTGGTCATCAAGGGAGAGGCTCGCTTCAAATTTCGGCACTTATTGACCGGGCAAACCCATGAGTTGGAAACCCATGGCGACAGTCCGAGGGTTGTTGATACAGTGCCTGGTTGGACCCATGACATAACCAATATTGGAGAGTCCGAGTTGGTCGTTATGCTTTGGGCTAACGAGGTATTCGACCCTAGCCGCCCGGACACCATTGCCTGCCCGGTATAAGTGTCCGGACAACTTAAAGGTGTGCAGATGAAAAAATTAAAAGTCATTACAGTGGTCGGGACGCGCCCTGAGATCATTCGACTTTCTCGGGTTTTGCCCCTATTGGACGCGCACTGCGAGCATGTGCTGGTGCATACCGGGCAAAACTATGATTTTGAATTGAACCAGGTATTTTTTGATGACCTAGGAGTGCGCAAACCCGACTACTTCTTAGACAGCGCCCAGGGCAATGCAGGTGCGGCACAAACTATTGGGAACTTAATTATTGGTGTAGACAAGGTACTAGAGGTTGTGCAACCTCAAGCCATGCTGGTATTGGGTGACACCAATAGTTGCCTGTCAGTAATTCCAGCCAAACGTCGCAAAATTCCCATCTTCCATATGGAAGCCGGAAACCGTTGCTTTGATCAGCGCGTTCCGGAGGAGATCAACCGTCGGATCGTCGACCATACCGCTGATGTCAACCTCACCTACAGCACCATAGCGCGTGATTATTTGCTACGCGAGGGTTTGCCCCCGGATTTGGTGATCAAAACGGGAAGCCCTATGTTTGAGGTTTTGTCGCACTATCGCCCGAAGGTCGAGGCCTCAGATGTATTGTCACGATTCGAACTTCAGGCAGAGGGCTATTTCTTGGTCAGCGCGCACCGGGAGGAAAACATTGAGTCACCCCAGTCTTTCGCAAAGCTAGTGGGAATTCTCAATGCGCTGGCAGCAGACTACGGTTTGCCGGTCATTGTCTCTACCCATCCGCGAACTCAAAAACGTATTGATACAACAGGTTCGGTATTCCATCCCCTAGTGCAACTTTTGAAGCCGCTGGGTTTTCATGACTACAACAAGCTTCAAATCGCGGCTCGAGTCGTGTTGTCGGATAGTGGCACTATTAACGAAGAATCTTCCATCATGAACTTCCCCGCGCTTAACCTGCGCGAAGCCCATGAAAGACCGGAAGGCATGGAGGAGGCTGCTGTAATGATGGTCGGCTTGGAGCTCGAGCGCGTGCGCCAGGGGCTGTCAATATTGGCTACACAGCCAAGGGGATCTGATCGTTCCGATCCTCATGGAATTCGTCAGGTAGCCGATTACAGCAACCCTAATGTTTCAGACAAGGTTCTGCGTATCATCCATAGCTATACCGACTATGTCAATCGCGTAGTTTGGAAAAAATACTGAGCTCTTTAATTCGTGCGTTTGCTTATTGTTTCTCAGTATTTCTGGCCTGAAAATTTCCGCATCAATGATTTAGCGGCTGAATTGGTACAGCGGGGCCATCAGGTCACTGTATTAACTGGGGTTCCTAATTACCCTGATGGAAATATTTTCCCGCGATTCAAAGCAGATCCACATAAATTTTTGAATTACAAAGGTGTAGACATCATCCGCGTTCCGATGACTGTGCGGGGACGTGGTAATTTTAGACTGCTGTTAAATTACTTTACATTCGCATTGAGCGGTTCAGTATTTGGCCCATTGAAATTGCGTGGTATCAAGTTTGACGCGATTTTTACTTGCCAGTTGTCTCCAGTTACAGTCGGATTACCTGCAGCAGTCATGAGAGCAATAAAGCGTGTTCCGATGGTTTTTTGGGTATTAGATCTTTGGCCAGATACATTGCAAGCTGTTGGTATTGTTCGATCTAGGCGAATGATTCAGTTAATCGGATTGCTAATTAAGTTTATTTACTCTCGCTGTGACTTAATTCTTGCGCAGTCGAGAAGTTTTATTCCGCAAATTAAAAAATACACTGGAAGCAATAAACGGGTTGAGTATTTCCCTAGTTGGGCAGAGGATATTTTTGACCAGCAACAAAATATTTGGGCTGAGGAAATTCCTAAAAATCCGCAAAGCTTCAGCGTGATGTTTGCGGGCAACTTAGGTGACGCACAGGATTTTCCTGCCATCTTAGACGCGGCTGAGAATTTGCGAGCGCATACGAACATTCGTTGGCTCATTGTCGGTGATGGTCGGAATGCGCAGTGGGTTCAGGATGAAATCAGGCGTCGTCGCTTAGACGGTTGTGTTCTTATGTTTGGACGCTACCCGGTGGAAAGAATGCCATCTTTCTTTAGTCATGCTGATGCTTTGCTGGTGAGTCTAAAGGACGAGCCCATTTTTTCAATGACCATTCCTGGGAAATTACAGTCTTACCTCGCGGCAGGAATTCCCATCGTAGCTATGTTGAATGGCGAAGGTGCCGCGCTCGTTAAATATTCGAACTCTGGGCTGATATGTAATGCTGGAGACTCTGCAGGATTAGCGAGTGCTGTTTTGAAGCTTTCAAAAATGACAAAAGAAGACCGTAGTGCTATGGGTAGGAACGGGATAGAAGTTAGTACAAAAGAATTTGATCGTTCTATGTTGATTGACAGACTTGAAGGTTGGCTCGCGGAGGTGGTTTCTTCGAGAAATTACAAGTCATGAAACGAATCATGGATTCGGTCGTTGCTTTGATTGCTAGCCTCATTTTATTTTTGCCGATATTAATGCTGACGATTGCTGTCCGCTCAATTTCCAAAGGTCCCGCACTCTATTGGTCTGATCGCGTTGGACGTAACAATGGCAATTTCAAAATGCCAAAATTCCGAACTATGCGGGTTGGTACGCCAGCGCTAGCTACACACTTGATGGGTAATCCTAAAGAGTATTTAACTCCGATCGGCTCCTTCTTGCGTAGAAGTAGCTTAGATGAATTGCCTCAGTTATGGAGTGTTTTGGTCGGTGACATGAGTCTTGTAGGCCCTCGCCCCGCGTTATTCAATCAACAAGACTTAATTGAACTACGAACTAAATATGGAATCCACTTATTGCTTCCTGGTCTCACAGGCTGGGCGCAAGTGAACGGCCGCGATGAATTATCGATCGAAGATAAAGTGGCCTTGGATGTTTATTATCTAAAAAACCAATCTTTGTGGTTGGATATAAAAATACTTTGGCTGACATTGATTAAAGTGGTTCGCCGTGAAGGTGTTTCCCACTGATTATTCTATAATCAGACTGTACTAATTTTTTCAGGAGTAATACATGTCTAATCTCATCGATATTCAAAGTCAAATCGAAAAGTTGCAAAGGCAAGCCAATGAAATCAAATCCAAAGATTTCCATGCCACTGTCCAAGACATTCTCGCAAAAATGGCGGCTTTTGGTATCACTGTCAAAGATTTGCAGTCTGGAAAAGGCAAAAGCAAAGTTGGCCGTGTTGCCAAAGGTAAAACTGGCGCAGCAAAATCTTTAAAGGCTCCTAAGGCTGCGCGTAAAGCCAGTAACCCAGTGGCTCCTAAATACCGTGGTCCCAATGGAGAGACTTGGACTGGCCGCGGATTAACTCCAAAATGGTTGTCCACTTTAATCGCCCAAGGCCGAACCAAAGATTCTTTTTTAATCGCCGCTTAAGTAAAGCCTCAAACCCCATGCGATGCACTTGTGATCAAGGGCAGCCATGGGGTTTATCGTTTTAGATTGTTATGTACCTAAAAGTCCTTGCTTGGCCGCGTATCTATAAGCGACTTGTCGTCGTTGGGCTAGATATTGCGCTTGCGTTTATTGCCACATGGGTGGCGTTCTCCTTGCGACTTGATGTTTTTCACCGACCCGTAGGTCTGCAATGGGCGGTGTATTTTCTAACGCCCTTTTTGGCCGTCCCTATATTCGTCAAGTTTGGCCTGTACCGTGCTATTTTTCGCTATACAGGTCAGGCAGCACTGATTTCTACCGTTAAGGCAATTGCATTCTATGGCTTGGTTTTGTTGGCGGTTTTGTTATCGGTGCAATGGCCTATGGTGCCGCGTAGTTTGGGGGTATTGCAGCCCTTGTTGTTTTTGATTTTGGTGGGTGCGAGTCGGGCTATTGCGCGGTTTTGGCTGGCAGGCCTGACCCTAGCAGCAGGAAATAAAACAGGTCGTCTATTGATTTTTGGTGCGGGTACGGCGGGAGTTCAAACTGCCGTGGCTGTTGCGATGGAGCGACAGTTGAAGTTGGTCGGGTTTGTTGACGACGACTCCCAAAAAGTCGGTCGTAGTATCAACGGAGTACCAATTTGGACGTCCCATGATTTACCGAGTTTGGTGACACGCCATGAGGTGACTGATTTATTGCTGGCTATGCCCAATGCCACGCGAGAGCGGCGCAAGCAAATCATTGCGTCCTTGAGCAAGCTGCCTGTTCACGTTCGCACCTTGCCAAGCATGGCTGACTTGGCCAGTGGCAAGGTGAGCATCAAAGATATTCATGAGTTAGATATTGACGATCTTTTGGGGCGAACACAAGTTCCACCCAAAGCGGATTTATTGGCCCGTGACTTAAGGGGCCAAGTGGTGATGATCACAGGCGCAGGCGGCAGTATTGGGGGTGAGTTAACCCGCAATATTGTTTTTCAATTGCCAAAAAAATTGGTGTTGCTTGATCACAACGAGTTTGGTTTGTATGCGATTCACCAAGAGCTAGAGGCCCTTTGCAAGTCGCGGGGCTTAGCTGTGGAGTTGGTTCCTTTGCTAGGAAGTGTTACAAACGCAGAGCAAATGCAAGCCGTTTGCAACAACTACCAGCCTGCAACCATCTACCACGCAGCGGCTTATAAACACGTTCCGTTGGTTGAAAGCAATCCGGGTGTAGGTGTGCTCAACAATGTTTTTGGAACCTTAAATATGGCACGCGCTGCGCAGGCCAGTGGAGTAAAACGCTTCGTTTTGGTAAGTACTGACAAAGCGGTTCGGCCGACCAACTTGATGGGGGCGACCAAACGCATGGCGGAATTGGTCTTGCAGGCTTTGGCTGAAGAGTCGAAGATTACAGGCAATAGTAAAACCTGTTTTTCGATGGTTCGGTTTGGCAATGTACTGGGCTCAAGTGGCAGCGTCGTCCCATTGTTCCGCCAGCAATTAGAGGGCGGTGGTCCGATCACCGTCACCCACAAAGAGGTCACCCGTTATTTCATGACCATTCCCGAGGCTGCGCAGTTGGTTCTGCAAGCGGGCGCGATGGGGCAGGGCGGCGATGTGTTCGTTTTAGACATGGGCGAGCCAGTCAAAATCATGGATCTCGCCCAACGCATGGTTCAGCTCTCAGGCCTGACGGTCAAAGACGCCGCCTACCCGGAAGGGGATATCGAAATTGCGGTGGTCGGATTGCGTTCGGGTGAAAAGTTATATGAGGAGTTGCTCATTGGCGACAATCCTGAGCCTACCGAACACCCGCGCATCATGAAAGCCCACGAGGATTTTTTCCCATGGATACAACTTTCTGAGCATTTACAAGATTTGAAGTTAGCTGCGCAAAATGATGACGTTGCTGGAATTCGCAGAGCCTTGAGCGCCTGCGTTCAAGGTTTTTCAAGCTAATAATCACACCATGAGCAAACCCTACACCATCAACCCCAACGACAAGGCCGAAATTTTGGCCCAGGCCTTGCCCTATATCCGTAAGTTTCATGGGAAAACCATGGTCATCAAATATGGTGGCAATGCGATGACCGATCCGGCCCTGCAGGCTGCGTTTGCCGAAGACGTGGTACTGCTCAAACTGGTGGGAATTAACCCCGTGGTGGTTCACGGTGGTGGGCCGCAGATCGAAAACGCATTGAAACGTTTAGGAAAAACCGGAGAATTTATTCAAGGTATGCGCGTAACCGACGCCGAAACCATGGAAGTCGTGGAGTGGGTTTTGGGGGGCGAGGTGCAACAAGATATCGTCGGGCTGATTAACCAAGCCGGTGGTAAGGCGGTGGGCTTGACAGGGCGCGATGGCGCCATGATTCGGGCGCAAAAGCTCAAAATGTTAGATGCTGCCAACCCAGCCGTTGAGCATGACATCGGCCAAGTGGGCGATATCGTCAGCGTAGACCCCAGCGTCGTGAAGGCTCTCCAAGACGATGCGTTCATTCCGGTCATTAGCCCCATCGGTTTTGGTGAAAACAATGAGAGCTACAACATCAACGCCGACGTGGTGGCTGCCAAGTTAGCCACGGTACTCCAAGCGGAAAAACTCTTGATGTTGACCAATATCAGTGGCGTTTTAAATAAAGCGGGCGAGTTGTTGACCGAACTCAGCGCCCGTCAAATCGACGCTTTGTTTGCCGACGGAACCATTTCGGGCGGGATGATGCCAAAAATCAGCGGCGCGCTTGATGCCGCCAAAAGCGGTGTGAAAGCCGTCCACATCATCGACGGACGGGTACCCCACGTATTGCTTCTCGAAATCCTCACCGATCAGGCGTTTGGGACGATGATTCGATCCTCTTGAGTTGATCTTCACAACCCACAAATAAAACCAACTAGGTTAGAATTGGGTAATGGAAAAACGAACTCCACACTGTAAATTGGCGTTCGTTAAGTCCTTGGTGGCAGTTGGGAAAGTACGTGCGACCCGTGCGGCGATGCTGGGAGCCACAGAGATGGGTTTTGAACTCCCTGACATGTTGGCAGCGATCGTGGCGCTTACTCCGGCTGATTTCTACAAAAGTATGACGACCCATGCTGACACCACCATCTGGCAAGACGTCTATCGGCCGAGCACACAGTTAGGTAATGTGTATCTTAAATTAACGGTCATAGAAGACGTGCTAATCGTATCTTTTAAGGAGTTATGAATATGAAATGTCCAGTTTGTGGCGCAACGGAACTTGAACACGGTACACGTGACCTGCCCTATACCTACAAAGGTGAAACCACCGTCATTCCATTGGTGACAGCAGACTTTTGCTCTGCATGCGATGAGTCCATTACCGACCTAGCAGAAACCGATCGCGTCATGCGAGAGATGCAGGCATTTAATAAGCAGGTCAATGCGGCTATTGTTGATCCTGAGTTCATCATCAGCGTTCGCAAGAAACTTGCTTTAGGTCAGCGCGAAGCTGCTGAAATTTTCGGCGGTGGCATCAATGCTTTTTCACGTTATGAAAATGGAAAGACTAAACCTCCTTTGGCCTTGGTAAAGCTACTTAAAGTGCTTGATCGCCACCCTGACTTGCTTAACGAGGTCAAAGCAGCCTAATCTTTTGGGGGTTAGTGGAAATAGTGCAAAATAGCACGGTCGTACTATTTTCACCATTTCACCCGTTCCATGCCTTCTTCCGTTTTAGACGCTGCTATCGCTGAATCCGCCTTCGAGCGCAAGCCTGCGCTGCGTGTATTGCAAAAAGGGCAGCAAACCAAGCAAGCCATTGTGCAAGCAGCCGTCACCTTGGGAACGCAAGTGGGACTTGAAGGTTTGAGTATTGGTGCATTGGCAGAGCGTATGCACATGAGCAAGTCCGGGGTGTTTGCCCATTTTGGATCCCGTGAAGAGTTGCAGATTTCGGTGATTCACGAATACTTTGCTACCTTTGAGCAAGAGATTTTTTACCCCGCTATGCAAACACCTCGGGGCCTACCGCGATTACGTGCCTTGTTTGACAACTGGATGAAGCGCGTCGCGGTCGAATTGCAGTCGGGTTGTATTTTTATCAGTGGCGCAGTGGAGTTTGATGACCGAACTGGGCCCGTGCGCGATGCGCTCGCTGATTCCGTTCAAACCTGGCTGAGTGCTTTGTACCGCGCTGTGGTATTGGCCAAAGGCTGTGGCCATTTGGTCGCCGATGCCGACGAGCAGCAAATTGCTTTTGAGATTCATGCACTGATTTTGGCGTTGCATTACGAAGCCCGCTTTTTGCAAAAACCCGGCTCCTTAGCCCGAGCTAACCGCGGCTTTGACGACATCTTGGCCCGCTACGGTACGCAAGTCGCTATTGCCTAATTTTTCACTTTCGATTTAAACCTTCCAGGAGTTTCCCCATGCCAAGCTATACCCCACCACTGCGTGACATGCAATTCGTGATGCACGAATTACTGCACATTACCGACACCCTCAAAACCATTCCTACACATGCGGATATGGATGCGGAAACGATCAACGCGGTGCTTGAAGAAGGGGGCAAGTTTGCCTCCGAGGTTTTGTTTCCACTTAACATCAGTGGCGACGCAGAGGGTTGCCAACTCGATGTCAAAACCCATGCGGTGACTACGCCCAAAGGATTCAAAGAAGCCTACGCGCAGTATGTGGAAGGCGGCTGGGCGGCGCTGGGGTGCGACCCCGCGTTTGGTGGGCAGGGTTTGCCTTTGGTTGTGAACCAAATGTTTTACGAGATGCTCAACAGCGCCAACCAGGCATGGACAATGTACCCCGGCTTGACCCACGGGGCCTACGCATCCTTAGCTACGCATGGAACCGATTCGCAAAAAACGACCTACCTTCACAAAATGACCAGTGGCCAGTGGACAGGGACGATGTGTTTAACCGAGCCCCATTGCGGGACCGACCTCGGTTTGATGCGAACCAAAGCCGAACCCCAAGCCGATGGCACCTATCGGATTACGGGCAATAAGATCTTTATCAGCGCGGGCGAACACGATATGAGTGAGAACATCATTCACTTGGTGTTGGCACGCCTACCCGATGCGCCCCCCGGAATCAAGGGCGTGAGTTTGTTTATTGTTCCGAAGTTCTTGGTGGGCGCTGACGGCGCTTTGGGCGAGCGCAATGGTATTTACTGTGGTGGCCTCGAACACAAGATGGGAATCAAAGGCAGCGCAACCTGCCAGATGGTTTTAGACGCCGCCGTTGGCACCATGGTGGGTGCGCCTAATAAAGGCATGAACGGCATGTTTGTGATGATGAACGCTGCGCGTCTTGGGGTAGGAAACCAGTCACTCGGGCTGACGGAAGTTGCCTACCAAAACGCCTTGGTGTATGCCAAAGACCGGATTCAAATGCGCTCGCTCTCTGGAACCAAAGCCAAAGACAAAGCGGCCGACCCGATCATTGTGCATCCCGATGTTCGCAAGATGTTGCTCACAGCCAAGGCCTACGCCGAGGGGGGCAGAGCCTTGCAGGCCTATTGCGCCATGCTGCTCGAAGAAGAACATAACCACCCCGATGAAAAAGTGCGCACTGATGCGGGCGAAATGCTGGCGATGCTCACGCCGATTGTCAAAGCGTTTATTACCGATAACGGTTGGACCTCTACCTCCATGTGCATGCAGGTCTTTGGTGGCCACGGTTATGTGAAGGAATGGGGGATGGAGCAGTATGTGCGGGATGCGCGTATCAATATGATTTACGAAGGCACCAATACGATTCAGTCGCTCGACCTTTTAGGGCGCAAAATTTTGGGCAATAACGGCGCGACACTCAAGCGTTTTGGAAAGCTGATTGTGAAATTGGTTCAAGAAGAAGCCGGCAATGAGAAGATGGCTGAATTTATTGAACCCATCGCTAAATTAGGCGAACAGATGACAAAGTTCACAACTGAGATTGGCATGAAAGGGTTCCAAAACCCTGACGAAGTCGGCGCGGCGGCGGTGGACTATTTGCGCGTTGCTGGCCATATGGTCTTCGGTTACTTTTGGGCCCGCATGGCACAAGTGGCTTTGCGTGAAATCGCAGCGGGCAATACCGATGCGTTTTACTTGGCCAAGGTGCAAACAGCGCGCTTTTACTTCGCTAAGCTGTTGCCTGAAACAGCGATGTTGATGCGAACGGCTAGTGCTGGTTCAGACGTTCTCATGGACACCGAAGCCGCCTTAGCCTAAACCCGTATTCCCCTTTACCTTTTTAACTAGGAGACCCAGCCATGAAAAAATTTCTTTTGACTGCAGTGTGTGTAACCACAGGCGCCCTGTCGTATGCACAGATGACGCCCTTGGGCCTTTGGAATAGCATCGACGATGCAACCAATAAACCTAAAGCTGAAATCCGGATTGTGCTAAATGCCAGTGGCGGTCTTTCCGGCGTGGTGGAGAAAGCGCTTGATCCCAAACCTGGCGCTGAGCCTAATTGCGTCGATTGCACCGATGACCGGAAAGGAAAACCAAAAGTCGGAATGGAAATCATCCGTGGTGGCGTTAAAAAAGAGGGCAAAGACGTTTGGGAAGATGGCAAGATTTTGGATCCTGAAAATGGAAAAAATTACAGCTTGCGTTTGACTCCCATCGATGGCGGAAAGAAACTTGAAGTGCGTGGCTACATGGGTACGCCATTGCTAGGCCGAACCCAGACCTGGGTTCGCGTTCAGTAATTCGTAATGACGCCGATCGCAGACCAAACCCACCCTTTTGATGCAGCATTAGCGCTAACGCGCCAAGACGCGTGCCGTTACCTTGGTAGCACACATCCGGCCTGGGCCAATATGGTCGGCCCGTTTGGTGGAATCACGGCGGCCACGGTAACGCAGGCGATTTTGGATCACTCCGAATGCCTGGGGGAGCCGGTTTCACTGACCGTGAATTTTGCGGCGGCGATTGCCAACGGCCCTTTTGAGTTGAACCTGCGCATTGCCCGCACCAACCGTTCAACCCAGCATTGGGTGTTTGAAATCCTTCAAACCCAAAAAGATGGCAGTGTGGAGTCGGTGTTCACTGGAACTGCGATGACGGCGGCGCGGCGGGAGACGTGGAGTGCCAATGATTTACCGATGCCTAAAGCGCCACCCCCAGAAACCCTCGAAGCTGCCAACATTCCGCAAGGAGTGGAATGGTTAACGAGGTTTGATATGCGCGGTGTGGCGGGTGGCTTGCCGCAAACGTGGGACGGCGCAGAGAGTACCTTGTCATCAGCTGAAGCCAGTCTGACTAAGCTGTGGGTCCGGGACCGCGCGGGGCGAGCCATTGACTTTGCCGCACTCACAGCTTTTGCGGATATCTTTTACCCACGCGTGTGGGTGCGTCGGGCTAAATGGGTACCCGCAGGAACCGTGTCGATGACGGTGTACTTTCACGCTAATAGCGCGCAGTTATCTGACGTGGGTTCGGGTTTTGTTTTAGCCCAAGCCCGCGGACAGGTCTTTCGCAACGGATTTTTTGACCAAAGTGGTTGCTTGTGGAGTGAAGCGGGCGTCTTGCTCGCAACGACCCACCAATTGGTCTATTACAAAGAATAAATTTTTAAGGATTTGCGATGCAAGACGTACTGATAAACATTGCCGATGGCGTGATGACTCTCACGCTCAATCGCGTTGAGAAAAAAAACTCCTTCACTCAAGCCATGTACAGCACTTGTGCGGATGCTTTATTGCAAGCCAGCATGGATGCCGCGGTACACGTGGTGGTGATTCAAGGCCACGCTACCGTATTTAGCGCAGGCAATGACATTGGTGATTTTTTAGCTAAACCACCCAGGGGAGAAGACGCACCGGTGTTTCGCTTTATGCGCGGCTTGGTCACTTTCCCAAAACCGCTAGTGGCCGCAGTGTGCGGGCCTGCAGTTGGCATCGGCACCACGCTGTTGTTTCACTGCGATTTGGTTTACGCCGGCGACAACGCCGCTTTCTCTATGCCTTTTGTGAATTTGGGACTGTGCGCCGAAGCGGGCTCCAGCCTCTTGGCCCCTCAGCTCTTGGGTTACCACCGCGCTGCGGAAGCCTTGCTCTTAGGCGAACCCTTTATGGCCGAAGCGGCATTGGAGGTGGGATTGGTGAACCGTATCGTTCCTCCTAATGAGGCTAACGCCGTAGCCCATGCCCAAGCCCTGAAACTGGCAGCCAAACCCCTGCCGTCCCTCATTGAGACCAAACGCTTGATGAAAAAAGGGCAGACCGAGCAACTGTTGGCGCAAATCAGCGAAGAAGCTCAAAGCTTTGGACGCCTCTTGCAAGCGCCACATGCCACGGAAGCCTTTACCGCGTTTATGGAAAAACGCAAGCCCGACTTCTCCAAGATTTAGCTCGCAACTTAAAAATAAGCTTTTGTTATCTATGCATAGTGGCTAAGATATTCTATTGTTGAAAATTTGAGGCTCAGCATGCAAACAGTTATTCGCGAAAGAAACTCCCGCCTAGATCGACTGTTGGATAGTCGCGCCTTAGAAAAATTGGTATCGGTGACGCCTCAAGTGGATCTCGCACTATGGCAATTGCGAAAAGCTGGTGTTCAGGTAGATGTGGTTGGTTCGATGGCGCGAGGTGAGTTTAGATCGCATTCTGATGTTGATTTTCTTGTGAGCGAAAGAGGACCCTTGAGCGAAGTCGAGGTCTTTGATCTCATTGCTCAAAATGTAAAAGCGACTCCGTTTGATATTGTGTTTGCAGAGCAGCTAAGTATGCAATCGCAGAAACTAATGCGTGATGATTCCCAGCCGAGATAAGTATGTCTAAACACCCTATTTTTTTGATTGTTCAGGCAAAAATCGCGGAGGTAAAAAAAGCTTTGGCGCACATGGATAAAAATGACGCTCACCAAAAGTCTTTGGCAAAAACAAATCCAAGTCTCTATTCAATGGAAGTTCACGCTGAAAGCATGGCTACCAATGTTCAGGGAATTTATACCCATTTCGAATCGATTCTCAAGTCACTGGCCAATACGATAGACGGATTTGTGCCTTTGGGCGATGCGTCGCACCGCGACTTGTTGCTTCAAGTTTCAGTCGCAGGGGAAAATAGGGGCGCAATGATTGGAAAAGATGCCTTTGCGGGATTGTCGCAATTATTGAAATTCCGTCATGCAGTACGCAATAACTATGCAAATGAATTGCGCGCGCAAGACGTTTTCGATAATGTCGTCGCGCTGAATCAAATAGCACCCGATTTTTTCTCCGATTTGGATGCATTCATTGCGTCCTTTGAAAACAAACCGGGCTTGGACTCGAAAAATAGCAATTTGATTTAGCTGTTAAGTATTTTTACCAAGCGAACGCTTGCTAAAAATAGCGGGTTTTGGTATGGTGTATCCATGCCTGTTTCGCAACCTACATCCATCCAACGATCGCCAACCCCCGTTGCGCTCGTCAGCGCAGAGGCGAAACGACCTCGAGGGCGTCCGCGCAAAACTGCCGAAGACCGCGATGACGGCAACCGCAGAGCTGCGTTGCTACAAGCTGCGGCGGCGCTTTTTAGGCGCAAGGGCTTTGCGGCAACCACGACCCGTGATATTGCCGCCGCCGCGGGTATGCAAAGCGGCTCTCCTTTTTACCATTTCAAAAGCAAAGACGCCTTGTTGTTTGCTGTGATGGAAGAGGGGATGACCTCGGCTTTGGCTCGCCAGCACACGACCTTGGCACTCTCACGAGAGGCAAACCCACTCGCTCAGCTACGGGGTTTGGTACATACGCACTTTCTCGTTTTGCTCGGGCCCGAGAGCGACTTTATCCCGGTGATGTTGTACGAGTCGCGTTCGCTCAACTCTGCGCAGCGTGAAAAGTTATCGGCTTTACAAAGCCAGTATGAGAATTTATGGGTGCCAGTTTTAAAGGCGTTGCATGCCAGCGGCCAATTGCGTGCGCCCGTGGTCTTAGCGCGGCTTCTTATTTTGGGGGCGCTGAATTGGTCGGTGCAGTGGTTTGACCCTCATAAAAAAGCGTCGGTTGAAGACTTAACCGAGGCGGCATTGGCTTTGTTTGTGGGTGGTTCTTTGACCACGGCTTAATTTTTCTATCGTCTATTTTCATCGGCAGGAGTTTTCATGGCGTATGCGTCGGTATTTGTTCCCGGTTTGTTTACGGGAAAAGTGGTGATTGTGACGGGTGGCGGCTCTGGCATTGGGCGCTGTGTGGCCCACGAATTGGCAGCGCTTGGAGCCAGCGTTGCCTTGGTCGGGCGAAAGATAGAAAAGCTGCAAAAAGTAGTAGATGAAATTAACCAAGATGGCGGCCAAGCCAGTGTGTACGTTTGTGATATTCGCCAGGAAGATGCCGTTTGCCAAACCATTACCGACATCAAAAGCCACTATGGTCAGATCGACGGCTTGGTCAACAACGCGGGTGGCCAGTACATGACGCCTCTGGAATCTATCAGCGCAAAAGGCTGGGAGGCGGTCATTAACACCAACCTCACCGGCGGATTTTTGATGGCCCGCGAGTGTTATACCCAAGCCATGGCGAAATCAGGCGGAGCGATTGTCAATATCGTGGCCGATATGTGGGGCTCTATGCCAGGCATGGGACACAGTGGTGCGGCACGCGCCGGCATGGTAAGTTTCACAGAAACCGCCTCAGCCGAATGGGCCGGTAGCGGGGTGCGGGTTAATGCGGTGGCGCCGGGTTATATCGCCTCCAGCGGCATGGACCACTACCCCGAAGAAGCTGGACCGATGTTGCGTGCCATGGCCAAAACCGTTCCTTTGGGGCGTTTTGGAACCGAGGCTGAAACCGCCGCAGGGATTGTTTTTTTGCTCAGTCCCGCAGCGTCCTTTATCAGTGGCACCACCCTGCGCATTGACGGCGCTCGGCCCCAAGTGCGCATGGGCTGGCCCATGACGGT
>CAMDAN010000044.1 GCA_945888535.1 Bordetella parapertussis
TATCTTGTCAACGACAAGTTGTTAGCCCAAACACAAGCCGAGGAATTGATCCGCATCGACGAAGATGAGAAGGTTGATCATGGTCAGAGGACTAGAGATACGTTCCACTTATCGGACTTCTTCATCAGTCTTGGAAAAAATGAAGATCAAGTAAAAAACACAATTCAGCGGTTCCTAGAATTACTTTTTTCCAACCCGTTCAGGAGCCCGACTTTCGACGAGTTTGCCATGTTTATGGCATTCAATTCGTCAATTAGATCGAGTGACCTTTCTAGGCAAGTCGGTGCGATCATCGCTCGCGGGCAACAAATCGTTGCAACTGGTGCCAACGACACTCCTAGGTTCGGCGGCGGTCAGTATTGGGCGGAAGTCGACCCCGCAACCGGCGAGGTGAATGACGCAGAAGATGGAAAAGACTACATGAGGGAAAAGGATTCAAACAAGGCCGCTCAGAATGAAATCATCGAG
Organism: Bordetella parapertussis; assembly: GCA_945888535.1. Classification (GTDB taxonomy): domain Bacteria; phylum Pseudomonadota; class Gammaproteobacteria; order Burkholderiales; family Burkholderiaceae_C; genus Allorhodoferax; species Allorhodoferax parapertussis_A. Next base: position 469 of record CAMDAN010000044.1, read on the forward strand.
GAAATTGTCAGCGCCTTGATCGAGAATTCACTTTCAAGAGAGGATAAGAAACAAGAGCTGGAAACAGTACTGGGACAGAGCAAAATATCCGACCTGACAGAATTTGGTCGAGTAGTTCATGCTGAGATGGAGGCAATTCTTTCCTGTGCACGCATTGGCGTTTCGACGATAAACGCCTCCTTGTATTGCACAACGTTTCCGTGTCACAACTGCGCCAAGCACATTATTGACGCTGGGATTGAGCGCGTTGTCTACGTCGAGCCCTACCCGAAAAGCCGAGCACTGGATCTGCATTCTGAGGCGATTTCGCTCAAAACTAGTCTCGACAATCAGTCTGAAAAAAACCGCGTTACTTTTGAGCCTTTTACCGGAGTTGGTGCAAGGCGATTTCTAGACCTCTTTTCCATGTCACTTGCTGGCGGCTCCAAGCTGAAACGTAAAGATAAACAGGGAGCTACCGTTGAATGGGCGAAGGAAAGTGGAGTCGTCCGCACCCCTTTGCTGCCTAAGTCGTATTTGGAGGTAGAAACCGCAGCTTCATGTACATGGCAAAAGTTGCACAACCAGCCGTAAGCTGCCCCCTCAATGACTCAACTGCTGCCAAGCCCCATCAAGCCGTTTTACATTCACCGTATGCGAGGTGCGCAGTACTTGCGCGAAAAAGCCCGCGCTCAGTTCCTCCATTAACCAGGGGAACTCCAACATACGGTTGCCTTGGGCGCCTTTGCGTTCAGCCACCAGTCACTGGGCATTGTCAGCGTGTGCGATACCGTGAATGTGCCCCATGGGCAGGCCGAGCCGGTTTAGACAGTTTGCAAAATGGCTTCGGGTGACTTCAGGGCAATGCGCAGCAGTGTGCGCGCCGCGCCGGAAGGCTCACGACGGCCTTGTTCCCACTCTTGCAAGGTGCGGATTGATACACCCAGCAGTTGGGCGAATGCTGATTGCGAGACACCTAACTTCATGCGAGCCTCGGTTGCCGCAGAGATGGCAACCTTTGTCACTCGTCCTTCGCCACGCTTAGCTTGGCGAATGGACTCCAACAAGTCTTTTTCAAATTCGGTCATTTCAGAATCGGCATTAGCAGAAATTTTGGACATGGATCATTCCTCATAAAGTTGCGCCAAGCTGCGCAAAAAAGCGTTCGACAAAGTGCTGTGGTCGGCTTTGGCGTACACCGTTAACAACACCAACTCACCTAGGGCATTACGTAGCATGTAAATGACGCGCACACCGCCACGTTTACCCATACCTGGCCGTGACCAGCGTACTTTGCGCAAGCCACCTGTTGCCGCAATTACATCGCCTGCGTCTGGATGTTCTGCAAGCCATGTGATGAACTCCTCCCGCTCAGTTTCATTCCATACCTTCGCGGCATAGCGTAAGAAAACGGGTGTTTCTACGACGGTGAGCATACTTGAATTATACGTCAATGCCGTATTATTTTTCCTTAATCGCCAAAGCCACTTCCCGAACCAACTCCGGCCCCTTGTAAATCAACCCGGTGTAAATCTGAATCACATCGGCGCCGGCTTCGATTTTGCTGAGAGCGTCTGCGCCGCTCAAGATGCCGCCTACGCCGATGATGGGGAACGCGGGGCCGAGGGCGCTGCGCAGTTGGCGTATGACTTGGTTACTTTTTTCTAATACCGGTCCGCCGGAGAGGCCACCGGCTTCTTCGCTGTGCGTTTGGCCTTTGACGGCGTCGCGGCTGAGGGTGGTGTTGGTGGCGATGACGCCGTCGATGCGGTGGCGCACGAGGGTTGAGGCAATGGTTTCAATTTGTGCGGCCTCCAGGTCGGGCGCGATTTTTAAAAACAAGGGGACGGTTTTACCGTGTTGGTTTGCCAAAGTTTCGCGCTTGGCGGCGAGGGCCGAGAGCAGTTGGTCAAGGGCGGCGTCGCTTTGAAGGTCGCGTAGGTTTTTGGTGTTGGGGCTGGAGATGTTGATGGCAACGTAATCGGCGTGGGGGTAGACGCCTTCAAGGCAGGTGAGGTAATCGTCCGTCGCGCGTTCGATGGGGGTGGTGGCGTTTTTTCCGATATTCAGGCCGAGTAAGAGCGCGGGGTTTTTGCTTTGGCGTAGCGCCGAGCGCTGAACGTTGGCAATAAAGGCCTCTAAGCCGCCGTTGTTAAAGCCTAAGCGGTTGATGAGGGCGTTGGCCTGCGGCAGCCGAAACATACGCGGCTTGGGGTTGCCGCTTTGCGCCAAGGGCGTGACGGTTCCAACTTCAACAAAGCCAAAGCCCATTGCGCCCAAACCGTCAATACATCGGGCGTTTTTGTCTAAGCCTGCGGCCAAGCCCACCCGGTTAGGAAAACGCAGGCCCGCCAGCGTCACGGGATCGCTCACCGGCGTATTGGCATAAGCGCACTGCAAAGGCGTTCCTTGGGTTCGCGCTATGGCAGCAAGAGTGAGGTCGTGCGCGGTTTCGGGGTCTAAACGAAACAATAATTGGCGCGAGAGCCCGTAGGGGACAAGAGACATTGGATAATTCCTAGTGAAACACGCATTTTTAAATCTAAACCCTATTTTCACCGATGACCCATCCAACCCCCTCCAACGTTGCCAATCCAGCGCCCGCCCTCAGCCAAGACGCGCTGAAAACCCTCGTAGGCCAGGCCGCTTTGAAGTATGTGGTTCCCGGCGAGTTGGTGGGCGTGGGAACGGGCTCAACGGTCAATAAATTCATTGATGCTTTGGCCACCATGAAAGACCAGATCAAGGGCGCGGTGTCAAGCTCGGTAGCGAGTACCGAGCGCCTGAAAGCTTTGGGCATTGCGGTTTTTGATGCCAACGATGTCAGCAGTTTGTCGGTGTATATCGACGGGGCGGATGAAATTGATGGCCACGGTTTTATGGTTAAAGGCGGCGGCGCGGCGTTAACTCGAGAAAAAATTGTGGCGGCGCTCTCAAAGCAATTTGTGTGTATCGCCGACGAGTCCAAGCTGGTTCAACACTTAGGCACATTTCCTTTACCAGTCGAGGTGATCCCGATGGCGGCGAAGCGCGTTATTGCGCAGTTTGCGGCGATGGGCGGTAATGGGGCCGTTCGGATGAAAGACGGCCAGCCACTGGTGACCGACAACGGCCAGTGGATTGTGGACGTGACTGGCCTCACGATTACTGAGCCCTTGGCGTTTGAGGCCGAGGTGAGCCAGTGGCCAGGCGTGGTGACCGTTGGCGTTTTTGCTTACCAACGGGCGCAGGTGTGTTTGCTGGGAACGGCCGCAGGCGTTAAGACGCTGACGTTTTAATGTTGGAGTGAATGTTGGAGTGCGAAAGCATGCGCTCCACGTAGCGAGCGATCAGGTCAATTTCTAGGTTGACCTTGCTGTCTTTTTGAAGCTGGTGCAAAGCGGTGTTACTGACCGTATGGGGAATCAAGTTGATACTCAATTCGCAGCCGCCGGCAACATCCGCAATGCTATTGACCGTCAGGCTCACGCCGTTGACGGTGATGGAGCCTTTGTAGGCCAAGAATTTCGAAAGTGAAGACGGCGCGAGAACGCGCAGCTCCCAGCTTTCACCAATCTCCGCAAAGTAAGTCACCACGCCCATTCCGTCCACATGGCCGCTGACCATGTGTCCGCCCAAGCGGTCATTGGCGCGAAGGGCTTTTTCTAAATTTACAGCGCCTAAAGCGTCTAGGCCTGCGGTTTTGTCTAAGCTCTCGGCGGATACATCGACAGTGAAACGCGGTGCGTCGGTGCTGGTGTCTAGCGTGGTTACCGTCATACACGCGCCATTCAGCGCAATGCTGTCGCCCAAGCCTGCGTCGTCTAAGTAACCTTTGGGGCAGGCAATGGTAATCCGTTTGCCGTGGGAGGCCGTGGCGCCTAAGTTGGCGATGTTTTGAATGTGGCCAACGCCTGTGATGATTCCTGTGAACATGGGGGTCTTAAAAAGTAAATGTGAAAATTAAAACGTGCCGTGGTTAGCTACGCGAGACAAAACCCGAAGGTCTTTGCCGACCATCTCAGCCGACGTGAATTCGAGCGCGATGCCTTGCGAGAGTTCTGTCAAAGGTCCGAAGTTGGACATACCAGCACCCACGCCTAAGAGCTGAGGTGCGAGGTACACCAACAATTCATCGACCACGCCCTCTCGTAAAAGTGAGCCGTTGAGTTTATGGCCGGCTTCCACATGGAGTTCATTGATGTCGCGTTGGCCTAAGTCCATCACCATGGCGTGTAAATCGACCTTGCCGCTGGGGCTGCCATCGGCGTGTTTTCCGGGGAGGGAAATGATTTCAGCGCCTTGGGCCTCAAGGGCGGCTTGGCGTTCTGCGTGGGGCTTGGCCGCATAAATCATGACTTTGCGTTGAACAGCAAAAAGCGGAGCGTCAGGAGGCGTTTGCAAATCACTGTCAACGATCACCAAATGCGGTTGCCGAGGGGCTTTTACCAAGCGAACGTCTAAGCGGGGTTGGTCTTGTAAAACGGTTCCAATGCCGGTTAACAACGCACACGCCCTGGCCCGCCACGCATGGCCGTCGGTGCGAGCGGCTTCTGAAGTGATCCATTGGCTGTTGCCGTTGTCTAAAGCCGTCGTTCCGTCTAAAGACGCTGCAACCTTGAGCCGAACCCAAGGCTGCTTTCGAACCATGCGGCTAAAGAAGCCGATATTGAGTTCGCGGGAGGCGGCTGCGCCCGGCCCGACTTCGACTTCAACACCGGCAGCGAGAAGCCGCGCAAAGCCTTGGCCGCTGACTTGGGGGTTGGGGTCTTCGATAGACGCCACGACCTTACGAATTCCGGCTTGGATGAGCGCGTCGCAACACGGCCCGGTGCGGCCGTGGTGAGAGCAGGGCTCAAGCGTGACGTAGGCGGTCGCCCCCTGGGTTGCGTGGCCTTGGGCGAGTGCGTCTCTTAAGGCCAAGACTTCTGCGTGGGGCCCGCCTGCGGCTTGGGTAAAGCCTTGGCCAATGGTTTGGCCCTGCGCGTTCACCAAGACGCAGCCTACGCGCGGGTTGGGCGAGCTGAGCCAAAGGGCTTGGGAGGCGAGGGCGAGGGCCGTATCAATGGGGGACAAAACGCAAATTCCTTAGGCTGTTTTCTGGGGCTATCTTATTTCCAACACTCGGCCAGACTTTTCGTATTGTTCACCAAACCCCTTACGCCGTGGTGGTCCAAGGTGAAATCCCCACAGGCGTCGGTTGCAGCGGGGCCTAGGGCGGTGCGTTTTGCGCTTAACAAAAAGGTTTGCGAAGGGCTTGAGGTAGCCACGGCGACAGAAATATCGTAGGCCTTGAGCCCTTCGCCTGCGCGGGGTGAACTTCGAAAGGCTTGCAGAGCTAGCAAGGCAGTGACGTCTTGACCGCTGGCGCTTTTGGCGTAGTCGTAGCTTTCGTTGTACAAGCGCTCCATCCATTGTTGGGCGCTGAGTAATTGGGTTTGCGCATCGACCCGGCGGGCTTGGGAAACATAGCTTTGGTAACGCGGATACACCACCGCGCTGAGTAAACCGACGATAGCCAATGCGACCATCAACTCAATCAATGTGAGGCCTTGTTGGAGGCGAAAGGGCGGGGCGCTGTGAAGGGGCTTCATAGATCAGATCTCATGCCAGGAATTTCTCGAAACTGCCGCCGCAGGATGCGTTGGGGATCGGTCAAAGGTGCACCCGTTTGCAAAGTGACCATGCTTTGCAGCAAGACTTCGCCTGTCAGGCTCGAACCAAAACCACGGGCGGTGATTTTAAAAACCAAGCAGTCCAGAGCGGGCGTTAGGCAGGTGTAGTTTCCGCCTAGCGAAGCGTCGGGCAGGGTCGAAGCGGGCCGCATGAGTTCAATCAAGTAGTCGGGTTGTCTTGCCACGCCTTTGAAGCCGGGGGTTCCGGTGAATGTTCCCAAGGGAATACTGCTGGTAAAGGTTTCGCATTGGGCGGACATCGCACTTGCGGTGCCCGTGGCGGACCATTTGCCGCCCTTACTCACCGGCCACCAAGGTGCCCCGGATTTAGCAGGCCCGGCGCTAGCCCACACTGCGCTGGCGCTGAGGCATTGGCCGGCAAGGCAATTGCTTGTGAATTGGGGTGAGGCGTTGGGATTATTAAGGTCAGCGGGCGTGCTTCTGAAGCCGGAACCTCGAACGCAAGCGGCGTTAGCAAGCGCCTGGCCCGGGCTCAAAGCCAAGTCGCGCTCGGCGTCCCACAGGGCTGCGTGGGCTGCTTGGTAGGCGAGGAGGTAGTCTCTTTCATTGCGAATCTGTTGCCCGCCTTGCAGCGTGTTTTTTGTGGTGTAGGCCACGGTGGCCGACAAAATAGCGATCAAGACAATCACGACGATAAGAACCGCGCCGCTTTGAGAGTGTGCTGATTTTTTCATGGGCTATGGAGTAGCCAAGGTGGCATTTTTGACCGCAAAGATTTGCGTATAGCGTTTGCGCTCGATCCCCGTCGTAAACGTCTGAGTTGCATCCGCACAGTCTTTAAAGGAATAGCTGCTGGCTTGGAGTCGCACGTTTTGCAAAGACCGCGCTACCAAGCAAACCTTGACCGCGATGACTTTGCTCCACTCATTGACTAAAACCGAATGCGCAGATTTGAACTGCGCTGTGGTTTCGCCTTGAACCAAATAGCTCAGGCGCAGTTGTTCAATGCCGGTAATTAAAGGCACATAATTGTTGACCGGGCTGGCGCTGCCCGCGCAGGCCAAACCAAAGGTTTTGACAGTGTTGCCTTCGAGCTTGAGCGTGACGGGGGTGAGGGTGTAGCTATTGGAAATAAAAAACAGTTTTCCGTTAGAGCCAGAAACCGCAGCAGGCGTTGCGCGAGCGCAATCGGTGTTGTTGCCGCGGTCTTTGCCAAAGTCGTCGTCGGTGTAATAGCTGGCAACCAAGGTGTCCGCATCAACGGCGGGCGAGGTGCTGGAGTGGGCGACGCACACCGATGTGGTTTTGGTGGCGTCAATTTTTTTGCCGCTGCAACCAAAGACAGGCGAGCGCAGATGTTCGGGGCTGGTTGCGGGGTTGCTTTCGGCTGCGGTGGCGAAGCTGCCGATGGGTAGGGCGCTCTGTGGGGTAGTAGGTGGGACTTCGTTGACTGGATAAAAGCCAGCGTTCTGAATCTCACGGCCCAAGGTTTCCATCGCAAAGCGAGCGCTTTCCGCTGCGTAAGATTTTTCAGTCAGGCTGCGCTGGCTCTCCGAGATAGAAAGATAAGCGGCGGCTGCCGCACCCATAACCATCACGCCGACCGCAAGGCTCACCATGAGTTCGACCAAGGTGTAGCCACGTTGTGCGTCGGCTTGCTGCCTTTGAGAAAGGTGTTTACGGTAGGCCATCGTTCAGGGATAAAAGTAAAAGTTAAACGCCCGAAGGCCCGTGACGGGCTGTAGGCCTGTGGCGTTGTCGTTAAAACAAGTGAGGTCGTTGGCACCGCTGTCTTGGCAGCTCATCCCCAGGGTCTCCTTGTCTTTGTCAAACCAATACAAACTCAATATCCAACCGCTATTTGGAGTGCTATTAGTGTTGCTGTTGCTCACCAAACTCATCGCGCCTTGCGGCAAAAGGGCACGGGCACTGCTGCGCAGTTGCCATAGATCAAAGGCTGCACGTTCAGCATTCGTACAACCCGAGGCAATGCAGTTGGGAGAAGGCATTGCTTCGATGGTTGATTGCTGAGCGATCCAAGACGCCGCAAAGTGGTAACCGTTTCCCGCCCCCGACCCAGGGAGTTCGGACGGATTGGAACGCATGCGCCCAAGCGCGTCATTAGCAAGCAGGTTGAGGTTGGCTTGAATCACGCTCTCAGTGTGTGAGCGCAGGTTGCCAGCCATGAGTCGGGCTAAGCCCAATAAACAAAACGATAAAAGCAGCAAAGCCACGAGAACCTCAATCAAGGAGCTTCCTGTTTGGCCCTGCTTAGGTGAAGCCATGCTAGGGGCAGCTCGTGGATGGAACTTCATCTAAGCGAACCCGCCCTTGCCAACTGATGGTCATCGTGGTGCTGGGCTGACAGGGTTGGCGGGTATCGCGCAAAGTGAAGGTTCCCGCGTTAACCAATAAGACGCCGCGCGAATTGGCGCTGAAGGTGCTGCGCGAACCGGTGCTGTTCGATTGAAGATCAAAGTGGCTTGGGATGCTTTGGCTTGCAGCGATGATGTCGCCCGAAGGAATACTGGCCCCTTCTAAAGCGCCACAGCTTTGGTTTTGGTACATCAACCAACCTGCAGACCAATTCGTACTCGTACCTTGATTGCAGGTTTTGGCGTTGCTAGAGATGCACATGCTGACACAGCGGTTGCGATGAATCGCCTCGGTGCGCATGCGTCCCACAGCGCTGGTAAATTCGTCGCGCACTGAGCGCATGTGGTTGTGCGAAACCGTTGCGCTTAGCCGGGGCAGCGCAAGCGCCATCACCGTGCCCAATACGGCCACGGTGACGCTGAGTTCTATTAAGGTAAAAGCGTTCTGGCGACGCTTTAAGTTCGGCCCGCGCAGGGGCCCACCTCTCGCATGGATTGCATCCATCCTCCCTCCCCAGAGAGTTTTGTTATTTATTTACTTCGTTGACCAAGGTTTTGAATTCATCAATGTCTTCAAAACTTCGGTAGACGCTGGCAAAGCGCACATACGCCACTTTATCGAGTTTCTTGAGTTCGCGCATCACCAATTCACCTAGCCTTGCGGAGGGGACTTCGCGCAGGCCGAGGTTGAGGAGTTTTTCTTCGATGCGTTCGATGGCGCTGTCCACCTGCTCTGTGCTCACGGGGCGTTTGCGCAGGGCCAAATTCATAGACGCCAATAATTTGGAGTGTTCGTAATCAATACGCCGACCATCTTTTTTGACGATGGCCGGGTAATTCACGTCAGGGCGCTCGTAGGTTGTAAACCGTTTATCGCAAGCGCCGCATTGGCGTCTGCGCCGGATGAAGTCGCCGTCTTCAGCAATCCGAGTTTCAACCACCTGGGTTTCGGAGTGGCTGCAAAACGGACACTTCATCGCGGGGCTGGATTAACCGTAGACTGGAAAACGAGAGGTAAGGGCGTGAACTTTTGCTCGCACCGCGTTGATATTGGCTTCGTCATGGGGGTTGTCCAAAACATCGGCAATCAGGTGTGCGGTAGCGCGGGCTTCTTCATCCTTAAAGCCTCGGGTTGTCATCGCCGGCGTTCCGATACGAACACCGCTAGTAACCATTGGTTTCTCTGGGTCGTTGGGGATGGCATTTTTGTTGATGGTCATGTGGGCATTACCCAAAACCAACTCAGCGACTTTGCCGGTGATTTTTTTAGACTGTAGATCAACCAACATCACGTGGCTTTGGGTTCCGCCGCTGACAATGCGCAGACCGCGCTCCGTGAGCGTCTTCGCCACGATGTCAGCGTTCTTCAAGACTTGCTGCTGGTAAGCCTTGAACTCGGGGCTCAAAGCTTCTTTGAAAGCCACAGCCTTGGCGGCAATCACGTGCATCAGCGGGCCGCCTTGGAGGCCTGGGAAAATAGCGCTGTTGATGGCTTTTTCGTGTTCTGCCTTCATCAAAATAATGCCGCCACGGGGGCCGCGCAGGCTCTTGTGGGTTGTCGAGGTCACCACATCGGCGTGGGGTACGGGGTTGGGGTACACACCCGCTGCGATCAGGCCCGAATAATGGGCCATGTCGACCAAGAAAATAGCGCCGACTTCTTTGGCAACTTTGGCAAAACGCGCCCAGTCGATGTGCAGCGAATAAGCCGAAGCGCCTGCAATGATCAGCTTGGGCTTGGTCTCTCGGGCTTTGGCTTCCATTGCGTCATAGTCAATGGCTTCATTTTTATCCAGGCCGTAAGACACGGCGTTGAACCACTTGCCCGACATATTGAGTGGCATGCCGTGGGTCAGGTGACCGCCTTCGGCAAGACTCATTCCCAAAATGGTGTCGCCGGGCTTGAGGAAGGCCAAAAACACAGCCTCGTTAGCCGATGCGCCGCAGTGAGGCTGCACGTTGGCGGCTTCAGCGCCATACATTTGTTTTACGCGGTCAATCGCGAGTTGTTCAGCCACGTCCACGTGTTCGCAACCACCGTAGTAGCGCTTGCCTGGGTAGCCTTCTGCGTATTTGTTGGTGAGTTGGCTGCCTTGCGCGGCCATGACAGCAGGCGAGGCGTAGTTTTCGCTGGCGATCAATTCAATGTGGTGCTCTTGGCGAGCGTTTTCAGCCTGGATGGCGGCCCAAAGCTCAGGATCAGTTTGTTCTACAAGGATATTGCGGTGGTACATGAAACTCTCTTATGAAGGAGGCGGAAATCGCCAAAAAATACTCAGTGAGAGTTTACTGGATGCAGCCTTAGGATTTGTTCTCGAGGCGACGTAAAAGGGTCTGAGCTAGCGCATTGATGGGTGGCGGTGAACCTGCGGACACGGCTTGAAGCCGACCTTGCTCAGCGATGACTTTTTCAGAGTATCCGTTGTCTTCATCCAGGTTGCCCGCACCCACATAAAACCGCAAACCCCCTTCAACAGAACCGGCTCTAGAGATACATTCTTTAAGAATCTGAACCCCAATTTTTATATTTGTCCGTGGGTCAAATGCAGCCATCTTTCCACCGAAAGACTCAAATTTGTCAATGTGGATGTGCGTCATCACTTGCATGAGCCCTTGCGCTCCGACCGGGCTTTGAGAAAAAGGATTGAAACCCGACTCGACCGCCATGACAGCCAAAATGAGGTGTGGATCAATTCGGGCGCGGTTCCCCGATTCAAATGCCTCTTCGACCAAGGCCCCCATGGCTTCGGGTGCGCGGTTGTATTTACGGCCTAACCATTGGGCCAAGGCCGCTTGCGATTTGGGTAGTTCTTTCAGGCTGATAGCCGTGGCGCGTTCAGCCGGTGTTCCTGATACCAAGCCAGAGATAATCTCCTGACGGTCTTGCAGCCACGTCATTAGTTGGACCTCGCCGGCTTGGCGAATGTCGGGCTGGGCGACCACCGTGATCGTCGCAAACATCACGGCCAAGCCTAGCAAAGCAAAGCTACTGTGGGTGATTTCAAAAAAACCATTGCCAATATCTCTTGCGACTACAGCAAGATTTTCGGTGAATGGGGTGGTTGATTTCATGAAAAAAGAAGTTGACTGATTGGGCCTTAGGAGTTGGCGGAAATGGGCCAGCGAGGCGGTTTGGGGTGTCAGTGCAGCACAATTCTAGGAAGCATTTATATACCAGTCAAGAATATCAAACGCTATCTTCATTGTAATTTGGATTTAAAGCTTGCATTCACTGGTAAAAATATCGAACCGGGGTCAATTCGCGGCGAAAATACGCCTTTCTTTTTTTTGATTTCCCCTTACAAAGGCTCCACGTGCCGTCGACTCCCGCTACAAAAACAATAGATATTGCCCAATTGGACCAAATGACCGGAGGGGCGTTCACCGCACCCACCGCCGGCGAGCGTTCTGCACGTGTCAAAGAATGGCTGCTCACCGAGCCCAGTCCAGAGAAATTAGCTGAAGTGTTTAAAGAGCTAAGCAGCCGCGATAAAGGGGCTGCCAAACTCTTGCGCGAACGTTTAGACGATGCCAAGCGCCACAAAGAACAAGAGCATTTAGCCAACGAATGGGCCGCCAAAGCCCAGGCTTTGATGGCTGTAGCCAAACTCAATATTGCAGATGCCCTGGCTTGGCAGCGCGACGCGGCCAAGGCGGGCGCACCGCTGAGTAAAGAACCCCTAGCGGGTTTCAAAGTTCAGCTGGCCGATCGAGTCCGTGCGATTGAAGACTTGCAACACCAAACCCAAGTTCAGCGGGAAGCTGCCGTTTTGATGGCCCAGCGTATTGAAGTGTGGTCAACCAAATCTTGGCGAGAAGCCCAAGGCGCTTTAGACGCGCTGGGTACTGATGTCAACACTTGGCAAGCCCAAGCTGCTGCTTTGGTGGCTAATCCAGACTGGGCCAGCGTTGATTTGAAATTCGCGCCTTTGCTTGATGCATCTCGTGGGCAGTTGTTATTGGTGTGGAACGCGTTTCAGTTGGCCTTAAAGCAGGCGCTTGATGCCTCCAACGACGCCGCTGCGGAGTTGCCACCGGTGGCAGTGTGGGCCGACGAGTTGCGGGCTGCGCGTGGCGTCGCCAATCCTCCAGCTGCTCCCCCCAAACCCAAAGTAGACCCGGAGGTTCGCGCTGCTGCCAACGCCGCCGTTCAAGAAGCCATCACTAAGCTGGAGACGCAAACCTCAGAGGGCCACGGCAAAGCCAGCGCTGGCGCTGCCCAAGCATTGCGCCACGCGCTCAAAGAGTTTGGCAAAGCGATTGACTCCAAAGTCGACGGCTTGGCCCATGCGGCCTTAGCTGCAGCCGGAGAGCTTGAAGGCTGGCAGCGTTGGCGGGCGGATCAACTTCGTGAAGAGTTACTGATCAAGGCCGAAGGCTTGCTTAAACGCCCTGAAGGCCAAGCCATTGGCGGGCGAAAAATGCAAGACATGCTGCGCACCATGCGCGAGCAGTGGAAGCAAACCGACCAAGGCGGCTTACCGAACCACGCCCTTTGGAAACGCTTTGATGAGGCCTGTAACGAGGCTTACAAGGTGGTTGAAGCTTGGCTAGAAAAAATCAAAGCCGATGCCATCGAGCACCGCAAGCAACGCTTGGCGCTGATTGAGGAAGTCAAGGCGTGGGCTGAAGCCAATCGAACCGCCTTAGACGAGGATTGGAAAGGCTTTAGCCGCATCCTGCACCAGTTCGGCGACCGTTGGCGCGATGCGGGCCACTTAGGTGAAAAAGCCTTTGCAGAATTGCAGCCTTTGTGGAAGGCGGCTATTTCCCATGCGGCCGAGCCGCTGGAGACCATGCAGACGCAAAGCTTGCAACTGCGCCACGCCATGATTGAAGAAGCCAAAATATTGGGCGAGGCGGCGGTATTGCGTATCGACGCAGTGAAGGGTTTGCAACAACGCTGGCAAGCCCAAGCGCATGCCGTTCCGATTGACCGCCGGCAAGAGCAAAAACTGTGGGACGCATTTAGAAAACCGATTGACGATGCGTTTCAACGCAAATCGGCAGAACGCGAAAAAGCCGAAGCCTCCTTAGGAGCGCGTGACCGCGTGGTCTTAGACGCTTCTAAAGCGCTACAAGCCGCGAATGCTGCAGGTGACGCGCAAGCGATTCGCGCTGCGATGGCTGCGCTTGAGGCGGCTTTACATGGGCAAGCCCAGGCTCAAGCCGTGGCACAGGCGGCCGGTGCCCATGAAGTTCAAGCCCAGGCGCTAGTTCAAGAAGGAGCTCCAGACGCTTCCATTGCTGCCGATCCAAGTGCTGAGACAGAAGCTGCAACAGCGCCGCTATCGGTAACTGAATCAACTTCGGAGCCTTTGTCTGAAGCCGTGTCGGAGACCGCTTCCGAGAGCGATGAAGCGCAAACTTCGCCCCCCCCAGAAAAAATTGTTCCTAAGGCCCCGCCAAAACCGGTCGTGGCTATGCGTGGCGATGATCGCCCGGGAATGAAAAAAGAAGTGCCATCAAGTGATGCAGGGCGATTTGGTAAGCCTGGAATGCGCCGGGACGCTGGGCGCAGCGACAGCCGCCCGCCCCGCCAAGATCGGTCAGATCGCCAAGACCGCACCGATCGCCCCGCGTTTGACCCGAAAAATGCACCGCCACGTTTGGGTGACGCTGCCTTTAGAGCTCAGCGTGAAGCCTTAGACAACGCGCAGTTTGCGTTGAAGAAATTAGCAGCCCAAGCCCACGGTGAGGCGCTTACCCAATTGCTGACGGCGTGGGAAACCAAAAATGCTGCTGCAGTTCCCAGCGTTCAAGACCTTGGAAACCGCGTGAACGCGGCAACCCGCACAGTGTGGGTGGCTGCCATTGGCGGCACGGCGCCTGCAACGGCCAAGCCTGTGTCCGCACAAGATGCGTTGTTGCGTTTAGAGATGGCCGCTGAAGTTCCAACTCCAGCGGACCACTTGGATGCGCGACGGGCATTGCAACTTCAATTGCTGACCCGCCGAAATGACCCCGCGCCGCAACAAACTTGGGGCCACGATGCGGCAGTCGTCTTGAGTTCGTCGTATGGGGCGGAAGATGCGCGTCGGGTACAAAACACGCTGAAAGTCTTGCTTAAGCGCTAGATTAAGCGCCGGGCGTTTTCTAAAGATGCGAAAAAGCAATCCGAGCGGGTTGCGTTGCCGCAGCGCTGGCTTGCTTTGACAGTGTGAGTCGCAGAACCTCAGCACGTTGGGGCGTAGCGCCCATATCCCAGTCACTTAAAACCCAGCGACTGTGCTTGGCGTCAAGGGCATGGATTGACGGACGGTGGGTGTGCCCGTGAATCATGTGGTCTGCTTGGTACTCTTCTAGGAGATCTAGTGCAGCGGCGGTATCGACATCTGCAAAAAAACCAGTGAGGGTCTTTTTTTTCGCTTCGCTTTGCATGCGCATGTCACGGCCCATGGCCTGGCGTTGTTCCAAGGGCTTTTGTAAAAAATCATGTTGCCACTCTGGGCTTCGAACCATACGACGCAAGTCTAAATAAGCGGTGTCAGTCAGGCAAAGCGCATCGCCATGCGTAAGCAACCACCGACCGTTAGGGGTTTGCAATACGGTGGGGTCTTCCATGCAGGTGGCGCCACAGGCGGTCATGCAATCGGAGCCCATGAGAAAGTCTCGGTTCCCGCAGAGAAAATAAATATCGATTTTTTGACTGGCAAGCTTCAGAAGCTTTGCAACCTGAGCCTCAAAGCTGTCGGTCTGAGCGAGGCAGTCATCGCCCACCCACACTTCAAAGAGGTCGCCTAATATAAAAAGCGCTTGGGCGGGGGAGCTTTGAAGATAGCTCGCAAGCGCCTCCAAAGTTTGGGGCTCTTGGGCTTGCAGGTGCAAGTCAGAGATGAAATCTACGGTGTCCCAATGGGCTTTGGCGCGTAGTTCCATCGCTGTGGGCGCAGTGAGGTTACAGGGCGACGGCTTTTTCGATCACTACGTCTTCATTGGGGACGTCGTCATGAAAGCCGCTGCGACCGGTTTTGACGCTTTTAAGCTTGTCCACAATCTCTGTGCCTTCAACGACTTTGCCAAACACGGCGTAACCCCAGCCTTGAGAAGTTTCGCCGGTGTGATTTAAAAAATCGTTGTTGGCGACGTTGATGAAAAACTGCGAGGTCGCTGAATGGGGGTCGCCCGTGCGGGCCATGGCCAGGGTGTAGTTGTTATTTTTGAGGCCGTTATTGGCTTCATTTTCAATCGGGGCTTTGGTTTGCTTTTGTTTCATACCCGCCTCCATCCCGCCGCCTTGAACCATAAAGCCAGGAATGATGCGGTGAAAAATGGTGTTGTCATAGTGACCGCTGGCGACATAGGCTAAAAAATTAGCCGTTGATTTAGGCGCATGTTCTTGTTCAAGTTCGATGGTGACAATGCCATAACCGGCGATGTGGAGTGCTACTTTAGGATTGCTCATGTTTATTTACTCAAGTTGACGGAAACGATAGTAATAGCTGTGAGGGGTACATTTTGAAACACGCCTTGGTTACCCACTGGCACAGCTCGGATTTTGTTGACCACATCCATGCCAGAAACCACTTTGCCAAACACGGTGTAGCCGTAGCCATCGGGTTGGGGGGCGTTTAAGCTGGGGTTGTTGACAACATTAATGAAAAACTGCGAGGTTGCGGAGTTGGGGTTAGCCGTTCGAGCCATCGCAATCGTTCCAACCTCATTTTTCAGGCCGTTCATCGCTTCTAAAGCTACCGGCTCACGCGTTGGCTTTTGTTTCATGTCGGCTGTGAACCCGCCACCTTGCACCATAAAGCCATCCATGACCCGGTGAAATACCGTGCCGTCGTAATGTTTGTCTTTGACGTAGCGTAAAAAATTGTCCACCGTTTTAGGGGCTTTGTCGGGGTAAACCTCTACCGAAAAACTACCCATGCTGGTTTTAAACAGGACCTGAGGCGCCGTTTGCGCCAAGCCCACGAGCGCCCACAAAGCGAGACCTAAGGCGACCCAAAGCTTCAATCCCCAATTTTTTTGAAAAGCAAAATGCATTAGACAGTTCCTTCGTGAAATATCTTCCACTCTTTGTTTGAACGAATCCAGTACTGGCGTTTGTTTTTACCGGATTTGCTGTCGCCTATGACTTCACCAAAGGTGACAACCATCGTCTCGGCAGAGTCTGCCCATTGCAAGTAAGAAAGGTCTTTGAGTTCAATGCTTTTACCTTGCGTCGCTGTCATCTCCGCCTTAAGCGCAGGCCCCCATTCTTTGATCGTTTTCCCGTTGCTAGAGAAATCAGGAGTGTAAAACGCCAGGGCTTTGTTAGCGTCGCCAGAGGCTTTGGCGCTTCTCCAATCGTTGAGCGCGCTTTCAAAAGATTTGCCTTGGCTAGAGAGGCTTTTGGCGGGCTGCCAGTTGAGTTCAGACGCAATGACGACGGGTGTGGTTCGCACCTTAACGGTTCGAATCAGGTCGGCGATGTCGGGGTTAGAGAGTACAACGCAGCCTTCGCTTGCACGTGGGGCCCTGGAGAACTGGTTGGGCGGCGTGCCATGGAGCCAAATACCACCACCTGATTTTCCGCGCTTTTGATCAAGCATATTGGGGTAGTTCAAGGGCAGGGCGCCAGCGCCATAAAACTCGCTCAAGCTTGCGCGGTCCAGATGGCTGGTGATGTAGTAAACCCCCAAGGGAGTGCGCAAATCGCCTTCTTGGTTTTTAAGGACGCCGGCTTTGCCAACAGACATGTAATAGTCTGATACCAGCCGCAATCCGGTTGGAGTGTTCTCAAATAAATACAAGCGGGATTTAGAAGCGTCCACGGCGATCGCGTTTTTGGTGCTGGCGGCCAACTTCAAAAATTGAGATGGCACCAGGCCGTTAGAGGGGCGCTCTTTGCTACTTAAGACGCGCCGTTGTGATTCATCCCTTAAATTATTCAGGGTGGTGGAGACGTCGGCGGTGATGGTGTCAGGAATATCACCAATTTTTTGTATCGTCCGTGAGCGCGAAGACAGCAAATCGCCATACACCAATTGCGCTAACTGAAAGTTCGGCCGGTCTTGTACCAACTTGGCGGCGCTTTGTATCGCTTCGTAGTTTTGACCATTGGCGGTTAAGCGGTAAATATCTAACAGCCTGGCTTCTGCGTCGCGGTCTAAATTGACGGGTTCCGCCACAGGCGCCTGAACAATTTCTTTTACTTTTTTCTTGCGTTTAGGCTTTTTAGATTCTTTGGTTTCTTTTGCTGAATTCTTGGCGGATACGCTTGTTTTGCTCTTCTGTTTCTTGGGTTCTTCGTCTTTAGCCACGGATACGCAGGGCAGGGCCAATACGAGCGCAAGACTTAGCAGTTGGGATGCCAGTCTGGCTCGCTTTAAAATTTTCGGCCGTTCGAAATTTGCGAGGCTGGCGCTACCGATCATAAGTTTCACGCAATTAGCCGCCTACAGTTTCACGAACAATTTGCCACCGGTCACCCCGTTTGACGAGCTGCAAGGTTTTGCGGCTCGACACCGCCAATTTATCAGCCCGGTAGTCTTGGCGAAACTTCACGGTGGCTTTGTCGCCGTTGGTCTCGACTTTGAGGGCGTCTAATTTCACGGTGATTTTGGCTTTGCTTTCGATCCGAACGCGGCGGTCTTCTTCCCATTCTTTGCGGCTCATGGATCCAGGCGTATCAAACTCTTTGGCATACGCGCCAAGGTAGTTCTTCATGTCTTTGGCAGCCCAGGCGCTGGCCCATGCACGCACAGCGGCTTCGGCTTCTTTTGATCCAGCGTTTTCGCTGGAAGGTTTGGTGGCTGGCGTTTGTGCTGCGGGCTCAGGCGTTTTGGGCGCGGCTGGAGCGGCTGGAGTTAGAGCTGGGACTGCTGCGGCCGTAGCTGCTGGAGCAGCGGGTGCGGGTGCCGCTGGGGCTGCCGCGCCGGGTACTCTAGGCGCAGCCGCTGGGGCCGCGTTGGGAACAGGGGCGGCGGGAACAATCTT
>CAMDAN010000045.1 GCA_945888535.1 Bordetella parapertussis
TGACAGTTGCCGAAAACTTGGGTTTCCCTTTAAGAAATCGCAAAGTCGCGCCTGACCAAATAAAAAAACGTGTCGGCGAAATCGCAGAAATGCTAGAAATGAGCGGGCAGCTTAACCAGCGTGCCTCAGGACTTTCTGCCGACGAGAAACAAAAAATATCCTTGGGACGTGGGCTGGTTCGCCCCGATGTGTCCGCGGTTTTATTCGATGAACCCTTGACCGTGATTGATCCACATCTGAAATGGCAGTTGCGCCGCAAACTCAAACAAATTCACCGTGAGCTCAAGCTTACATTGATTTACGTCACCCATGACCAAGTGGAGGCGTTGACCTTTGCGCAGCAAGTGGTGGTGATGACGCGTGGGCGAGCGGTCCAAATGGGTCCTGCGGCTGATTTGTTTGAACGGCCAAGCCACACTTTTGTAGGCCACTTTATTGGCTCACCCGGGATGAACTTTTTACCAGGGCAGGTGGATGACAGCGGCGTACATCTTTGTGGCTTGAATGTAGGCCTTCCTATCTCAGGAGTCCCATTGCCAGCGGGCGACATTACTTTGGGAATACGCCCGGAATATGTACAGATTGTGGCGCCACAAACGCCCGGAGCTTTGCCGATGACAGTGAGTCAAATTCGAGACGTCGGTACCCATCTCATTGTCGGTGCGACGATTTCGGGCCATGCGTTCAAAGTGCGATTGCAAAGTACAGCCGTTCCCTTTGCAGTCGGCGAACAGGTGTGGCTTCAGGTGATGGGAGACAAAACCTGCTTCTATAAAAATGAGGAAATCGTCCAATGAACGCGAGCAATAAGCCCGTGAACCAAAAAGCCTGGTTCTTGATTTTGCCGGTCTTGATTTGCGTCGCTTTTTCGGCGATCTTGCCCTTGATGACGGTGGTCAATTACTCGGTACAAGACATCATTTCTCCTGAACGCAGAGTTTTTGTAGGCACAGAATGGTTTGCCGCCATCATGCGTGACGAGGAATTGCATGGAGCGCTCTGGCGCCAGCTCAAATTTTCTTTCGCAGTTTTAGCATTAGAAATTCCGTTGGGAATTTTGTTGGCTTTGTCGATGCCAGCCCAAGGATGGAAGTCTTCTCTTGCCTTAGTTGTCGTTTCGCTTTCTTTGCTGATTCCTTGGAACGTGGTGGGAACCATCTGGCAAATTTTTGGGCGCACCGATATTGGTCTGATGGGCGCAGCATTGCAAGGCATGGGGATTGAATACAGCTACACCGGTAATGCACTTCACGCATGGCTTACGGTTTTGTTGATGGATGTTTGGCACTGGACACCGCTGGTGGCGTTGTTGGGCTATGCAGGGTTACGGTCCATACCCGATGCGTACTACCAAGCCGCAAGCATTGATGGCGCGAGCAAGTTCGATGTGTTTCGCTATGTCCAGTTACCAAAAATGCGGGGCGTACTGATGATTGCAGTGTTACTGCGCTTTATGGATAGTTTCATGATTTATACCGAGCCCTTCGTACTGACGGGTGGTGGGCCAGGAAACTCCACGACCTTTTTATCGCAGTTCCTGACGCAAAAGGCGGTGGGTCAGTTTGACCTCGGCCCCGCGGCAGCGTTTTCCTTGATTTACTTCTTGATCATCTTGCTCATGTGTTTCATTTTGTACAACTGGATGCAGCGCGTCGGAACCCAGACCAAGGAGGTAGGCCATGCATAAACCAAAATTTCAAAAACGCTCGCTATTCATGCTGGCATATGTGGTGTTTGCGTTGTTGCCCATCTACTGGATGATCAACATGTCTTTCAAGACCAACAATGAAATCGTCGCTGGATTTAGTTTGCTTCCCAACCACTTTACCTGGGATAACTACAAAACCATCCTTAGCGATGTTGCTTGGTATTCGGGTTACATCAACAGTTTGATTTATGTGGGCATCAACACGGTGATCTCTCTATGCGTGGCGTTGCCAGCGGCGTATGCCTTTTCGCGCTACAGTTTTCTGGGCGATAAACATGTATTTTTTTGGCTATTGACCAACCGCATGACGCCGCCTGCGGTGTTTTTGCTGCCATTCTTTCAGCTTTACACCTCGGTGGGCTTGATGGATACGCACATTGCCGTGGCGCTGGCTCACTTGCTGTTCAACGTGCCCTTGGCCGTCTGGATTTTGGAAGGTTTTATGAGCGGTATCCCACGCGAGATCGATGAAACGGCCTACATCGATGGATACACCTTTCCCCGTTTTTTCATCCGTATCTTCATTCCTTTGATTAAAGCGGGGGTGGGCGTGGCGGCGTTTTTCTGTTTTATGTTTAGTTGGGTCGAGTTGCTGCTGGCGCGAACCCTAACAAGCGTGAACGCCAAGCCCATTGCTGCCACTATGACAAGAACGGTTTCAGCTGCCGGAATGGATTGGGCCACTTTAGCGGCCGCGGGCGTGCTAACTATTGTTCCTGGGGCGATAGTGATTTGGTTTGTTCGCAATTACATCGCGAAGGGTTTTGCGATGGGTCGCGTTTAAAGGAGTCAATGGTTATGTTTGAGTGGATGGCGTGGACAACACCGGTAACGGTTTTCTTTTGTTGCATTGGCCTCATGCTGGCGGGGATGACCGCGTGGGAGATCAAGTCGCCAACTATTCTTCGCAAAGGATTTTTACCGATTGAAACCACTCGGGGCGATCGGTTGTTTATTGGTTTACTCAGTGCGGCGTATGTGAACTTGGCTTATGTCGGCTTGAGCGGGCGTTTTGCCCAATGGCTCAATTTGGGCGAAGACCCTTCTATCTGGTTTAGTTTTGTTATTTCTATGGCTTTGCTTTCACTCATCCTCAACAAAGGATGAGTGAAAGCTGGGTAAGGATCGGCTCAATTTCCCCTAGAGTCGAATGTGCCTTTGTTGGTTGGGGTTTTTAACAATTGAGGAGACATATCATGAAGTTGCGGTATTCAGCAGTATCCGTCGCAATCGCTTGCGTGCTGTCAAACAGCGCTTGGGCGGATGCGGCAGCAGCCAAAAAGTGGATCGACAGTGAGTTCCAGCCCTCGACCTTGTCCAAAGACAAGCAAGCTGCGGAGATGAAGTGGTTTATTGACGCAGCGAAAAAACTGCAAGCCAAGGGCGTCAAAGAAATTTCAGTGGTTTCTGAAACGATTACAACCCACGAGTACGAGTCCAAAACTTTGGCCAAGGCCTTTCAAGAGATCACAGGGATTAAGGTCAAGCACGACCTGATTGGCGAAGGCGATGTGGTCGAGAAGTTACAAACCTCGATGCAGTCCGGCAAGTCCATTTATGACGGCTGGATCACAGACTCCGATTTGATCGGAACCCACTACAGGTACGGCAAGGTGATGAATCTGACGGACTATATGTCTGGCGCAGGAAAAGAGTGGACCAACCCCGGCTTAGATTTGAAGGACTTCATCGGTACCAGCTTCACGACTGGACCTGATAAAAAGTTGTACCAGTTGCCAGATCAGCAGTTTGCCAATCTGTATTGGTTCCGAGCGGACCTGTTTGAAAAACCTGAACTCAAAACCAAATTCAAAGCCAAGTATGGCTATGAACTCGGTGTTCCTTTGAACTGGAGCGCTTACGAAGACATTGCGGCCTTCTTTACGGAAGACGTCAAGACCATTGACGGCAAGCCTATTTACGGACACATGGATTACGGCAAAAAAGATCCTTCCTTGGGTTGGCGCTTTACCGACGCATGGCTTTCTATGGCGGGTACCGCAGACATTGGCATTCCCAACGGTAAGCCGGTCGACGAGTGGGGTATTCGCGCTTCTGCCGACGGCTGTACGCCCCTGGGTGCATCGGTGGCACGTGGAGGTGCAACCAATTCACCAGCCGCAGTGTACGCTTTGACAAAGTACATCGACTGGATGAAGAAATACTCGCCCAAAGAAGCCATTGGTATGACCTTTGGAGAGGCCGGCCCCGTGCCAGCGCAAGGCCAAATTGCCCAGCAGATCTTTTGGTACACCGCCTTTACCGCTGACATGATCAAGCCCGGTCTGCCCGTTGTTAAAGCCGACGGCACACCAAAGTGGCGTATGGCCCCCGGTCCCAATGGCCCTTACTGGAAGCAAGGCATGCAAAACGGCTACCAGGACGTAGGTTCATGGACTTTCTTTAAAGACCACGATGCCAATAAAGTCGCTGCTGCTTGGTTGTACGCACAGTTTGTGACTGCTAAGACCACATCGCTGAAGAAAACTATTGTGGGTCTGACCCCTATCCGGGAATCAGACATCCAATCTAAGGCGATGACCGACATGGCTCCGAAGTTGGGTGGTTTGGTAGAGTTTTACCGCAGTCCAGCGCGCGTGGCTTGGACTCCCACGGGAACCAATGTGCCTGACTACCCCAAGCTTGCGCAGCTCTGGTGGAAGAACGTGGCAGTAGCTGTGACGGGTGAAAAAACGCCACAAGAAGCCATGGATAACTTGGCCAATGAGATGGACGATGTGATGGGCCGTCTTGAGCGCGCTGGCATGGCGAATTGCCCGCCTAAGCTCAATCCAAAAGGTGACCCTAACAAGTACCTCAGTGACAAGGGCGCACCATGGAAGAAATTGGCGAATGAAAAGCCAAAGGGTGAAACGATTGCCTATGACACGCTCCTCAACGCGTGGAAAGCTGGCAAGGTTCGTTAATCCATTCGAGCGATGAACTCGATCTGAAGGGCGGCCGTGCAGTGTTCTGCTGCACGGTCTTTCATAGAAAAGTAGGATCTCTAGCCCAGGTGGGCAGGGGAATCTGCACGCCAATTTTTTATACATTCTTATGTCCTGCGACCCCACTTTGCTTCTGACCCAGCGCGCTGTATTGCTCGCCCGTTTGGCCGAAGATCGCACCTATGACATCGCTGTTGTTGGCGGTGGTGCGACGGGTCTGGGTGTTGCTTTGGATGCGGCCGCACGAGGTTTGAGTGTGGTTTTGGTGGAGTCGCATGACTTCGCAAAAGGGACGTCTTCACGTTCAACAAAACTGGTGCATGGCGGCGTTCGCTATTTAGCGCAAGGTAATATTTCGCTGGTACGTGAGGCGCTGCATGAACGCACCACTTTGCTGCATAACGCGCCCCATATTGCCCAACCCTTGGCGTTCGTCATGCCGTCCTATCGGTGGTGGGAGACGCCGTTTTATGGCGTTGGCTTGACCTTGTATGACCAACTGGCAGGCAAAGCAGGACTTGGGAAGACAGAGTTTTT
Source organism: Bordetella parapertussis (assembly GCA_945888535.1). Lineage (GTDB taxonomy): Bacteria > Pseudomonadota > Gammaproteobacteria > Burkholderiales > Burkholderiaceae_C > Allorhodoferax > Allorhodoferax parapertussis_A. The sequence goes on from CAMDAN010000045.1 coordinate 5,194, forward strand.
ATCACGCAACGCAACCCAAGCTTTGCTACCGATGGCGCAGACCAAGGGTTTGCGGGGCGGGGTGAAATACTGGGATGGTCAGTTCAACGACTCCCGCTTGGCTTTGGCCATCGCTCGAACTGCAGCACAGCGCGGTGCTTTGTTGCTGAACTACTGCAGAGCCGATCAGTTGCACTATGAGAACGGAAAGATTGCTGGACTGGAGTGCGTTGATACGTTTACTGAAAAAAAATCCCGTATTCGCAGTCGCTGCGTGGTCAATGCAACGGGTGTGTGGGTAGATGCGCTGCGAGAAAATGACGGCGCATATGCTGACACAGATCACCCCGCAGACGTAAAACCCATGGTCGCGCCTAGCCAAGGCGTGCACATGGTGGTTGATCAAGAGTTTCTAGGCTCAGATGTCGCGCTGATAGTCCCCAAGACTTCGGATGGACGCGTATTGTTTGCAGTGCCTTGGCTGGGTAAAGTCGTTTTGGGAACGACGGATACGCCTTCAAAGGATTTGGCGCTCGAGCCGACGCCTTACCAAGAAGAAACAGATTTCATTCTTCGTGAAGCGGGGCGCTATTTGCGCAAGGCTCCGACCCCAAGGGATATCAAAAGTATCTGGGTCGGCTTAAGGCCCTTGGTTAAACAACAAGATGACAATGCGCAAGCGACAAAAAAAATCAGCCGGGAACACACGGTTGAAATCAGTCCCAGTGGTTTGGTGACTGTGACAGGGGGGAAGTGGACCACTTACCGCGTCATGGCCGAAGATGTATTGGACGCCTGCGTCGAAAGCAAATTACTGCGCCCCGCGGCGGCCTCTGAAACCCATAAGTTGGCTTTGGTGGGATCACCCGGAGCGGGTCAGGCGCAAGTGTCTTTAAGTTTGGCCCCAGGTCTCCATTCTTACGGCTCCGAGCAAGCAGCGGTTGCTGCCTTGCCAGGCGGTGAGCGCTGGATGACCCAAGGCTTGACTGAGGCGATGGTGCGGTTTGCAGCCCGCTATGAATACGCGCGTACGGTTGAAGATGTACTCGCCCGGCGTTCGCGCTTACTCTTTTTAGATGCAAAAGCGGCTTCTGCCGCGGCTGCTGATGTAGGGGAAATCCTCGAGGAGGAATTGGGAGCCGACCCCGAGACGGGGAAGTTTTGCACTTTGGCGCAGCATTATTGGAAAATTTCTTAGAAATATTCGCGCGCCAGCCTAAAAACGTGCATAATAGAGGGCTTCGCTTGAAAAAGTATGAAGTTCTGCCCAAAAGAAAGCAGCTCGAGTGGTTTGAGTTGCCGACAGCGGGCCCAAGACTGACTGAAGTCGTTGTGGGTTGTTTTTCCTTGATGGTTTAACGGCTTGCAACTTGTTCGGTGCAAGTTGGGAATAATGAAATGATCCAAACAGAATCTCGATTGGAAGTCGCCGATAACACCGGCGCAAAATCCGTCCTTTGCATCAAGGTGCTAGGTGGATCTCGACGTCGCTACGCTAGCGTAGGCGACATCATCAAAGTCAGCATTAAAGAAGCTGCTCCTCGTTCACGCGTCAAAAAAGGCGAGGTGTACAGCGCGGTAGTGGTTCGTACTGCAAAGGGCATTCGTCGTAGCGACGGCTCTTTGGTGAAGTTCGATGGCAACGCGGCTGTGTTGCTGAATGCTAAGTTGGAGCCCATCGGCACCCGCATCTTTGGACCAGTGACGCGCGAGTTGCGTACTGAAAAGTTCATGAAGATCGTGTCTCTGGCTCCTGAAGTTTTGTAAGGACGCGCGACATGAACAAGATTCGCAAGGGCGATCAAATTATCGTCATCGCTGGCCGTGATAAAGGCAAGCGCGGAGTGGTTTCTCTGCGTAAAGACGACTCGCATGTGGTGGTTGATGGCGTGAATATGGTGAAAAAACACACCAAGCCCAATCCCCTTAAAGGCGCAACCGGCGGCATCGTTGAGAAAACAATGCCTATCCATCAGTCCAATGTTGCTATTTTCAACGCAACGTCTGGCAAGGCGGACCGTGTTGGTATCAAGATGCAAGCTGACGGTAAACGCGTTCGTGTTTACAAGTCAAGCGGCGAAGAAATCAAGGTGGCATAAAAATGGCACGTCTACAACAACACTACCGCGAGAAAGTAGCTCCCGAACTGATGACTAAGTTCGGTTTTACTTCTCCCATGCAAGTTCCCCGTTTAACCAAGATTACACTCAATATGGGTGTGAGCGAGGCGGTTGCCGATAAAAAGGTGATGGATAACGCAGTTGCTGATTTGACCAAAATTGCGGGACAAAAACCTGTAGTGACGAAGTCGAAAAAGGCGATTGCTGGATTCAAAATTCGTGAAGGCCAAGCGATTGGTTGTATGGTGACATTGCGCGGAGTTCAAATGTATGAATTTCTCGATCGCTTTGTTACCGTGGCCCTGCCCCGTGTTCGCGATTTCCGTGGTATCTCTGGACGTGCATTTGACGGCCGTGGTAACTACAACATCGGCGTTAAAGAGCAGATCATTTTCCCTGAAATTGAATACGACAAGGTTGACGCCTTGCGCGGTCTCAATATCAGCATTACGACGACTGCTAAGTCTGACGAAGAGTGCAAAGCACTTCTCGCTGGCTTTCGCTTCCCGTTCAAGAACTGAGGTGACCCGTGGCTAAAATGGCTTTAATCGAGCGCGAGCTCAAACGTGATAAGTTGGCTGCAAAGTACGCTAAGAAATATGCGGAATTTAAGTCAATTGCCGGTGACGCGAAGCGTACCGATGAAGAGCGTGCTGCTGCCCGTCTGGGTTTGCAAAAACTTCCACGCAATGCGAACCCTACCCGTCAGCGTAACCGCTGTGCCATCACTGGACGCCCTCGTGGAACGTTCCAGCATTTTGGTCTGGGTCGGGCAAAAATCCGTGAAATGGCGTTTGCTGGAGAAATCCCTGGCATCGTCAAGGCCAGCTGGTAAGCAGTAGGAGAACCAAATATGAGTATGAGTGATCCCATTGCTGACCTGTTAACGCGTATTCGTAACGCGCAGATGGTCGCTAAGCCAACCGTATTGGTGCCTTCATCTAAAGTGAAGGTTGCCATTTCCCAAGTCCTTAAGGACGAGGGCTATATTGATGACTTCAAAGTAACTTCAACCGACGGTAAGTCTGTTTTAGAAATCGCTTTGAAGTACTACGCAGGTCGCCCTGTCATCGAACGCATTGAGCGTGTCAGCCGCCCTGGCTTGCGCGTTTACCGTGGAAGCGATGCAATCCCCCAAGTCCAAAACGGCATGGGTGTGGCGATTGTTACGACGCCTCAGGGTGTGATGACAGACCGCAAAGCGCGGGCTACCGGTGTCGGTGGCGAAGTGCTTTGCTACGTCGCTTAACCCTACATTGAGGAGAAATAACAAATGTCCCGTGTAGGAAAACTACCTGTCGTTGTGCCTGCTGGCGTTGATGTCTCGTTAAATAACGATCAGATCAGCGTGAAAGCGTCTGGCGGCAACTTGCACCTTGCGCAAAATGCCTTGGTGAAAATCGTCAATGACGCCGGCAAGCTGAGCTTTCAGCCTGCCAATGATTCGCGTGAAGCCGACGCTATGTCTGGAACCATGCGCCAGCTAGTGAACAACATGGTTGTTGGTGTAACCAAAGGGTTCGAGAAAAAACTCAGCTTGGTGGGTGTGGGTTACAAGGCGCAAGCCACAGGTAACAAACTCAACTTGGCAGTCGGCTACTCTCATCCTGTCAATATCGATATGCCTGCTGGCATCTCTGTTGCGACCCCAACGCCCACAGAAATTTTGATCAAAGGCGCTGATCGTCAGCGCGTTGGCCAAATTGCTGCTGAGATTCGTGATGTGCGTCCTCCTGAGCCCTACAAAGGCAAAGGCATCCGTTATTCGGATGAAAAGATCACCATCAAAGAAACTAAGAAGAAATAAGGAACTGCACTATGTTGACCAAAAAAGAGCAACGTCTTCGCAGGTCGCGTCAAACGCGTATCCGTATTGCAAGTCAAGGCGTAGCCCGTCTGACTGTCAATCGTACAAATCTGCATATTTACGCCAGCGTTATTTCCGGCGACGGAAGCAAAGTATTGGCTACCGCATCGACTGCAGAAGTCGATGTTCGCAAAGCATTGGGCGGTGCAGGCAAAGGCAGCAATGTCGCCGCAGCCCAGTTAATTGGTAAGCGCGTGGCTGAAAAAGCCAAAGCGGTTGGTGTTGAAAAAGTCGCATTCGATCGTGCAGGTTTTGCATACCACGGCCGGGTTAAGGCTTTGGCAGATGCAGCGCGTGAAGCTGGCTTGCAGTTCTAAGCAGATCGGAAATAAAGATGGCTAAAGTTCAAGGAAAAATGCAGGGTAAGGCTGAAGGGCCTGAAGACGGACTGCGTGAAAAAATGATCGCGATCAATCGCGTGACCAAAGTGGTAAAAGGCGGCCGTATTCTTGGTTTTGCAGCCCTTACTGTGGTTGGTGACGGTGACGGTCGCGTGGGTATGGGCAAGGGCAAGTCAAAAGAAGTGCCTGCTGCCGTACAAAAGGCGATGGAAGAAGCGCGCCGCAACATGATCAAGGTCACGCTTAAAAATGGTTCGATTCACCACAAGGTGATGGGTCAACACGGCGCAGCCAATGTGATGATGGCACCCGCACCCAAAGGTACCGGCATTATTGCTGGCGGCCCGATGCGCGCTGTGTTCGAAGTGATTGGTATCACCGATATCGTCGCCAAGAGCCACGGATCAAGCAACCCTTACAACATGGTTCGCGCCACGCTAGATGCTTTGTCGGTTTCGACAACGCCCGCTGAAGTTGCAGCAAAGCGCGGAAAAACCATTGAAGAGATCTTCGTTTAAACGAGGGCGTCACTATGACAACACCACAGCAAACAGTAAAAATCCAATTGGTACGTAGTCCAATTGGTTGCAAAGAAGCCCATCGTGCCACTGTGCGCGGTTTGGGTTTGCGCAAAATGGGAAGCACAAGCGAGTTGGAAGACACGCCTGCAGTTCGCGGCATGATCAATAAGATCAGCTACTTGGTTAAAGTGCTCTAAGGGGTTGATGATGGAACTCAATGGCATCAAGCCCGCAGGTGGGGCAAAGCACGCGAAACGTCGCGTCGGTCGTGGAATCGGATCTGGTTTGGGTAAAACCGCTGGCCGTGGACACAAAGGTCAAAAGTCGCGTTCGGGCGGCTACCACAAGGTTGGATTTGAAGGCGGTCAAATGCCTATGCACCGTCGCTTGCCTAAGCGCGGTTTCAAATCACATCTTTTGAAGTACAACGCAGAAGTCACGCTCACAACGCTTGAGTTGTTGGGTATGCCTGAAGTGGATATTCTGACTTTGAAGCAAGCTGGTTTGGTGGGTCAAATCGCCAAAGTGGTCAAAGTGATTAACACTGGTGCGATCACCAAAGCAGTGAAACTCACTGGTCTGGGTGTCACAGCCGGTGCCAAGGTCGCTATTGAAGCGGCTGGCGGAAGCGTTGCTTAAGTTTTAGGGCGTATTTGTGGCAACGAACGCAGCTCAATTAGCAAAAACCGGAAAGTTCGGCGACCTGCGTCGCAGGCTTGTGTTTTTGTTGCTCGCGCTGGTGGTCTACCGTATTGGTGCACACATTCCTGTGCCTGGTATTGACCCCACGCAGTTGCAGCAGTTGTTTAATGGTCAGCAAGGCGGCATATTGAGTTTGTTCAATATGTTCTCGGGTGGTGCGTTATCGCGTTTTACTATTTTTGCGCTTGGAATCATGCCGTATATCTCGGCTTCGATCATCATGCAATTGCTTGGCTATGTATTGCCAACTTTTGAGCAATTGAAGAAAGAAGGCGAAGCAGGACGCAGAAAGATTACGCAGTACACGCGCTACGGAACGTTAGGCTTGGCCTTGTTTCAGTCGATGGGTATTGCACTTGCGTTAGAAGCATCGGCTGGGTTGGTGGTAACACCTGGTATGGGTTTTCGGATTACTTCGGTGGTGACGCTCACTGCTGGAACCATGTTCCTCATGTGGTTGGGTGAACAGATTACTGAGCGTGGCTTGGGAAATGGTATTTCGATTTTGATTTTTGGTGGCATTGCAGCAGGTTTGCCCAGTGCGATCGGTGGATTGCTGGAGTTGGTCCGTACGGGTGCAATGAGCATTATCGTGGCGTTGGTCATTGTGGTGCTGGTTGGTCTGGTGACCTACTTCGTAGTGTTCGTTGAGCGTGGACAGCGAAAAATTTTGGTGAATTACGCAAGGCGGCAAGTTGGAAGCAAGGTGTATGGCGGTCAGTCCTCCCACTTGCCTTTGAAGCTCAATATGGCTGGTGTTATTCCGCCCATCTTTGCGTCATCGATTATTTTGCTGCCTGCAACGATTGCGAATTGGTTTAGTTCGGGTGAGTCTATGCGTTGGCTCAAAGACATCGCGGGAACTCTGAGCCCAGGTCAGCCGATCTACGTGATGCTGTATGCGAGTGCGATTGTGTTTTTCTGCTTTTTCTACACTGCGTTGGTATTTAACAGCCGTGAAACAGCCGATAACTTGAAGAAAAGCGGTGCGTTTATTCCAGGGATTCGTCCTGGAGATCAAACGGCTAAGTACATTGATAAGATTTTGTTGCGTTTAACATTCGCTGGTGCAATCTATATTACGTTTGTATGTTTGTTGCCCGAGTTTCTGATTTTGAAGTACAACGTACCGTTCTATTTTGGCGGCACTTCTCTGTTAATTATTGTGGTGGTGACCATGGACTTCATGTCACAAGTACAAAATTACATGATGTCTCAGCAGTATGAGTCGTTGCTTAAAAAAGCGAGTTTTAAATCATCGTAAGGTGGTGGGTTTCTAATTTTGGTGGTTCTGCTGTGTACTCATACCCGCAGAAAAAGGTTTTAGGAGAAATGAGATGAAAGTATCAGCTTCGGTTAAGAAAATTTGCCGTAACTGCAAAATTATCCGTCGTAAAGGCGTTGTTCGCGTGATCTGTACAGATCCACGCCATAAACAACGCCAGGGTTAATTGCAAGAGTTTTAGAGGACGAAAATGGCACGTATCGCTGGCATCAATATTCCGCCGCAACAGCATTCTGAAATTGGCTTAACCGCTATTTTTGGAATCGGTCGCACCCGCGCTCGCAAAATTTGCGAGGCTTGTGGCATTGCATATTCCAAAAAGGTCAAAGACTTGACCGATGGTGATTTGGAAAAAATTCGCGACCAAATCGCACAGTTCACCATTGAAGGTGACTTGCGTCGCGAAACAACGATGAACATCAAGCGTTTGATGGACATTGGTTGCTACCGAGGCTTCCGCCATCGCCGCGGCCTTCCCATGCGTGGACAGCGTACGCGTACCAATGCGCGGACCCGCAAAGGTCCACGTAAGGCCGCCGCATCATTGAAGAAATAAGAGATTAATATGGCAAAAGCTCCTTCAAACAGCGCAGCACAACGTGTTCGCAAGAAAGTTCGTAAAAACGTTGCAGATGGCATCGCCCACGTGCATGCTTCTTTCAACAATACGATCATTACTATCACCGATCGCCAAGGCAATGCGTTGTCATGGGCTTCTTCCGGTGGTCAAGGATTCAAAGGTTCACGTAAATCGACTCCGTTTGCTGCCCAGGTAGCTTCCGAAGTAGCGGGACGTGCGGCTTTGGAACAAGGTATCAAAAACCTTGATGTTGAGATCAAAGGACCGGGTCCTGGTCGTGAGTCTTCGGTGCGTGCTTTAGCTGCATTGGGAATTCGTATCAACATGATTGCTGATGTGACTCCGGTACCGCATAACGGTTGCCGCCCACAAAAGCGTCGTCGCATTTAATTTTTAACAAGCCCACCGCCATCAGTTCTTGCTGTTGGCTCCCACACTTTTCGTGTGGCAGATGATATAAAAAGGAAGTTCAAGTGGCACGCTATCTAGGCCCCAAGGCCAAACTCTCACGCCGTGAAGGCACTGACCTGTTTCTGAAAAGCGCACGTCGCGCTATCGGTGACAAGGCAAAATTTGATTCCAAGCCAGGTCAGCACGGCCGCACTTCTGGTGCACGTACGTCTGATTACGGTTTGCAATTGCGCGAAAAGCAAAAAGTCAAACGTATGTATGGCGTTTTAGAGCGCCAATTCCGTCGTTATTTTGAAGAAGCAGATCGCCGCAAGGGAAATACGGGCGCAAACCTGTTGTTCTTGTTGGAGTCTCGTTTGGACAACGTGGTGTACCGCATGGGCTTTGGTTCCACGCGTGCAGAAGCCCGCCAGTTGGTTTCTCATAAAGCCATCACAGTGAATGGCCATTCCGTCAATATTCCTTCCTATATGGTTAAGGTCGGTGACGTATTGGCGATTCGTGAGAAATCCAAAAAACAAACACGTGTCGCTGAAGCGCTTCAGTTGGCCCAGCAAGTTGGCATGCCATCTTGGGTTGATGTGAGCATTGAAAAATCGGAAGGCACCTTCAAAGCGGTGCCTGATCGTGATCTGTTTGGCGCTGATATCAACGAATCATTGATTGTTGAGTTGTATTCACGTTAATCCGTTTGAATGTTAGAAATCGTTCCTATGCCGTGGTTTTCTGCGGTGTAGGTGCTTCACCAGCCTTACCGACGTAACGAGTCGGGGGTATTGAGAGGAAGTCCGAATGCAAAGTAATCTACTAAAACCTAAAACTATCAGCGTTGAGCAAATCGGTTTGAACCGTGCCAAAGTGTCTCTCGAGCCTTTTGAGCGCGGTTACGGCCACACTCTTGGCAACGCGTTGCGTCGGGTGTTATTGTCATCCATGCCAGGCTACGCCGCGACTGAAGTCACCATTGCAGGTGTGCTCCATGAGTATTCGTCTATCGACGGAATTCAAGAGGACGTGGTCAACATTTTGTTGAACCTCAAAGGTGTGGTTTTCAAGCTTCACAACCGTGATGAAGTGACCTTAAGCCTGCGCAAAGACGCTGAAGGCGTTGTCACGGCTGCGGATATTCAAACGCCCCATGATGTTGAAATTGTCAATCCAGACCACGTGATCGCTCACTTGTCTTCTGGCGGCAAACTCGACATGCAAATCAAGGTAGAAAAGGGCCGTGGTTATGTGCCTGGTTCTATGCGTCGCCACGGCGATGAGCCTACCAAGTCCATCGGCCGTATGATTTTGGACGCATCGTTCTCCCCTGTAAAGCGGGTGAGCTATGTAGTCGAAAGCGCCCGTGTGGAACAGCGCACGGATCTGGATAAATTGGTCGTTGAAATTGAAACCAATGGTGCGATTACCGCTGAAGACGCCGTACGCGCTTCGGCTCGCATCTTGGTGGAGCAGTTGGCTGTGTTTGCACAGCTCGAAGGCAACGAACTCGCCAGTTTTGGTGCCCAAGCAGCAGGACGTGAAACCAAGTTTGATCCTATTTTGTTGCGCCCAGTGGACGAGTTGGAACTCACCGTTCGCTCTGCCAACTGCCTCAAAGCGGAAAACATTTACTACATCGGCGACCTGATTCAACGCACTGAAAATGAGTTGTTGAAAACGCCTAACCTGGGCCGTAAATCATTGAATGAGATCAAGGAAGTCTTGGCCTCTCGTGGTTTAACCTTGGGAATGAAATTAGAAAGCTGGCCTCCAGCCGCTCTCGAAAAGCACTAAGCATTAGTGCCTCTGTAAGGAATCCTTTGGGTTCCGCGCCACGGGCAGTACCTGATACGGCTGCTTGTTTAATATTAAAGGAAATCTACCATGCGCCACGGACACGGACTACGTAAACTCAATCGCACGACATCACACCGCTTAGCGATGCTTCGTAATATGATGAATTCACTCATCGCTCACGAAGCTATCAAAACTACGGTCCCCAAGGCCAAAGAATTGCGCCGCGTGGTTGAGCCGATGATTACTCTCGCCAAAGAAGCAACCGTTGCAAATCGCCGTTTGGCTTTTGACCGTTTGCGTGACCGCGATAGCGTGACTAAATTATTCGATGTCTTAGGCCCACGTTTTAAGGCCCGTCCAGGCGGCTACACCCGCATCTTGAAAATGGGATTCCGTGTGGGTGATAACGCACCGATGGCATTGGTTGAATTGGTTGAACGTGAAGAATCAACTGAAGTAAATGCAGTAGAAGCGGCTGAATAAGACTACAATACAAACTTACCGCGCGATGGAGCAGCCTGGTAGCTCGTTGGGCTCATAACCCAAAGGTCGTAGGTTCAAATCCTACTCGCGCAACCAAACAACTGGCGGAAATCGCAGTTACAAAACGCCAACTTTAGAGTTGGCGTTTTGCTTTTTCTCAAAGGATTTTGTATGGCTTTTCCGCTCGATCCCGATACCGTATCGCATGGGATCGCTTTGTCTGTAGCGCCCGTCTTTTTACTCACCGCGGTGGCTGGAATGATTGGCGCGGTAGCCAACCGCTTGGCTCGCATCATAGACCGCGCCCGTTTGCTTGAAGAACGCATTGAAAACCACACCAGGCCTCAAGATAATGCGAAGGCTTATAAAGAACTTTCTGTCCTTCGCAATCGTGGCTTGCTTGCCAATACCAGCATTGCCTTGTTGACGCTTTGTGCGTTCTGTATCGGCATCACCATCATCGTCTTGTTTCTGGGTGAGACCGTTGATTTCACGGGTCTGCGCTTATCTATTGTGGCTTTCTTAGCGGGGATCGTTTGCTTCCTGTTGGCCCTTGCGTGCTTTTTAGCGGAGACTTTGATAGCAGCGCGTTTGTTGAACTTTGCCAAACCACAAAGTACGCGTACTTGACCTTGCGCTAGACGACCTTAAGTGGACTTTTCCACTTCGACCGCACAGTCATAAAACGTGGGCGCATGGCCCAAGTCGGTCAAGGATTGACTGGTTAGCTCGTTGACATTGGTGCCATGCGAGCCTAATTTGCGCCACCAAACGCCTAAGCCATTGACAACGCCAAGACGCGCTCGCGGGCTCACTTCTGCTTTGCAGTGGTAGTGCCCTCTGTCGTTGAAAACGCGAACCCTATCGCCTGTTTGAATATGACGATGTGCTGCATCGACCTCACTGATTTCAATGTGTGGCTCGCCCTCAATGTCCCGCAAACTCTTAACGTTCACGAAACTCGAATTCAAAAAATTGCGCGCAGGCGGTGAAATCATTGCCAAAGGAAAATGCGGGTTCGAGTTGGCCGGTTCGAAATTAGGTACATAGTCTGGCAAACCATCAAGACCCTGCTGGTCAAGGCGGGAACTAAAAAACTCACAGCGTCCAGAAGGTGTGGGAAAGTTGCCGTTTGCATAGGGAGCGTCTGGGGTGGGTAAGGAGACAAACCCCCGATTCAAGAGTAGGTCGAAATCCACTCTGGAGTCAAAAGCTGCGCGACACAGCGTCACATCATCGTCATCAAAACACGCGTCGGTAAAGTCCATGTGTTTGGCGAGAGCACGAAAAATATCGGTGTTTGACTTGGCTTGCCCCAAAGGCGCAATGGCCGGTTGGTTAAGCAAGATGTCAGTGTGTCCATACGTGGTGTGGACGTCCCAGTGTTCGAGTTGGGTGGTGGCCGGAAGAATGAAGTCAGAGTAGTCAGCGGTATCGGTTTGAAAATGCTCTAAGACAACGGTAAACAAGTCCTCACGCGAAAACCCTTGCACCACTTTGCTGGAGTCCGGTGCAACAGCCACCGGATTGCTGTTGTAAACAATGAGTGCTTCAATCGCTGGGCCAAAATCACTACTTGGTGGTTTTAACAAAGCATCGCCAATTGTGCTCATGTTGATCGTTCGACATGGGACGTTGGGTCGCAGATCGGGACGGTGCAGCGCGGAGCGATCGAAGACGTGCGTATTGGAAGACGTTAGCAACAGACCGCCAGCGCGGTGCCTCCATGCGCCGATAAGTGCAGGTAAGCATGCAATAGCGCGCACCGCATTAGCCCCTCCACGCACACGCTGCATGCCGTAGTTCAACCGAATGGCAGCAGGCTCACCCTTGCGCATGGCGTCTCCATAATCACTAGCGAGGTCTGTGATTTGTGAAACAAGGATGCCACACACCTCAGCTGCACGCTCAGGAGGCCACTCCAAAGCCCGTAAGCGCAATGCGTCCCATCCTAAAGTGTGCTTCTCAATGTAATCGTGGTCGAGGCAGTCGGTTGCGATCAATTGGTGCATTAATGCAAAGGCCAATGCGCTGTCGGTTCCAGGTCGCAGTGCAATATGTTCATGGCATTTTTCTGCCGTTTCCGTTCGACGCGGATCAATGCACACCACCTTGGCACCGTTGCGTTTGGCTGTTTGAACATGACGCCAAAAATGGAGATTGCTGCCGATCGCATTGCTACCCCAAATCAAAATAAGTTTGGACTCGGCAAAAAACTCCACCCGCATCCCCACTTTGGCGCCTAAGGTGTAAATCAAGCCTTCGCCGCCGGCGGAGGCACAAATGGTGCGCTCAAGCTGCGAAGCGCCCAATCGGTTGAAGAAGCGTGAGGCCATGGATTCGCCTTGAACCAAGCCCATGGTTCCTGCGTAGCTGTAGGGAAGAATGGCTTGCGCTGAGTCAACGCCGCGGCTGGCAATGGATTTCAAGCGATCGGTGATGGTGGTTAAAGCGAGCTCCCAAGAGACAGCTTCAAATTGCCCTGAACCTTTAGGACCGGTGCGACGAAGGGGCTGCAATATCCGCTCGGGGTGGTACGTGCGCTCTGTATAGCGAGATACTTTGGTGCACAGAACGCCAGCGGTTGCGGGATGGTTGGGATTGCCGTGAACTTTGATGGCAACACCCTCTTGTACCGTGGTGATCAGAGAGCATGTATCTGGGCAGTCATGGGGGCAAGCACCTCGCACGAATTGTGTGCCGAGGTTTGGGACGGGTGCGGTCGGTGGGAGCAGGGTTTTTGACATAGTGACAAATTTAACAAGCCGATCATCGGCACAATACAGGTTTTATGGCTGATTTGGGGAATTCGACATGCACCTGATTGAATCTATCGTAA
>CAMDAN010000046.1 GCA_945888535.1 Bordetella parapertussis
GAGACCAGCAGGTTGACCACCGACTCTTTCGAAGTGTCGTACTCCCGAATCACCGCCAAGATATCTTTTGCAGGAAGCTGTTCCAGAACCAGCATCAAGGCGCTGTCGCCCTCGGCATCGGCTAACTCAACCAAGGCGGACTCGGCGCCCACGATATCGCCCGCTGCTATTAGGCTTTGGGTTTTAGTAATGAGGGCGAGGTGCGTGTTCATAGGAAGGTCTTTCACGTGCATTATTCTTTTCGGTCAAAGCCTTGCTCGACCATCCAATCGTTGCCCGCTTCTTCGCGGGCACGGGCTTCTTTTTCTTCTTCTGCGTCCGCGCCGTGGCCAGAGTTTTCTTCACCGTCTTCGGAATCTTCGTCCTCGCTCTCATGCACGGGAGCGTGGCTTGGTTTGGCAAACAAATACTCCAAACCCGCCGCCACCGTCAAAAGCCACTCGCCCATGGGCTCCTTGCTTAACTCCGACGCCAGTTCTTGGGCCCAGGGCTCCAAGCTAATCGCGTCCGCCAAACTATCCCAATCCGGTAACTCGTCAGACTCCAGACTCACTAAGTGATCCATTACCGCTGGCTTTTCAAAGTGCATCCCTTGGTGAAATACGACCGACACCATTTCGGGGCTGAGCTCCATCATCTGGCGCAAAAAGGGCAACTCCTTACGCCGCTGCCCTAAGCGATGGCGCAAAACGTTGATACCTTCAGAGTCGAAGGTCATGTCGTCAATTTCTGAAGCGTAGGAAGACCGCAATTGGCTAAAAAAAGAAGAGGTTTGCATGGCGAAGAGCGATCGATCTGACTTAAAGGACCTTGTCAAGGTAGTGGTTCCAAATTTCACCCGCCGTGACCAAGGGGGCGTCTAAGAGATTGCGTCGGCGGTTGTCGTCGTAGGCTTGGCGCTTGTCCGTATCAGAAAGGACGTTATACGCCTCTTGAACCTGCCTAAACCGAGCGGGGGCGTCGGGATCGGTGTTGCGGTCTGGGTGGTAGAGCGAGGCCAGTTGGCGAAACGCCTTCTTGATGTCTGCCGTGTGGGCGTCACTTCGAAGTCCAAGGGCGCTGTAGTGGTCGGTCATACCGCTATTTTAAGGGGAGGCATTCCATTGCACCCATCCGATGTTTGGGCATCAATTCCCTGAGTGTACTTAGCAGGTAAACCCAACTTTTAATCCAAAAATAGCAGCAATTTTTTCTAAAGTTTCAACCGTAGGGTTGGCCGTACCCGCTTCTATTTGTTTGAGTGATTGCACACTGATACCTCGGTGTTTAGAAAATTCGGTTTGAGTGAGCCGGCTCATTTTTCGCATGGTCACCACGGCTTCTTGAATTGTCAATGTCCCGGCCGCGATGTCGACGTAAAACTGCTCTCTTCGTGCGGCTGATTCAATTGGGGAAATAGATTTTTTGACGCGCTTATCCATGGCTTGATCCTTTGATGTCTTGCAACTGCCGGGCCTGGGCTTCGATGGACTTGGCGCATTGGGCGAGGACATCTTCGTCAACACCGCAGTCTCGGGCAATCACATCAAGGCGACCCACTGTTTCAGAAAATTGGACTAAATCAGCGGCAATCCATTCGCGTTCTGGCTCCGGGATACCGAGTTGTTCGCTGACTTGCTTCCAGTCCGTTTGCCTGACTCCTTGCTTATCGCGCCAGTGGCAACTCCGAGAAACGACCTCGGGGTCTTTAAACATGGGGGCAAAGTCAAAGAGGGGCGTGAGCTGAATAAGGCCCTCGGGGGTACGTTGTACAGCCGTATTTCTGGCATGGTTGTCAGTGTTGCGAAGGGCGAGGTTGAGTACATCGCGCTTGATGAACTCAATGGTTTCTCCCGCTGGGTCGGTAACCACTCGGCGGATACCTGCCAATAGAGTTTGCTGGGAATGCGCCATACCAAAACCACGTTGTCCAACGATGCTGGCGAGGCTTTCTTGATGGAGGTGTTGTACCCCACCAACTCCAGGTGTCACTTGCCTGTCAAACCGTCGAACAAACAACATTTCACCCCGCAGAACTGGTACATATTTGCACCTTAAGCCAACCGCGTCAGCAACCTTTAAGTAGGCGGCTTCATTGCGCAATACTGCGCGGTCTTCATCGCTTTTTCCGCGTGGTAATTTAACGAGCCAATGCTCGCATGCCAGATCATCTGGCAGCGCCATGTCTGCAAACCACCGCCCATGGATATCGGTTGTTAATAAAAACTTGGGTGCAACGCCTTGAACACCTGTCGTTCCTGTGGCAAGCATGGAGTGCAGCGATATGTGGTTGAGAAACTCATCGGTGCGGTGGGTAATGTCATCCAAGCTGATGCCGTCTTTGAGTTCAGGGTCAGGATTTTTCTTCGCCTCTTGGTTATAAAAGTCCATTGCCGTGCTGATGCGCAAGCACCCGATCGGATTGAATGCCCCAGCCATGACAAGTGGCATGACCATTTCGTCACTGTCTGGAAGGTTCAAAGCAGAGAGTAAAAACTTACGCCCTTTGCCTTGGGGTACGAGGTCATACAAAAAAGAAGGCGGCCGATGGTCAGCTTCAATGCCCATCGCGCCTTGCATTCTTGGCGCTGGCCTTAAGCCTACCGGCACGGTCAAAGACACGGGCAGATTGACATCTCCAAAGACATAGCTGTCTAAGTAACTGAAGCGAACGCGGTCGTGGCTTAACGCTTGTAGTTCTGCAGCTTGATGCCAGATACCGGCATGATGCAGTTCTAGGATGGCTGTTGTTGGATAGTTCATTTATTTATTTTAGTAGACTATTAACCAATATTTTTGCTAATTTAGTATATTTAAATAGACTAAAAATCTCTTCTGGAGAATTTGTGCCAATATTTGGCTTGATCGTGCTAGTATTTGGCATGACATTAAGTTCCGCACTCTTCACAGAAAGTCAATCGCGGCTTTTTCTCTGGCTTTTTGGGCAGCCTGAAAGGGCTTACCACTTAAGTGAGTTACGCCGTCTCACAGGTTTAGGTAGTGCATCCCTTCAGCGCGAACTCAATAGCCTTGCAGAAGCTGGGTTGGTAAATTCCAAGGCTGTGGGCAATATGCGGCAGTTCCAGGCCAACCCCTTGTCTCCGATATTCAATGAGATGGTAGCGCTTACCCATAAAACCCTTGGTGTGGTTCCTTTGTTATGCAACGCGCTGTTGCCCCTAACCCCTGATTTGTTGGCTGCTTGGATATATGGATCAATAGCAAAACAAACAGATACCGCTCATAGTGATATTGATGTCATGCTGGTTGGCAGTAATTTATTACTGGGACGTGTACTGCCTTATTTGGAGCCTGTGCAAGCTCAATTGGGCCGCAAGATTAATCCAAGCTGTTTTACAACTGAGGAGTTTGCAAGGCGGCAAGCCGAACCCGATTCCTTTGTTAACCGTGTATTGTCGCAACCTACTCTGAAGTTAATAGGTGATATCAATGACCTTGCCCGCGTTGGATAACTTAGCCCGGATCGGAAAAACTCCATAGCCTTAGTAAATTTCAGGAACAAACATCTCCGAGGGGACTTGTTGGCGGATGTAGTCTTCATGGCGAACACGCGCAGGCAAAACAATGGGCTGGTGTGGAACTTCTTCGTAGGGCATTTGTTCCAGCAAGTGGTGGATGCAGTTCAAGCGGGCTTTCTTTTTATCCACTGCTTGAACAATCCACCAAGGCGCCTCTGGGATGTGCGTTCTGTCGAGCATGACTTCTTTGGCGGCGGTGTAGTCTTCCCAGCGCTTGCGCGACTCCAAATCCATGGGGCTGAGTTTCCATTGCTTAAGTGGGTCGTGGATACGGCCTAAAAACCGGGAATGCTGTTCTTCATCCGAAATGGAGAACCAGTATTTAATCAGTTGAATGCCGGAGCTGATGAGCATTTTTTCAAATTCAGGAACGGTGCGAAAAAACTCTTCGTACTGGTCATCAGAACAAAACCCCATAACCCGCTCCACCCCTGCGCGGTTGTACCAGCTTCTATCAAAAAGAACGATTTCTCCCGCAGCGGGAAGGTGAGAGACGTAGCGTTGAAAGTACCACTGGGTTTTTTCACGGTCATTGGGCGCGGGTAATGCGGCAACACGGCACACTCGAGGGTTCAGGCGTTGGGTGATGCGCTTGATGGCGCCCCCTTTGCCCGCTGCGTCGCGGCCCTCAAACAAAACCACCACTTTATGGCCGGTTGCGATGACCCAGTCTTGTAACTTGACTAACTCACCTTGGAGCCTAAAAAGTTCGCGAAAGTAGCTGGTTCGCGCGGCGCGTGATTCATCGGTGGCATTGGTGGTCTCGTCGCTCGAAAAAGCCCGGTCTTCGACTTCCATTTCCAGTTCTTCATCAAAACTGTCCAACAAATCAAGTCGAATCCGGCGCACCAAATCATCTTCGCTGGAGTGGTTCATGGTTTTCCCCTTCAGGGTTTTAAAAGATCGAGTCCTATCCTAATTCTTGAAAATGTAATATTTATGACACAAATCGCGGCGTTTTAGCTACTTGAAAGTGGGGTGATAGCCTTAAGTGCGGGCGATTTTGATATTTGCCTGAGGGTTGACATACATCAAGTTCTAAATTTCGGCGAGTCTGAGAATGAGGCAAACAATTCTTTAGAACTAGGAGACGCTATGAATCACGCCAGTTTACGCATCATCAATGATGAGCATTCTTCACTGGCAGCAATGCTGCAATCCATGCGAATGATGATTGAGCGCGGTCCTGACAACGAACCAGAATTGTTTTTTGACATATTGAGGGCCATGCTTTTCTACGTGGACGAAGTCCCAGAAAAGCAGCACCATAAAAAAGAAACAGTTTTATTTTTCCCGCTTGTTGCAAGACGCTCTCAGCAGTGTGATGAGTTAATTCAGCGATTGAACCAAGAGCATGCCAATGGTGAAGCAAAAGTCAGAGAGCTCCAACACTTGCTATTGGCATGGGAAATACTCGGTGATTCACGCCGACAAATTTTTGAGACCGAGTTTGAAGCGTATTTTGGTTTCTACATGGAGCATATGCACTTAGAAAAAACCGTCATCATTCCTGAAGCATTGCGAGTTTTATCGGAGAGCGACTGGGCAACGCTGAACGCGGCTTTTTCACTCAACAACGATCCTTTGTCCATGTCTATCCCACGCGACCCGCTATACGACCGACTGTTCACAAGAATCACGCTGCGAACGCCGGAGCCGATCGGTTTAGGAATGGCGCATCGCACAGTGAGCTGACGATTTACTATGAATGCAGACATCATTATTGTTGGAGCCGGTCCTTCTGGGCTGTGCCTTGCCAAGTCATTAAGCGGCCAAGGTTTGCGAATAACCTTGGTCGAACAACAATCTCTTGAGGACATTTCCAACCCCGGATTTGACGGCCGAGAAATTGCCTTGACCCAACACTCCGCCAAGCTGATGCAAGATTTGGACTTGTGGTCTCGGATAGAGAATCCGTCCATCTCGCAGCTCAAGGATGCAAAAATATTGGATGGCAGTTCTGACTTTGAAATGCTTATCCCCCACCAGTTGGGTAAACACAAAGAGCTTGGCTGGCTTGTTTCTAACCATTTGATTCGCAAAGCGGCCTACGAAGCCGTCGCAGACAGCGCCAAATCCAACCACGACATTACGATTTTGACCAGCCAAAAGGTGGTGCATGTGGAAACCAATGAAGTAGGCGGATGGGTCAGGCTAGCCAATGGCGACCAACTCCAAGCACGTTTGATTGTTGCGGCGGACAACCGGTTTTCAACATCGCGGCGAATGATGGGAATAGCGGCAGAGATGCATGATTTCAGTCGCAATATGCTCGTATGTTGTATGACCCATGAGGTGTCCCACGACAACATTGCGTGGGAGTGGTTCGATTACGGTCAGACATTGGCCCTGTTGCCTATGAACCCAGACCCTATTAGCCACATGCACCGCAGTTCCGTTGTGATCACCGTGACCGGTCCAGAGGCAGATGGTTTGATGAAAAAATCGTTACTTGATTTTTCGCTGGATGTGGAGCGGAGATTCAAAAACAGACTCGGGAAAATGCAGTTGGTCAGCACCAAGCATGCATACCCTTTGGTTTCTGTTTATCCGAAACGACTCGTCGCCAACCGATTTGCAACCGTTGGCGATGCTGCTGTCGGTATGCATCCCGTTACGGCGCACGGTTTTAATTTTGGACTCTTAGGGGTTGAATCGCTTTCCCAAGCAATCATCCAGGCAAAACTTGCTGGCGTGGATATTGGAAATATGGATTTGCTAGAGCGCTACGAAAAGCAGCACCGCCGCAATACCCGACCGCTTTTCCTGATAACGCGTTTGATCACGGAAATTTACACCAGAGAATCACCTCCAGCTAAATTACTGCGCAAGGCGATGCTCCATATCGGCCAGCGCCTGACACCCCTAAAACAGTCTATTGCTGCTTCACTGAGTGGGGCCTAACCGGCCGGATTTTTTTGATAGTGCACTAAGCAAAAGCAACATCTCGCCAACCCCAGACCTTAAGACCTTCGCGTTCAAAGTTGGATTCGCCCCCATAAAGAATAGTGGGTTCAAGGCTGCTATTTTGAGCAAGGAATTGCCATTTTTTTAATCCTTGTGACCAGTCGCTTGCGTAGGTACTTCCAGATTTAATTTCTATGGGTTGTAGGCCTTTTTCATTTTCTACGATGAGGTCTACTTCGTTCCCTGTGTTGTCGCGCCAAAAAAACAGGTCTATGGGAAGCCCTGCATTCAATCGCTTTTTATAGAGTTCACTGACAACCCATGATTCAAATAGTGCGCCCCTAGCGGCATGGGTTTCGAGTGTCTCTGCTGATCTGATGCCCATGAGCCAGGCAGCAAGGCCAGAATCTAAGAAATAGATTTTGGGAGTTTTGACCAAGCGTTTTCCAAAATTGCTGTGGTGAGGTCTAAGCAGGGTCACGATATAACTGGTCTCGAGAACACTCAGCCATTGTTTGGCGGTGACCGCACTGATTCCGCAATCTGCACCGAGTGAAGTCAGGTTGATAAGTTGCCCTGTTCTAGAGGCACACATTTTTAAGAAGGTTTGAAACTGGCTTAAATTACGTACAGAGATTAATTGGCGTACATCGCGCTCCACATAGGTTGCAACATAGTTACTAAACCAGTCTTGCGTTGTGATTTTTCTGTCATAAAGTGCGGGGTACCCGCCTTGTATGAGCATCTGGCTGAGTGAGTTTGGTAATTGGTTCGCAGCTTTTAGCTCACGTGAGCTTAATGGGAGTAACTCAACCCGCCCAACCCGACCCGCCAGAGTTTGGGTGATACCTTCAATAAGGTCAAACTGCGCCGAGCCTGTAAGCACAAAATCGCCCATGCCCCCGCGTTCATCCACCACACCTTGCAACCATGAAAGCAACGAAGGGCAACGTTGCACCTCATCCAACACCGCGCCATTCGGAAAACGGGCTAAAAAGCGCTTCGGATCGTTTTGTGCAAATTCGCGTTCGTCCGGATTTTCCAGGCTCACGTAGGGCTTACTTTTGAAAACTGCTTTGGCCAGTGTTGTTTTTCCTGCCTGTCTTGGCCCTGTGATGGCGACGACTGGGAAGCTTTTAGCCAGTCGAATTAAGGTTTTCTCTGCATCGCGTGCTAGCATTTACAAATCCAAGTTTCAAGTTTGAATTTGTAAATTATAGTATATGTGGGTCTTGCCCCGCCCACAAGCGTTGCCCAGAAGCTTCCAAATGGGTCAGGTAAACGCGTACCTCAAACTCAAGCTGGTGGTAGGCCGGCTCCATGTGGGTGCAAAGTTGGTAGAAGGCTTTGTCGTGGCCGCGTTCTCGCAGGTGGGCGAGTTCATGGACGACGATCATTTTGAGAAACTCGATGGGGGTGTCTTTAAACAAACTGGCGATACGTAACTCGCGTTTGCTTTTCAGGCGCGAGCCTTGTACACGGGAGATGGTGGTGTGTGTTCCGAGGGCGTTTTGAATGACATGCAATTTGCTGTCGTAAGCGACCTTGCTGATGGGCTCGGTGCTACGCAAGGCGCTTTGTTTGAGGTCTTGCGCGAAGGTGTAAAGCGCCCGGTCGGTGCGTAAGCCGTGGCTCTTTGGGTATTTCGCCAACAGCCAGTCGCTTGCCCGCTGGGCCGCGAACATTTCCAGAACTTGGTCTTGCGTATCCTGCGGGTAGCCTTGCAAGTAGCGCAGAGAAACTGCAGCTGGCGCGAGGGCCATGGTGTCTAGAGTTCGCGCCGCAGGGCAGGGAACAAGATCACGTCGCGAATGCTTGCGCTGTCGGTGAGCAACATCATCAACCGGTCAATACCGATTCCGCAGCCACCAGTAGGGGGCATTCCGTATTCCAAGGCGCGGACAAAGTCTTGGTCAAAGAACATGGCTTCGTCATCGCCGCTGTCTTTTGCGGCGACTTGGGCGTGAAAGCGGGCCGCTTGGTCTTGGGCGTCGTTGAGCTCGCTAAAGCCGTTGCCAAACTCGCGCCCAGTGATGTAGAGCTCAAACCGCTCAGTCACCTCGGGGTGGGTGTCACTGGCGCGGGCCAAGGGAGAAATTTCAACCGGGTGTTCGCAAATAAACGTGGGCTGCCAGAGTTTGTCTTCTACGGTTTCTTCAAAGTACAAAACCTGCAGACTCGCGAGGCTGCGCGTTGAGAGTTGATTTTTAGCGTCTGTTAAACCGAGCTTGCGCAATGCTTGTGTTAACCATGCGCTATCAAAAACATTCTCGCCGGCTTCAGTAAATTTTTGGATGGCCTGCACAATAGTGAGGCGTTCAAAGGGCTGCGCCAAATCCACCGGCTTGCCGCCGTAACTCATCTGTAACGAGCCGGTGGCTTTCAGGGCCGCGTCCCGAACCAACTCCTCGGTAAACACCATGAGGTCTTGGTAGTTCCAGTAGGCTGCGTAGAACTCCATCATGGTGAATTCGGGGTTGTGGCGCACCGAGATGCCTTCATTGCGGAAGTTTCGGTTGATCTCAAACACCCTATCAAACCCCCCAACTATTAGACGCTTAAGGTATAGCTCAGGCGCAATCCGCAAAAACATCTGTTGGTCTAACGCGTTGTGGTGGGTGGTAAACGGCTTGGCGTTGGCCCCGCCTGGGATCGGGTGTAGCATGGGCGTTTCGACTTCTAAGAAGCCGTGTTGCACCATGAAGTCCCGTAGTCCGCTGACGGCTTTGCTTCTTGCCACAAAACGTTTGCGCGTGTCTTCATCGGTCATTAAATCGATATAGCGCTGGCGGTATTTGACTTCTTGGTCGCTGATGCCGTGAAACTTATCGGGCATGGGGCGCAGGCTTTTGGTTAACAAGCGAACCTTTGTCGTATGGAGCGAAAGTTCCCCGGTTTTGGTTTTAAAAACCGTGCCTTCGGCGGCTACGATATCGCCAAGGTCCCAGTGTTTAAAAGAGGCGTACAGGTCTTCTCCAATTTCTTCGCCTTTGACGTAGATCTGAATGCGACCGCCGCTGCTGCCAAAGGATGCATCTTGGAGTGTGCAAAAACTGGCTTTGCCCATGACCCGTTTGAGCATCATGCGGCCCGCGACTTTGACCTTGACGGCTAATTCAGCGAGTGCTTCTGGGGTCTTGCCATCAAACGCTTCGAACAACTCTGCTGCCTTGTGGCTGGGTGAAAAATCATTGGGGAACGCCACGCCTTTGCCAGCGGCTTGGTCTTGGCGGATGGCGTTGAGTTTTTCCCGGCGCTCAAGAATCAGTTGGTTTTCGTCTTGGGGAGCGGAGGCAGCGAGGGAGGCGTCAGACATGTATTTTTCTCTATGGCAGTCGGGTTGTAACCCTAGATTCTAAGAGGCTTGCAGCGACTATGATCCACTGCTCACTTTTGAGGCTTCAAACACCATGCTTTATCAAATTATTTCTTTGCTGCTTGATGTGGCCGTTGGTTTGGTCAGCGGCGCATGTTTGCTGCGCCTGTATATGCAGTTTCAAAGAATTCCGATGTCTGCGCGTGCCGGTAATCCCTTGGGGCCTTTTATTTTTTCGCTGACCGATTGGATTGTTTTACCACTGCGAAAAGTGATGCCGACCATGGGGCCTGTGGACACAGCGAGCTTGGTTGCTGTGTTTCTACTGGAGTTGGCTCAGTTTTCGATTTTGTGGCTGTTACAAGGCGCGGTGCAAAACATGGGCGTGGTGCTGGTCTTGGCGGTGTTTGGAGTGGTTCGCATTGGGCTGTCAACGCTAACGGGCTTGGTCTTAATATCAGCGCTGTTGTCTTGGGTGCAAACGCGCTCGAGCATGGCGGAGTGGTTAGACCGGTTGGTTGCGCCGTTCTTGGCCCCGGTACGCCGAGTTCTGCCCCTGTTTGGCGGTATCGATCTTTCGCCGTTGGCGCTCTTGCTGGCTTTACAGGTCGCTGCCTTAATCCTTAACGCACTGCAAGGCTTTGCGGTGATGGCTGTTGCAGCCTAAGGCAGCAGTTTTTTAAACCACAGCGTCGCTGGATTGGCGAGTCAACATCGCTAGGGTGTCGGCAATAGTTTTACGAAGTTCACGGCGGTCGCATATCAAGTCAACTGCGCCTTTGGTTTGTAAAAATTCCGCGCGTTGAAAGCCTTCGGGCAACGTGACGCGAACGGTGGATTCAATTACCCTAGGGCCGGCAAAGCCGATCAAGGCTTTGGGTTCCGCGATCACTACGTCGCCCAAAAAGGCAAATCCGGCGCTGACTCCGCCCATGGTGGGGTCGGTCAATACGCTGATATAGGGAAGCCCCTTTTTGGCTAGCCGGGTCAGGCAAGCGTTGGTCTTGGCCATTTGCATCAGACTCAACAATCCTTCTTGCATCCGCGCACCGCCTGTCGCCGTGAAGCATAAAAACGGCACTTTTTGTTCAATTGCAGCTTCTACCCCTCGGGCAAAACGCTCTCCGACAACGGAGCCCATGCTGCCACCCATGAATTCAAATTCAAAACACGCAGCGATCAAGCTCACACCGTGGACTGAGCCCCCCATCACAATGAGCGCATCCGTCTCACCCGTATTTTCAAGGGCCTCTTTCAAGCGCTCGGGGTATTTGCGGCTGTCTTTGAATTTGAGCGCATCAACAGGGAGAACTTCTTGGCCAATTTCAAAGCGGCCTTCGTTGTCAAGAAAAACGTTCAGCCGGGCCCGCGCCCCGATGCGGTGGTGGTGGCTGCAGTTAGGGCAGACATTTTGGTTTTGCTCTAAGTCGGTCTTGTAAAGCACGGTCTCACAGCTTGGGCATTTAATCCAAAGCCCTTCAGGAACACTGCGCCTGTCAGCCGGATCGGTTTGGGTGATCGTGGGGGGGAGGAGTTTCTCAAGCCAGCTCATAGGGCGCCTTTGCTTTTTTGGTTTCGATGGAGTTTACGCATCCATGGCGTGACGAATTTCTTGGAGGAAATTCTGCGCCGTTATGGCAACCTGCGACCGGGTTTGGTGTTCAATGAGTTGAATGATTTTGCTACCAATGACCACAGCGTCAGCGACTTTGGCAATGGTCTTGGCCGTTTCTGCGTCGCGAATCCCAAATCCTACGCCGACTGGGGTGTGAATATGCTTTCTGATGCGGGGGAGCATGGCTTCTACCGCATCGGTATCGAGCGTTCCTGCCCCGGTGACGCCTTTGAGCGATACGTAGTACACATAACCACTTGCAATTTTTGCGACCTGGGCCATCCGAGCGTCGGTACTGGTAGGAGCAAGCAAAAAGATCAAATCTAAGCCGTGGGCACGCAAGTCCTGTGCAAAAGCTTCGCATTCTTCCGGAGGGTAGTCAACAATCAAGACGCCATCTACTCCGGCCTCTGCGGCATGCTTCACAAACGGGCTAGAAACGCCGGGGAGCGGATGTTTTTGGTCGTAGCGTTCAACGGGGTTGGCATACCCCATGAGAACCACGGGCGTGGTTTGGTTGGTTTGTCGAAAGTCCCGCACCATTTGCAAAACCTGGCTTAAACCAATGCCAAAAGCCAAAGCCTTGTCGCCGGCTTTTTGAATCACGGGGCCGTCGGCGCTAGGATCAGAAAAAGGAACGCCGAGTTCAATGACATCGGCGCCGCCGGCCACCATGGCATGCATCAACTCAGGCGTTACATCGGCAAACGGGTAACCCGCCGTGACAAAGGGAATCAGCGCTTTGCGGCCTTGGCTTTTGAGCGCTGCGAAGCTGGCGTTGATGCGGCTCATGCGGCAATTCCTACTTTGTGCAAATGAACTTGCTGCTCGCCGCCTTTAACGCTTTGGCCTTTGCAGCTGGGGCGGCAATAAAAGTCTCCATTGCTGAGGTCAGCAACAGTTCCAATGTCTTTGTCTCCGCGGCCAGAAAGGTTCACCAAAATAGATTGGTCAGGGCGCATCGTTTTTGCCAGTTGCATGGCATAGGAGATGGCGTGGCTTGATTCAAGGGCCGGAATAATGCCTTCGGTACGGCACAGGTAATGGAAAGCTGCAAGCGCATCTTTGTCTGTCACACCTACGTACTGGGCCCGCCCGATGTCGTTTAAAAACGCATGTTCTGGGCCGACGCCGGGGTAGTCTAAGCCTGCGCTGATGCTGTGGGTTTCAGTCACTTGGCCGTTGTCGTCTTGAAGAACGTAGGTTCTGTTGCCGTGTAAAACGCCGGGGCTGCCGCGTTGAATCGAGGCTGAGTGTTTGCCACTGTCCATGCCTTCGCCAGCAGCCTCAACGCCGATGAGGCGGGTATTTTCAAATGGGATATAGGGGTAAAAAATACCCATCGCGTTACTTCCGCCGCCCACACAGGCAATGACTGCGTCGGGTTGTTGGTTAACTGCATTGAGCTTGGCCAGCATGCCGGGCATTTGTGCAATGCATTCGGTGCCGATCACGCTTTGGAAGTCCCGAACCATCATCGGGTAAGGGTGTGGACCTGCAACGGTGCCAATGATGTAGAACGTATTGTCCACATTGGCAACCCAATCGCGCATGGCTTCGTTTAAAGCGTCTTTGAGGGTTCGGCTACCGCTTTCAACGGGAATCACGGTCGCACCTAAAAGCTTCATGCGGTAGACGTTGGGGCTTTGGCGCTTCACGTCTTCACTGCCCATGTACACCACGCACTCCAAGCCGTAACGTGCACAAATGGTGGCTGTTGCGACACCGTGCTGACCGGCACCCGTTTCAGCAATCACGCGCGGTTTACCCATGCGTTTGGCCAGCATGGCTTGGCCAATGGTGTTGTTGATTTTGTGGGCACCGGTGTGGTTGAGGTCTTCGCGCTTTAAATAGATTTGCGCCCCGCCCATTTCGCGACTCATCCGGTTTGCGTGATAAATAGGGGAGGGACGGCCCACAAAATGGGCTAATTCGGATTTAAATTCCGCGACAAACGCGGGATCGTTTTGGTACTTCGCGTAGGCAGCTTTGAGTTCATTGATGGCGTGTGTCAGTGTCTCGGAGACAAAGCTTCCACCGTAATTTCCAAAGTGCCCTTTGACGTCGGGTTGTTGGTAAGAAAACATAGGTATCACAATCCTGCAAGGTGTTGGTCAGCGGCCCGAACGGCGGCGACAAACTGGTTGATTTTTTCGGCGTCTTTGATGCCTTTGAGGGTTGAACCTCCAGGGCCATCGGCTTCGACGCCGGAGCTCACATCGACGGCCAGCGTTTTACAGCGCGGGCGAACCTGCGCAATGCCGTCGGCCACGTTTGCAGCAGTGAGTCCACCACTCAAGACGAGGTGAGCGTTGACGTTTAGAGGAAGAAGTGACCAATTGAATGCCTTGCCGCTGCCGCCAAAACCGTCGACATGGGCGTCGAGCAGCAAGGCTTGGGCGTGAGAGTAAACATGGGCGTATTTTACGAGATCAAAGCCCTGACCTGCGTCCCCAAGGGGGATTCTGGCGGCCCGAAGGTAGGGCCGGACGCCATTTTGCGACAGACTGAGACATTGCTCGGGGCTTTCATCTCCATGAAACTGGGCGTAAGCATGGGGCACGGCGGCTAGCGCTTGCGCCACAAAGGCAGCGTCGTGGTTCACAAAAAGCAAAACTGGACTCACAAAAGGGGGTAAACGCTTAGCAAGTTGGGCGGCGCGATCCACACTCACCGCCCTCGCGCTGGCCGCGTAAAGTACAAACCCAATCGCATCGGCTCCCCCAGCCACTGCCGCGTCGACATCCTCCTCGCGCGTGAGGCCGCAGATTTTGATTCGCGTTCGAATGGGCGTTAGAGCGGGAGTGGAGCTTGAGGGTTTCATGGCAGCCAATCATACGCAGACGTACGCTCGGGAATTGCAAAGTGGGCAGGATAGCGCGGACCCAAGAAATACAGCCCATCGGGAGGAAAGGTCGGGGCTGCAAAGTCACGGTCGCGGGCATCTATCACTTCTTGCATCCACGATACCGGTTGCTTGCCAAAGCCAATCTGAACCAAGCAGCCCATGATGTTTCGAA
This sequence comes from Bordetella parapertussis, assembly GCA_945888535.1. GTDB lineage: Bacteria > Pseudomonadota > Gammaproteobacteria > Burkholderiales > Burkholderiaceae_C > Allorhodoferax > Allorhodoferax parapertussis_A. The sequence continues at coordinate 14,377 of CAMDAN010000046.1, forward strand.
TCATGTGGTGTAAAAAAGCATTAGCTTCAAACTCCATGCGCCAGTAGGCCCCGCGTTGGGTGATGGAAACAGACGCTAAATTTTTGATAGGCGACAGGGCTTGGCACTGTGACGCCCGAAAGGATGTGAAATCGTGTTCTCCTACCAAGATCTGCGCCGCTTCACGCATGGCAGTTCCGTCGAGGGGTCTGAACGCCCAACCCACGCGCCCCCCTTCCACAGAAGGTCGAACCGCCGATTCTTTAAGAATATAGGCATAGCGTCTGGTGCTGGCACTGGCGCGGCAATGAAACGTTGCAGGAACTTCTTGTGCCCATTCAACCGCGATATCGTGGGGCAAGCCCGCATTCGTTCCGCGCAACCACGCATTCGTGTTGCGTTCAAGGGGGGTATCAAAGTGCACCACTTGCATCAGCGCGTGAACCCCGGCGTCGGTTCTTCCCGCGCACAGGGTGGAGACTTTGTGGTTGGTGAATTGTTGTAACGCCGCTTCGAGTTTGTCTTGAACGGTCAGCCCAGAACTTTGGCTTTGCCAGCCTTGGTAGGCTTGGCCGTTGTAACTGATGCCAAGCGCTATTCTTACGTTGCTCACATCGCTCACATCGCTCACTTTTGCTGAGGCCCGGACTTTGGCGGTTCTAAATCAAGTGACAAATCCGAGAGGTCAAAGCCCATGGCTTTTGCGGCTGTTTGAACGGAATCCATTTCTTGAGGCTCTGTTTTAGCGGGCTGCGCCAGCTCCGGCTCTGGCGTCCACGCGCTTGGCGTTTGTTTGCTTCGGTACCACCACAGCGCTCCAAAAAGAACCACAGCGCCGCCGACCAAGCCCTCGGTGGTGTAGTCTTTAGAAATAGGCGCAGGGATGGATTTTTCAATTGCGGGTGCTGAAGCAGCGAGGGCGGGGGAAGATGCAGCGGCAGCGGGTGGTGCTGACAAGGCCACTGCAGCTTGGGCGAGCTGGTTGAGATCGGCAATATTCTTGGCCAATTCTGCGGTTTGAGCGGCTTCGTCTTTTTGGCTGCGATCTTTAGCGATCTTGGCTAATTCAGCTTGTTCAAGAGACGCGCCCTTGGAGAGGGTGAGCTGATCGCCCGTTGCGGACTTGGCCGCTGCCGCTTGTGCAGCCGCATTGCGACGGTCATTGAAGGTTTGGGCTTGTGCTTTAACCGCCTCGGCCGCGTCTTGGGCGTTGATCTTTTGAATGTCCGCTTGGTCTGGAATCGTGAGGACCGCGCCCGCACGAATTTGATTGATGTTGCCGTTGATAAACGCACTCGGGTTGGATTGCTGCAGTGCAATCAGCATTTGCTCCACAGACGTGCCGATGGGTTTCATCTGGTTTGCGATGGCTCCGGCGGTATCTCCCGCCACCACCACAACGGTGTGGGACGTTGGCTTTTGGGGCGTTGCTTTGTCTGAGGTTTTGGGCTCGTCTACCAAGGCAGGTGAAGCCAGCGTTTCAGCTGCCTTGGCGGCCTCTGATGACTTGGGCGGGTCAAGAAGCAGCGTGAAGTTACGAACAATGCGCCCAGCAGTCCATCGCACCTCAAGCACCATATCCAAGTACTTATCGTTAACGATCGACAGACTTAAGAATTTAAAAAACTGGTTTCCGTCGCTACGCCGCTCAAGCGTGATTTGAATATCTGCAAAGAGAGGCTTGTATTCCAAGCCCATCGCTGCAAATGACGTTTCAGGCGCGATGCTGGCCTTGACCGACGCAGACTCTTCGGCGTTCATATTGGCAATATCCAATTCGGCGCGAAGCGCTTGCCCCTGCGCCGATTGAACATGAATACGGCCGAGCGTGAGGGCGAAAGCGCTCTGGCTTCCTAGAAAAAAGAGAACGAGAGCCGCTTGCCCTAGCCAACGTTGCCATAAAAAAGTCTTCAATCTCACAGAGTCGCTCTCTTTCTCATCTCGCGTAAGTTTTTTTATGCGTCTAACAAAATACGCAGCATACGGCGTAACGGTTCAGCCGCGCCCCACAGCAATTGGTCGCCGATGGTAAATGCGCCAATGTACTCGGGCCCCATCGCAAGGGTCCGAATGCGACCTACGGGAATGGTCATCGTGCCAGTGACGGCCACGGGGGTTAAGTCTTTGATGGTGGCTTCGCGGTTGTTGGGAACCACTTTGACCCACGCGTTATCGGCAGCGATCATGGCTTCAATGTCGGCCACGAGAACCTGCTTTTTCAGCTTGAAAGTCAATGCTTGGCTGTGGCAGCGCATCGCGCCTACACGCACACAAAAACCGTCCACGGGAACAGCGGCAGAGTTGAATCCTTCGCCAATTCCCAAAATTTTATTGGTCTCGGCCATGCCTTTCCACTCTTCTTTGGATGTGCCCCAGCCAGACTCGTCGCGGGTTTTACCAATGCCCAAATCTTTGTCGATCCAGGGAATGAGTGAGCCGCCCAAAGGCACGCCAAAGTTGGAGGTCTCAGCAGATGTTAGGGCGCGTTGCTTGGCGACCACCAAACGGTCGATTTCCAAAATCGCGCTTTTCGGGTCATCCAGCAAAGCTTTGACTTCGGCATTCAGGGTGCCGTATTGGGTTAACAGTTCGCGCATATGTTGCGCGCCGCCGCCTGATGCTGCTTGGTAAGTTTGGGTGCTCATCCATTCGACCAACCCGGCCTTAAAAAGGGCGCCCACGCCCATCAACATACACGACACCGTGCAGTTGCCACCCACCCAGTTCTTGCCTCCGTGGGCCAATGCGTTTTTGATCACAGGCATGTTGACCGGATCGAGGATGATCACGGCGTCTTTTTCCATGCGCAGGGTTGAAGCGGCGTCGATCCAGTGGCCGTTCCAGCCCGCAGCGCGGAGTTTGGGGAAGACTTCAGAGGTGTAATCGCCGCCTTGGGCGGTGATGATGATCTCGCAGCGCTTGAGCTGCTCGATGCTGAAGGCGTCTTGCAGCGTGGTTTCGTTCTTGGCCATCGCGGGGGCCTTGCCGCCTGCGTTGGATGTAGAAAAGAACAATGGCTCGATCAGGTCAAAGTCTTTTTCCTGAATCATGCGGTCCATCAACACCGAGCCGACCATACCTCGCCAGCCGACCAAACCTACTAACTTGCTCATTTC
>CAMDAN010000047.1 GCA_945888535.1 Bordetella parapertussis
CCCAAAGAAACCGCCGAGGTTTGTTTGGCTTCGCCGGAGGTTTTCTGGGGGATGGTTAAGACCACGCGGTCATTCACGTTCGCACTACCGGTCGAGTCAACCGTTGCCGCCATCAAACGCTGGCCTGCCGAGTTCACCACGTTGAACTGTTCGTTCAAAGAGAAAGAGCCGTTTCGGGTGTAGGTGTCTGTCAAGCCGTCAGCAGAGCGCAGCGGGAAGAAGCCGTCACCCGTGATCGCCAAGTCCAAGGCGTTAGAGGAGAACGAAATATTACCCTGGCTAAATTCCTGGCTCACCTGTTTCAAGGAAACACCCTGACCCACGGTAGAAGAAGCTTTTTGCAAAGGCGAGGTCGCGAAAATGTCTCCAAAGTCAGCGCGTGAGCGCTTAAAGCCGGTGGTACCAACGTTGGAAATATTATTGGCTGTCACGCCCAACATGGCAGTGGCAGCATTAAGACCGGTTAGCGAGGTATAGAAAGACATGGTGGGTTTCTCCGGGAGTTGCTAGGGTGTGGGTTTAAAAAGGGGGCTTGCGGGGCTTAGCCGTCAATACGGGTCACGTCTGCTAACTTGACGGTTTTTCCGCCTTGAATTTGCAGCAGCATGGTTTTGTCGGGCTGCTGGCTGATACCAATGACCGTGGCCATGGTGCTCACCGCAGGGTTAATCACTTTGCCTTGGCTCACTGCCGCGGCTTTGATGCTGTAGGTGGCGTCGGGCAGGGCGTTGCCCGCGTCGTCTTTGCCGTCCCAAGACCAGTTCATATCGCCAGCGGTTTGGGCGCCAACGATTTTGGTGTTGACCAAAATACCCTTGGCATCGTAAATTTTGAACTGCACGCCGTCAGCGCCCGAGGGCAAGCTGATGACGGTTTTGACCGGTTGGCCATTGAGCAATTGGGCGGGACCATCCGGCACCGACACTTTTCCGCCAATGAGGTTGGCAGTGCTGGTAATTTGGTTGCTTGACATGCTGTCCACAAATTTGGTCAAGGTGCTGTCCATATTGGTGGTGGCTTCTAACTGAGAGAACTGCGCCAGCTGGGCGACGAACGCTTCGTTTTTGACCGGATCTAACGGATCTTGATTTTTAAGCTGCGTAGTAAACAAGAGTAAAAAATCTTTTTGGCCCATCGACGATTGACCTGTTGCTGCGGTGAGCTTGGCTTTGTCGTCTTGGGCGGTGGTGCGAATGCTGTTGGGTACGGCTGAAGTCCAAGCTGAGTTACTTTGGGTGTTTGCGCTAAGAAGGTCTAGGTTGGCCATGGCGGTCTCGCAGGTCTTTGTGTTTTAAAAGTTGTGGGACGAATGCAAATTAACTCTTGATGATGTCGAGGGTTCGCATCATCAGTTGGCGGGCGGTGTTAACCACCTCGACGTTGTTTTGGTAAGACCGCGCTGCCGCCATCATCTCGACCATCTCGGTCATCTCATTGACGTTAGAGAGGAACACATAGCCGTCTTTGTCCGCCGAAGGGTTGCCAGGGTCTGACATCCGAGCGATGGGCTTAGGGTCATCTTTGATACCGCTGACCTTGACACCGCCAGTGTTGACCGACGTAGTCGAGCCGAGTTCTTCCATGATGGTTTTAAAGACGGTGCGCTTAGCGCGAAAGGCATCTTTGTCGCTGGCGGCAACAGCGCCCGCATTGGCCAAGTTGGATGCGGTCGCATTCATACGGGCGGTTTGCGCGTTCAGCGCAGAACCAGCAATATTAAAGAGGTTGTCGAGTGCCATGATTAATCTCCTCGCAATGCTTTGCGGATTCCGCTGATGCGGCTTTCCAAAATACTCAGCGTGGTTTGGTATTCAGCGGCGTATTGACCAAACTTGGCCTGCTCTACCGGGAGTTCGACCGTGTTTCCGTCAAATGCCACGTTAAAAGGGACGCGGAATTTCACGCCGCTGGCAGTGCTGTCCGCGCCTTGGTTAAGGTGGTTGCTGTGGGTGGTTTGCAAGGCGCTGTCTTGGGTGTTTTTCAAGACCTCCTTGAAATCAACGTCCACCGCTTTGTAATTGGGTGTGTCGGCATTGGCAATGTTGCGCGAAAGCAATTCCATGCGCTGGCTGCGAACACCCAGTGCTTTCTCGTGAACGCTGAAGGCGTTATCGATCATGTTCATGCTAATGACTCCATTGCGTTAAAGTTTTTTGCCGTAATGCCGACATCTATAAAGACAAAACGGCTTTCTTAATACTCATCATGCAAATTGCATGCCATCAGGCCTCTGCCTGCGTGTGTCCTTCCCTTTTCCTGCTTTAGCGGTGCCCGTAACGCAAAAAGCGGCAAACCTTTGCCGCTTTGGTGTTTTTTGTTTTAAGGGTTGCTGTTCTCTGCGTACTGCTGCGCCTTTTGGGCTTGCACTCGCATGGATGCGGGCAGCATTTGCCCTAAGCGTTGGGCGGCGTTTTGCAGCAGGCCTTGTCGGATCGACTGTCGGGTAATCGGGGCGCTGGTGTCGCTGCCTACGTGCAAGGCACGCGCTTGGCTGCCTTGGATATTTAAAGGGGTATCGGCAACGCGTTCTTGGCGCGAAGCGGGATTAAGGACCGAGAGGTACAGGTCTTCCAAGCCCGCCGGGCCTTGATTTTTCAAACCTACGTCATCAAAGTATTTATCGACCAGGCTCAATTGTTTGTGAACACTCAAATCCAAAATCGCTTTGGGATTGGCAGCAAAACCGGCCGAGGCCGCTCCGCGAGCGGGGCCATCACAAAATTGAATGATGCCGTGGCAACGCTGGTTACTCGCGCGGGGGTTCATGCCGTCGCTTTCCATGAGCGTCATCCGCGCAAAGTCGTCAGGTGAGAACTTATGGTTAGAGCCCATTTGCACAATCTTGTCAAACACCGCGGCTTTGTCTGCCGGAGGAATAAACCCTTTGGCAACCGCACGGTCTAGCGTTTTTTCTAAAACGGGATGGGCGCTGGAGAGTCTGACCACGCTTGGGGGGAGGGGCTTGATAGCCAGGTTTTGCATCGCCGGGGTAGCGCGTAAGGCGGCTCCCATCATCGGCATGAGCCCTTCTGGGCCGCCTGATAAATCACGGTCTAAAGAAGAGAGGTCAATTTTTTGACCGACAAAAATCCGATCGGGGTTGCTGATGCGGTTGACGTCGGCTACTTGGCGGGCTAAGCGCATTTCTTGTGAGCCGGTTAATTTAAGTCCCCGCGCTTCGGCCTGGTCGCGGATCACGCCGATTAGCGTGTCGCCGCTGCCAATCGTGATGATTTTTGGGGCTGGGTTGGGTTGGGCGTTATTTGCGGGGGCGGGGGTTTGCGCGTCTTGCAAGGCTTGGGCAAAAGCCGTCGGCGCAGTAGACATTTGCGGCGCAGGCCGGCCGAGTAAGGTTTCCGGCCGGGCGGGCACAAGGCTTAAGGCGGCGGTGTGGGTAGCGTCACTGGTCAACATACTCTTACTCGGTACAAATGTGGGTTAGGCCTTGGCAGGCCGGGGATCGGAGCTGGAAAAAGTGGCACTGTTCTTGCGCGGTCATAGAGGTATTCCTTCACAATGTCATTTTTTCAACACCGACCTGAACACTCATGCAATTGCTGTGCCACCGTTTGAAGTTCCTAGTTAAGTGCTTTGCTGGCATCGCTATGGGCGTGGCTTTGGCCGTTTCAGCCCAACAAACGCCCCCCCAAGAGCCCGAAGTGGGGGAAAAGTTGCTTGCCGAGGTCGGACGTTGGGTCCAACAAACCCAGCAATTGGCGTCGGACCAATTTGGCTTTGCTCCGATGGACAGCCGGCTGCAGTTACAAACCTGCGACCGGCCCTTGGTCATGGATTTGCCTTTTGCCTCGCGCGAGACGATTCGCGTTCGCTGTTTGGGTAACCCCAATTGGCAGTTGTATATGCGGGTGTTGCTTAAGCCCGGGGTCAGCGCTGCGGTTGTTCCCAAGGCTACGGCCAATGTGTCAAACAGTGCGTCTAAGGTTGCGACAAAGCGAAAAGTAGTCGTTGCCAGTCAGTTGCTTCGGGCCGGATCGCGGGTCTCGGTCGCAGTTTTGCAAGAGATAGAGCATTCCGGTGAGGGGCTGGATCCCCAAGCCGTGGGTTCGATCAAAGATGTTGAAAATGGCGAAATGGTGCGGGATGTGGCCGCTGGCGTTCCGTTGCGCAGCCATGACGTTCGCAGTGCCGTTTTAGTAAAACAAGGCCAGTTGGTGGTTCTGACCGTGACCCAAAGCAGTGGTTTTTCCATCACAGCGCGGGTAGAAGCCACCCAAGATGGCAAAATGGGGGACCAAATTCGCTTAAAAAATCCGGAGTCGGGCCGATATATCACTGGTGTGGTCACCGGTCCGAGCGCGGTTCGGGGTCTGTAGCCCCGTTTTGAAAAAAGTTGTAAAAAAAGTGGAAAAAATCCTCAAGTTATTTTTTGAGAGGTCGATGTAAGAGCAGATAACCCCCATAAGTAAGCAGCAATTTACTGAAAAGAGCCCACCATGACGAACCCGATCACCAATTACCAACGCCCTGCATCCAATGATGTGCAGCTCCGCAAATCGGCCGAAAAGCAAGCCTTGAAGGCTGGCGCACCGACGGCTGGCTTGCCGCCTCCCTCTGAAGTGGAAGTAGCCGCCAGCAAATCCGTCGCTGCAAGCGCAGGCGCTGAAGTGGCAGGTTTTGCCAAAGTGCGCGAGCGCATCAAGCAAGAACCTGACTTTGACCGCTCCAAGGTGGATTCCATCAAGAAAGCCATCCAAGACGGCCAATACCCGCTCAACCCCCGCCGCATTGCCGAGAGCTTTGTAGCGATGGAACAAATGATCAGTGGTTGAACCTGCGTTGACAGACCCGATTCGCCAAGCCCAAGACCTTGCGACCCAGTTGTCGCAAATTTTGGAGCGCGAGTTTGAGGCTTTGCGCAACCAAGAGTTAGACCAGTTTGAACAGTTACAGCCGGTAAAAAACGAGTTGCTGCTCGAAATTACCCGCTTAGCGCCTAACGCCCAAGATGTTCAAACCCTGCCCGAATGGCAGGCCTTTCGCCAAACCATGATCGAATGCCGTGACCTGCACCGGCGCAATACTGTTCTGATGGACCGCAAACTCGAAGCGATTCGGGGAACGCTACAAAGCTTGCGTTTGCAAGATGCGTCGAGTTCGGTCGAGGTATACGACCGGCTCGGTCATATTTCGCGCTTTTCGCGCAATACCGGTTACAGCGACGCCTAAACTTAAGCCGACGCCGACGCCGCCCCAAGGGGTTGGTCGCTTGTCTTTTCATCGCCGGGGCGCATGCCCTTGAGCCAATACACCCTCGCCAAAATCACCGACACCGCCGTGTAAAGCTCGGGCGGAATCGCCTGATCGACCTGCAAGCGGCTCAAAAGCGCCAAGAGCTCAGGGTCTTCGGTAATAAAGACGCCTTGTTCCCGCGCTGCTGCAATCATCGCCAGCGCCATCTCGTCTTCGGCTTTGGCCGTCACGATGGGCGTGGCGTTACGCCCGTATTCCAGGGCGATGGCTTTTTTGCGGCTCATGCTTGCAAATCCACCACGGTGCCGGGTTGGGCGTGAAGTTGGAGGTCGGGCGCGGGCTCAGGCCGAGCGCCATGGTGCGCCCGAAAGGAGCGCATCGCCAGGCCCGCGTCTTGCAGGTTTTGGCTCAAGGCTGCCGTTCCCTCTTGTGCCATCTTCACCAAAGATTCGCGCACGGCCCACAAGGTCAGGTCGATTTGGTCGCTGCCTTGTAAATCCGCCTGTAGCCACATTTCTCCGTAGTCGGTACTTTGGGAATGCAAGCTCACGCTGTACACCGGCGTGTCCTCATTTTTTCCTTGCTTACGCTCAAAGGCGAGCTCAATCGGCTCGGCATCGACAAAAGGCACGACCATGCGAAAGTTGAGATCGCCTTGGTTTTGAGCCTGAACGGCAGCAACCTGCGCGGCGTCAAGGTCGCCGATTCCGCGTTTGATGCGCTGTCGGTCTTCGGTGTCTTCTTCGGAACTGTCAGACAGCAGCCCCAAAATTTGGTGCAGCATTTGTTTGGGATCAAGCGGTGAAGGCTTGCGCACGCGGGCGATGTTGGTCTCCGACCCCATCGCAGCCATCACGGCTTCGCGGATGGCTTCGGGCGACGGCTGTTGCATCGATAAGCGCATGGCTTGCCACTGGGCTTGAAGCTCAGGACGGTCAGGGGCTTTTTGGGTAAGCAAAGCGTCTAAGCCGCCGGGCTTAAAAAGGTCTTTTAAGTCGGGTAAGCCCGCTCGGCGGTACAGCAGGCTGCCTAAGCGCGAGAAAGTTCCCTCCATCCCCGTGGCAGGCGCCCAAGCCAACCCGGAAGTGACTGCGGCTTGGATGTTTTGCAAAGCCAATACCGGCGCAGTCTGGGCTAATTGGGGTAATGGGGCGATGGTTGCGGCGTAGGTGCTGATGGGAGCGCCGATTTGGCGTCCGCGCAACATCAAATCCATTTGCTGGGCTTGCGCCGCAGGCAGGGCTTGGACGACCTGTACATCTTTGAGGTCAAAGCCACGTGAGGTGGAGCCTTCAAGCAAAGGTGCAGGAACGCCGCCTTGCGGAAAGATGGCAAGAGGGCGCGGGGCGGGGCCCTCCGTGGGGGAAATCACGGGTAGCGAACCCAGCGCTTACGCTCCTCGGCGTTGGTGCTGGCTTCATGGCGAATGGTGGCAATGGCTTGTACCTTCTCGCCGACCGTGTCGAGCAAAAGCTGGTCATGGTCTGGCACGGTCAGCACCAAGCCTTTGGTGACCTTGAGCGTCTTGCCACCGGTAAAGGCTTTGGGGTTTTGGCTGATAAACGCTTGGCGAAGAATCTCTATGCGCAGAGGACTGTCTTTTAGGGTCAGCCCAATGATTTTGTCTAGCGTGTCGCTGGATTTTGGGGTGTAGGTTCCTGGAATGGTTATCAAAGGAGCGCTTGGAGTGTTAGCTTTTGTTGCGGCTGGTGTCGTTGGTGCAGCTGGTGCGCTAGGCATTGCGCTGTTTTTTTCAGCGGCAAATGCGCTCACACCCACGCCAAAAAAAACCAAACAAGCGCAGGCGAGAGTGAAGGGACGGGTCAAAAATGTCATGGCGGTTTTCCTGCTCAATGCATAGGTCGCAATATTAACGCGGGCCGTCGGCGGACCAAGCGGACCATTGGCGCTGCACCGATTGCATCGGCCCGGCCACGGGTTTGAGTTGTGCGAAGTGTTCGCCCACCAATTGGACGCGGGCTAAAACGGTTTGCGAGGCGACGCCGGCTTCAAGTACGCGTTGGGGAAATTTTTGCCCATCGGCCAACAACCATTCATCGCCCACCTTCACGCCAGCCACTGAGCCCATGTTGATACGCACTTGCGTCCCCATGGCCTGGGTCACTTCAGCTTGCACCGGCTTGCAGGCCAGTGCGCTTTGTAGGGTTTGGGCGGCTGCTTTGACTTGTTGAGACAGCATCGCCATGGCGACGTCGCTAAGCTGTGGCGCACCCCAGTTGGAGTTTTTAGCGTCCAGTACCATCGGCAAAATCGACTGCGCCAAGGGTTTGCTTTGGTTGCGGGCGGTCAGGGTCATGCGCATCTGAACCACGCTTTGCTTGTCTTTTTTCTGTGCCATGAAAACACTGATTTGAATTTTCAAAGGAATGTCATCGCCGCTGTTACCGAGTAAAGCCTGTTGGTAGGCTGAGCGAGAGTCTTCGTAGCTGCGGTCACTTAAACGCCATAACGCAGAGGTGACACTTGCACGCTGCCATTCAGCGTTTAAAGCGGTTCGCAGCGCGTCAACCAGCGGCGCGTCATCGGCCGACCAAGGTCCGCCTGTATCGATCGTAAAAGAAATTACGTGTTGCAGGGTGCTTGCTGCAGCAACGCTACAGGCTTGTTTTTCAAGCGCGCTTTTGTTTTGTAATTCCAGCTTGGCATTGGGCTGGCCTTGGGCATCGGTGCCGTAAGCCAAAACGCGCACACCACGAATCTTCATGCCGTTGCGAAACGTACTGCTTTCTTGTAACACCCCTTTGGCATCAATCCATTGGGTCGATTGCACTTGGGTGGGTTCTTCAAGGGCCGCTTGAACCAAGCTGCTGCGAATCGCAGCGAGCCGGTCTTCTAGGTTCAGTGTTTGAGCTGCCACGGATGAGCACCAGACGCTCGCCCATAGCGCCAAGGCCAGACCAGGCTTAGAAAAAGCAGGGGCAATGTCTTGCAGCAAGCGGCGCATTGGTGTTTGCATCGGGGACCTTATTTGGCTTTGGCGGTCAACTGGCCAAGGTACAACATGCGCAGGTCTTGCACCACCGCTTTGTCCAGTGACAAAGTGGTCTCGTAGGTGTCGTCGCCGGACGGGGTGATGCTGACCAAGGTCGCGCCGTAAATCACGCCTTCAACGCGGCTGCGAAAGGTGTCGTTTTGAACCACCATGTCGGCCACCGTCGCCGTGGCATCTAAGCGCAGGCCGTAAACCTGTTCAGTGAGCGAGCGGTAAGCGTCAAGCTTGGCGGCGCGAATCGCCAAAAGGCGTTGTTGCGCAGGGGTGCGGTGGTTTTGAATGCTGATCACGGCGTAGCCGGTCGCAGTCAGGCTTTCCCGCTTTTCAATCAACGGTAGCGATTGCGGCGTGGGGTTGGCAAAGATGTCGCTTGCTGCGGTTTGCAGTGGGGCCATTTGACAGGCGCTGAGCAAGCTCACAGCGATACCGAGGGTAAGAGGCAGTAGGGGATTCATACAGGATCCTTATGTAGACCTTTTGGGAATCGGTAGTAAGCCGCCAAACTTGAGCGCGGTTGAGCTAAATGTGGCCACTTTGCAAAAATATGAAAAAAACAGAGGTGTACTGTCCGAAAATTGACACTCGCTGGTATTATTAAACCTCAACGTTCGGTCTTCAAACGCCCAACGCCGCCCCACGACCCGTCGCAAAGTGTCTCTCTGAACCCCTAGTTTCTCCGATGTCCAAAAATTCGTCCAATTTTGTAGGAGAAAGTGCGGCAATCAAAGCCATTCGGGAGCTGCTTCCGGTGGTAGCGGCCTCGAGCTCTACCGTTTTAATTACGGGTGAAAGCGGGACGGGCAAAGAAATTGTCGCGCGTTCGCTACACGACCTTTCGCACCGCGCCAGCGCCAACTTTGTTCCGATCAACTGCGCCGCGATCCCCAAAGACTTGATTGAAAGCGAATTATTTGGCCACCGCAAGGGGGCTTTTACGGGCGCGGTAACCGACCGGGTGGGGCGCTTTGAGTTGGCCCACAAGGGCTCAATTTTTCTGGATGAAATTGGCGATTTGCCGTTGGACTTGCAGGTCAAGTTGCTGCGGGTCTTGCAAGAGCGCATGGTGGACCCTGTTGGCAGCACCAAATCGGTGGCGGTTGATGTGCGTGTGATCGCTGCGACCCACCGCGATTTAGAGGCTGAAATTGCCGCAGGGCGGTTCCGTGAAGACTTGTACTACCGCTTGAACGTATTGCCTTTGAATACGCCGCCCCTGCGCGACCGCTCTACGGACATTCCTTTGCTCTTGGGTTTTTTCGCCAAGCACCACGCAGCCACCGGCGCCAAACCCATTAGCTTTGCCGACGATTTTTCCCAAGCCTTGCAGGCCTACCACTGGCCTGGCAATGTGCGTGAACTCTCCAATTTGATTGACCGTTTTAGCACCCTGTTTGCGGGCCAATGCCTGACCCTCAAAACCTTTTCGACAACCATGTTGCCTAAGGGCTTGGCAGTGTTTAAGGCGCAAGCGGCGACCGAAGAAAAAGAGCCGGCCGAAATCAACGAGCCTTTGGGCTTGATGGAAACCGCGGCTTTGGATTCCCCAAGCAAGGGGGGTATTTTTGATGAGGGCGCGGACGAGCCCGAAGAGGATGCCGTTTTCTTGCCGGATACAAGCTCGCCGTCCTTGGCGCAAGGGTTGCCTATCTTGCCACCCGAGGGTTTGTCGCTCAAACACCGCATGGCCGAAATAGAGCGTGAATTTATATCCCAAGCACTGAGCCGAACCAAGGGCAACGTGTCGCAAACCGCCCGTTTACTCAACGTTCAGCGCACCACGCTGATCGAAAAAATTCAAAAATTCGGCTTGCGTTCTATTTAAGGTGTTTGTGAGCCTTGGGGCTGGGTGCGGGGGTATTGCACCAAGTTTTCCTTGGGCTTCACCGGAGGCGCAACCATCACCGGTTTGGCGGCTGCCTCAACCGCTTTTTGCTGGCGCAGCATGGCTTCTACTTCTTTGCGAACTGCAGCTGTATCGGTGCGAGGCGCCGCGGCAGCACGGGTTTGGCTTGAGAGTGCAGCAATCGCAGCGGCTTGGCTTTGCATTCGGGCGTCTAAGGCTTGCAAGAGTTTGGCCAAATCAGGCCCCTTGGTATCAGCAGCGGGTTTGATCAGCGCGTCAGAGGCCGATTGGGCCACCCGCATCACGTCTTCAAGCCGGGTTTCGTTTTTGAGTTGCTGGCTTGCCAAAAGATCTTGCTTAGCCGCCATGTCGCGTAAACGCTCACCCGTGTCGGTGAGGAGTTCAATCGATTCGTCCATGGCAACGACGCGTTTGCCAACGGCAAGTAGCATGGCGTCGGCTTGGCTGATACGGGTTTGCAGGCGCATCGACATAAAGCCAAACAGCCCCAAACCAATCATCATCAAAATTGCAAAAGCGGCCAGCACAACAATCCCGTAAATGCGCACGGAGGCATTGCTCTCCATCACGTGGTCTGCCGCGCTGTGTAAATCTGAGCCGGCCTTGGCCGCCAGACCCGCTGCGCGGTTCGAAAGCTCCGCTGCGTCGAGCAGCGTTGATTTCATGTCGGTGAGTTCGTGGTCATGCGGGGCGGCGTTCTCGTGGTGTTCTTCTCCGTCATGGGTCACTTCATGAGTCTCTTCATCGGTCAGGCTCTGCGTTTCTTCGTGGGTTTCCTGGTCGTGGGCACCCAAACCCGGGGCGCTAGCTTGGTCTTCGCTTGGGTAGGCAGGCGCGTCCAAAGGCGGCTCATCTGGGCCAGTGGATTGTGGGTTTGAATCGGTCATAAGTGGTACCAAAAATAGGCCTTATTTGCGCCCAGGTTTTATTTGTGCGTTGAGTTCATTGAGCTGCTCGCGGATGGTGTCGTTTTCGATCTTGAGGTGAACAATCCGGGCTGGGAAGTTCATTTCCAGCATAGCAAGCCGCTCTTCTTCGATTGAATCGGCAGCTAAAGCTGCGGCTTGAGCCTCTGGGGAATTAAGTTTGCTGGTTTGGGTTTGAGAACGGCTTGAAGAAGTCCCCGTGCCGCTGACAAAAGAGCTGTTTTTTAGGCCGCCACTATTTTGTAGGCGAGCAGAGTTTTGACTGATTGACCTGTCCCCATTGGCGAATTTGTCTTTTTTTATGCCGCCGCTCGCACCACTTTCCATTTGATCTGAATGGGTATCTTCCACATTCACAAACTCATCGTCCGCCAAAACGCGGCGAACATCGTCGCCAACTTTGGCTTTTTGGCTTCGCGCGACCGTGCTGCCCTCGGGCATGGCCACCTTAAAGGGTTCGCTTGACTTGATAAATGTAGGCTCACTCACGGCTTGACCTCTTTACGTCGGTTAGCGGCTGCTTTGGCAGCCTCGGCACTTAATTGCTCTTTCATAGAGCGGGATGCGCGGACTTGCGACCCATCGGGAACAGAAGGCCGCGCCATAAACGTGTCAGCCTCGGCCATAGACACAAATGGACCTGAAACCACAGCGAAACGGGGGCTGGTTTGGTTGGGCATGTAGAGCGCAATAATGCGGGCGCGTTTTAAGGCCGGACGGCGCTTTAACCAAACGCCTGCATCCTGAAAACTTGCCAGCATGGCGTGTTGAACCACGTAACTGCCTTGCGGTAACTGTTCCACCCAGGCATGACCTGATTTGGTCTGGACACTCGGCCCAATAAAAACTTCTATTTCTTTTCCAGATTGTGTTGTGACGGCAGGAGGTGCCGGTGTGGGGGCTGGAGCCTGGGCATTTACTGGTGCAGGTTTGCGGCTGTCGGTCGAGCTGATAACCACCTCGTTAGCAGCTGGTAAGGGAACTAGGGCAGGCGCAGGCTTGGTTGCAGCCACCGTTGCGGCAGGGGGTTTAGGCGCAACGGGCGCAACCGGTGTCACGGTCGTTACTGGCGTCACTGGCGTAGCAGGTACTGCGGCTACTGGCGCCGAAGCGGCAGGGGTGATTGGAGCGGCTACAACGGGTGCAGTGACCACTTTAGGGGCAGAAGCCCCAGCAGCCGGGCTACTTACCGCAGGCTGGGGTTTGGGCGCAATAAAGGGGTTGTCTCCCACCCGCAGTTTTTTCCAGATATTAGAAAGCTCAGAAGGCGAACTAAGGCCGCCATAAAGCAGGGCCACGGCAACGCTAGAGCTTGCCAAAAGTGCTGCCGCAACCCCAGCCCACTTGAGCCGGGTGGGCCATGGGCTGGGCCCTGAGGATGCGCTGTCTTCTTGGCTGCGCGAATCGTCATCGAACCCGTCGGTTGCGGCGGGGTCATAGGCGGCATTCAAAGCGCTTTGGGCGCGGGTTGCAGCTAACGCAGCCAAGGGTTTGGAAGGGGAATAGGGCTCGGACGCTGAAATTCTTTGGAGCAGGGAGCTGACCACCCCTTCGCGGCCTTGGGTGCGACCCATCTCGAGCATGGTGTCTTTTTGCTCCTGGGTAGGCGGCTCAATTTCCCAATTCAAGATGCGCCGCCCAAAGGCGCTGAGCAATTGTTGTTTTTTGCTGGCGGTGGTCAGCAGCATGACCACCCGAATATTGGCGCCTGGAAAGTTTTGAACCAAACGGGCCAGCAGCTGAATTTCGTGGTCGGGCAGGGCCGAGGCGTCATGCACGATCCAAATTTTTGGGTTGGCCACCCGGGCGGTGGCGTCTCGGGCGGAATCTACAGAGGTGCTGACCAGCACGTCGTTAAAACGCGCTAGCAAGGCCTCTGCGCTGGCGGGGAAATAAACCTCTAAAGTAATTTTGGGGGCGGTATCGCGCAGTCGCGCCACCAGCAGCTTGCCGTAATGGTCTAGCAGCGCGTCGTTGCTGCTGACCATTGCCAAACTCATGCCGTCTTGGACTAAGGCGGCAACACAGCCTTCGAGGCGCAGGCGGTCTGCGTTGCGAAAGAATAAAGGAGGCAGATCGGTCAAACCGCTGTCGCCACCGAAGGAGTTCAAGTTCATGCGCTGGCCTCAGGAGAAAGGGGTTTTCCATTTGCATCGAACAGCATGGATGGCGGTATTTTAGGATTAGGCCGCTGCATCGGGTCAACCCCGGGGCGAACCTGCGCCAAGCTAAAGACATACGCAATCACTTGGGCCACGGCGAAGTACAAGGTTTCCGGGATCGGTTGGTCTACTTCGGTGGTGAAGTACAGGGCACGGGCGAGTTGCGGCGCGGCAAAAATTTCGATGGAATGGGTCCTGGCCTCTTCGCGAATCCGCGCGGCGACAAAGTCTGCGCCTTTGGCTAGCATGATGGGCGCTCCGTCGGCAGTGGGGTCATAGGCCAACGCAATCGCAAAGTGTTCCGGGTTGGTAATGATGACGTCGGCTTCTTTGACTTTTTGCATCATGCGGGCCGTTGCCACTTCGCGCTGGCGACGGCGAATTTGCGCCTTCACTTCGGGGCGGCCTTCCATGTCTTTGTGTTCGTCGCGAATTTCTTGTTTGGTCATGCGCATGCGTTTCATGAACGCGTGGCGTTGGTAGGGCACGTCAATCATGGCGATAAACACCAAACTCAGGGTGAGCCAAAGGACCGATTCCAAAATCAACTTACCGGCCATAGCGAGCGCGGGCTCAAGCGCCATCGACCCCAGTGAGATGAGTTCTGCAAAGTGGTTGTTAATCAGCAAAAGCAAGACCGAGCCGATCAAAATGAATTTGGTAATGGACTTGAGCAACTCGATGGCTGCATTGGCACCAAACATTTTTTTAACACCCGATACCGGACTGAGTTTTGAGAAATTGGGAAGGATGGCTTTCAACGAAAACAGGAATCCGCCCGTAGAACCCGCAGCCAAAATCGCCACCACTGCGGTGACCAGCATCAAGGGCAAAATCAACAAAAACCCATGGCCGATTTGTTCAAAAAAAATCGCTGGAAGCAAGAAGGGCGAATCTAAAGACTTGCGGTCGAAGGTGAATCCAGCGGCAAAGTACACCGCAATTTGGCGAAACCAGATGCCGCCCAAAGCCAAAAGCATCAAGACCGAGGTAATCATGACGGCCGCGGCAGGTAACTCCATGGAGCGAGCGACTTGGCCTTCCTCGCGGGCTTTGGAGAGCTTTCGCGAGGTGGGTTCTTCGGTGCGGTCAGCGCTGTCTTCAGCCATGGTGGTTCACCGCCTTAAAGCTGGCCGAGTTGGCCGCGCACTTCAATAAAGCCTTGGAGCCAAAGCCACTCAATGCGAGCGCCCATGCTGGGCAGGGCGACTACCAAGATGAAAAACCCGGCCACGATCATGACAGGCAGGCCCAAGGAAAAAATATTCAAACTCGGCGCTGCGCGGGTCACAACACCGATACCGATATTGATAAACAGCATGGTGACCATCACGGGCAGGGCCAGTAACACCGCGCCTAAAAACACCATGGCGCTCCATTTAACAAAGTGGGCCCAAGCGCCTGCAGTCAGCAAACCCTTGCCGATGGGCATGCTGGCAAAACTGTCGACCACCAAGCCGAGCAGCATCGCGTGTCCACCCAAACCCACAAAAATGAGAGTGGAAAAAATCAGCAAAAACTGAGAGATCACGGGGACGTTACCCAAGTTCGGGTCCATCAAACTCGCCATGGACAAGCCCATGGCGGTCGACACCGATTGCCCAGCCAACACGATCGCAGCCGTAATGACCTGCAGGCTCAAGCCCATGATCAATCCAATAGAGATTTGGTTGAAAACCTCGACCATGCCTGCGCCCGACACGGGGTCCAAAGCAGGCCAGGTGTACAAGGGGTACACCATCCATGTGAGTGCCGCCGCCAGGAGCACGCGCATACGCACGTTAAGCGCACGCAACGAAAAAATCGGGGCTGACATCATGAGCGCAGAAATGCGCAGCATCGGCCACAAGAAGGTGTAAAACCTCTCTACGATGTCAGCGGCCAGAAGGTTCATACGGGTCGGCGCAGCTAAGCGCGTCCTTAAGCAAACAGCGAAGGAATACGCTGGTACAGGCTGCGGGTGTAGTCCACCAAGGTAGCCAACTGCCAGCCGCCTACCACGGCCAAGGTAATGGCCAAGGCCGCCAATTTAGGAATGAAGCTCAAGGTGGCTTCATTGATGGAGGTGGCGGCTTGAATAATACCGATGACCAAGCCCACAACCAAGGACACAACCAAGAGGGGCGCAGAGATCAGCACCACCATCCACAAGGCTTGGCGCGATATATCAATCACTGCAGCAATGTCCATCGTCGAACTCCTTAATCAAAAAATGCCACCTAAGTGGCAAAGCTAGCCGCCAGCGAGCCCATGATGAGGCCCCACCCGTCGACCAATACAAACAGCATGAGCTTAAAGGGCATCGAAATCATCATCGGCGAGAGCATAGCCATGCCCATGGACATCAAAACGCTGGCCACAATCAGGTCAATCACCACAAAGGGGATGTAGATTAGGAAACCAATAGTGAACGCGCTTTTGAGCTCGGACGTAATAAAGGCGGGAACCAAGGTCGTAAATGGAACCGACTCGGCACCACCGACATCCGCTTGGCGGGCCATTTGCATAAACAGCGCGATATCGTCTTCACGGGTTTGTTTGAGCATGAAACTGCGAATCGGTGCTTCTGCTGCGGCCAAGGCTTTATCAAAGGCCATGCCGTTTTCCATATAAGGAACGATCGCGTTGGTGTACACGTCGGTTAAAACGGGCGACATGATGAAGAGCGTTAAAAATAGAGAGATACCGACCAAAACATTGTTGGGCGGGGTTTGGCCGGTGCCTAAGGCTTGGCGCAGGATAGACATCACAATGATGATGCGAACAAAAGAGGTCATCATCAACAGCAGCGAAGGCAGAAGCGTGATGGTGGTCATCAAGGCCAATAACTGCAAGGACAAGCTGTATTGCGTGCCTTTGCCAGAGCCCGTGACGTTGATCATTGGCAAGCCTTGCGCCCACGACAACGCGGGCACGCACAAAAGCAGCCCCAGGCCCAGCGCCCACCAGTATTTACGTTTCAAGAGCGGTCTCCTTGGGGGCGTGGGAGTCATCCCACTGGCCCAGTGCGGTGAATTGGGTTGCGCTCATTCCCACCAAAACTTGGTGGTTACCAACGCGAAGCAAAGCGATTTTTTGTCGGGGTCCGACACTGATGGTTTCAAGAACCTCTAGTTTACGCACTCCGCCTTGGCTCGTTTGAATATGTTTCATGCGGCGCAGCATCCAGAGCATGGCGCCTAGGAGTACAAACACCAAGACGATGCTTGCAGAAATTCGCAGCCAATCGACTCCGACAGCGGCTGAGGTTCCCATGGTACTTAGAGGTTTTTCATCCGCTCAGAAGCGGGGACCACGCGGGTCAGTCGAATACCGTAGCGTTCATTGACCAAGACCACTTCGCCTTGGGCCACCACGGTGTTGTTGATCAACAAATCCAAAGGTTCACCCGCAATCCGGTCAAGTTCTACCACGCTGCCTTGAGACAAACGCATCAAATCTTTGATTTTGATCATCGCTCGGCCGACCTCAATACTCAGCGTCACGCTGATGTTCTGAAGCACTTCAGGGTTAATTTGTTTACTCGGCTCAGCGCTGTGCTCAAGCTCGGGGGTTTCAGTCGTGGTATCGCTCATGGCGTTCTTCCTAAAAAATTAGTGGTTGCCAGGGGCTACTGCACGTTCGATTTGAACCGCAGTTTGCGCCCCTAGTGTACCGACATGCACCTCAAAGGCGGGAATCCCGTTGGGTTGGAGGCTGGCGAACTCGGGTTTTTTGAAATGCAAGATATCGCCCGCTTGCATGCTTTCTACGGTTTTGAGCGTGGTGTGGATCTGGCCCAAGATCACGTTGGCTTCTAAGCAAGAGCTGCCCACCGCTTCTTCCAACTCAATATGCCATTGGCGGTCTGAGTCTTCGTTGCCGTCGCCCGACTGCACGCGGCTGCGCAGCAGTTCGCGAACGGGTTTGAGGGATACGTAAGGCTGAACGATATCGACAAAGCCTAGGTTGGAGGTCGCGGTTTCGGTTTCGAACCGGCTCAAGATTACGAGGTCGTTTTCATCGGCGATTTGGGCAAATTGGGGGTTGATTTCTGAGCTCACAAATTCGCAGTCCAGCGGCATGATGGGAGACCACGCATCTTTAAGCGTTTTGAAGGTCACGTCCAAAATCATATTGATGATGCGCATTTCCATAGGCGTGAACATGCGCCCTGGTGAGAGTTGGCCTAAAGTTCCTTGTCCAAAGCCACCAAAAAAACTATCCAACGAGCTAAAAACAATC
>CAMDAN010000048.1 GCA_945888535.1 Bordetella parapertussis
AAGACGCCACCGAGTTGGCGCGAGTCCAAGAATCGCTCCAAGCGTTTTTGCATCGTCAAGCCTTGCGCTTGCGCCTTAGCGATACCGACAGCGCTGCATTGCGGTTTTTAATTGAGTCGCTCAACGACGATGGCTATTTAGAAGACCCGCTGGAGTCGTTGGCATCAGGATTAGCCGGCGACGATCTAGAACAGCAAGAAGACTTGGTGCACCACTTCACCGTAGCCTTGGGGCTTTTGCAAAGTTTAGATCCGGTGGGTGTGGGTGCACGTGATTTGGGTGAATGCCTGCGGCTTCAACTCAAAGCCCAAATTGCAGACCATGCAAAAAGCGACTTAGAAAGCGACGTAGACAACGACAACCCCGAGACCCTAGCCCACGGCGAGATGCTTGAAGTAGGTTTGCGTATTTGCCAGCAATCGATGGAACTCTTGGCACGGCGCGATATCAAGCGCCTCGTTCAGCTTGGCGTTGGAAGCGATGCGTTGGTTCGCGAAGCGATTGCTTGGATTGCCCGTTTAGAGCCTAAACCAGGGCGGCGCTTTATTGACGTAGAACGCAATATTGTGGTTCCTGACGTTTTAGTGACCGCGATTAACAAACCCGGCGCGACACCCAAGTTCAAGGTGCAACTCAACCCTGATGTGATGCCACGCCTTCGGGTCCATGACATTTACGCCAACGTCTTGCGCAACCACAAAGCCAGCTCCAGCCACGCTGGACTCCAGCAGCGCTTACAAGAAGCCCGTTGGTTTATTAAAAATATTCAGCAGCGCTTTGACACGATCTTGCGAGTAAGCACGGCCGTGGTGGAACGACAAAAAAGTTTCTTTACCCATGGCGAACTGGCGATGCGGCCTTTGGTCTTGCGCGAAATTGCCGAAGAGCTCGGCTTGCACGAATCCACCATCAGCCGCGTGACCACTGCCAAATACATGGCGACCCCTTTCGGAACCTTTGAGTTGAAATACTTTTTCGGTTCGGGCTTAGGCACCGAATCAGGCGGGAGCGCTTCCAGCACTGCAGTTCGCGCTTTGATCAAACAATTTATCAGCGCCGAGAGCACCAAAAAACCCCTAAGCGACAACCAACTCTCTGAAATGCTCAAAGAGCAAGGCATTGAATGCGCCCGCCGCACTGTTGCCAAATACCGAGAAGGCCTGAAAATCGCCCCCGCTACTTTGAGAAAAGCGCTTTAATTTCTTTCTCTTTTTTTCCCTGCTTTTCTCGCAACCCCAGACTCCATGAACCAACTTCAAATTTTTCTTCCCTGCGCCGCTGGGGTTGAAGATTACCTAGCCGCCGAAGCCCAAGCGATTACGAGCCTGCCCGATCAGGCGGTTCAAAAATGGCGTGGCGGCGTGCTAATCAATGGTTCATGGCGAGCCATGTTGCTACTGAATCTGCACTGCCGCTTGGCACAACGGGTTTTGGTACAACTCTCGTACACCCCTTACCGCAGCGAGCAAGACATGTACCGCGCTGCCAGCGAAGTGGCATGGGAAATTTGGTTTACTCCAAAGCAAAGTATCAAAGTTGAAGTGACTGCGCAACACAGCCCTTTAACTTCTTTGAACTTTGCAGCACTCAAGATCAAAGACGCGGTGTGTGATCGTTTTCGAGAAAAAGCCCACGGCGTACGCCCCGATGTCAACACCCAGTGGCCTGATGTCCGCATCTACGCCCACCTCACCACTGACAGCTGCTCGCTGTATATCGACACCTCTGGAGAACCCCTTTTTAAACGCGGGTGGCGTGAAGACAAGGGCGACGCGCCACTCAAAGAAACCTTGGCTGCAGCGATGATTGCAGCCAGTGGTTGGGCTGCGGGAGAAGGCGACCTTCAGCCCCTTTACGACCCCTGCTGCGGTAGCGGAACCATCGCCATTGAAGCCGCCCAAATCGCTTGCAATATCGCCCCGGGCAGCCTGCGCCACTTTGCGTTCGAGAAGTTTTTACCCTTTCAAGCCCACGTGTGGAGCGCCATCAAAGCCGAAGCTGCAGAGGCCATCGTCAAACCTGAGCCGGGTCAAAAGGCTTTGATTTATGGCAGCGATGTATCGCACCGCATGGCAGATTTTGCCCAACGAAACGCTGAGCGCGCCGGTGTTGGAGATGTGATTGAGTTTCGCGGAGGCGACGCGCTACAACGCATGCCACCTATTGAAGGCGGCGGCGTCATGCTCTTGAATCCGCCCTACGGCGAACGTATTGCGGTAGCGGGCGTGGCCGGTGAATCAGCCGCTCGGTTTGGGGCCCGGGAGCTAGCGCACACCGACGATGGCGGCGAGTTTTTTAGCCAACTCGCAAGTCACTGGAAAAAGAACTTCAGCGGTTGGAGTGCCTGGATGCTCACGCCTGACCTCAAGCTTCCCGGGAAAATGCGCTTGAAAGAATCACGTCGCGTTCCGATGTGGAACGGCCCGATTGAGTGCCGGCTGTTTCGCTTTGACATGGTCGCCGGACGGATGGCTAAGCCGCCCACACAGCCCTAATTCAATGGCCTTGCCTGCGACGCCCGTGGTCTTAGACACCAATATTGTTTTAGACCTGTTCATTTTCAAAGATGCCGAAACCCAAACGCTCAGCGGCGCCCTATCCCAATCGAAGTTTGCGTGGTTAGCTACCGCTGTGATGCGCGCAGAATTAGAGCGCGTTTTGGGATATCCAAAAATTGCCAAGCGCATGGCTTTTTACGGGATTTCTGCTAAGGAGGTTTTGGGGAAATTTGATGCTGGCACTCACACCTTAGAAGTTCCAGCCAAAACCAGCGCCACCTGCAAAGATCCCGACGATCAAAAGTTCATTGATCTGGCCGTAGCGCACAGTACCATCTTGCTTAGTAAAGACCAGGCCGTACTGTGTATGGCCAAGCGCCTCAGTGCTTTAGGGGTTATCTATACCGGGTCCGCTGGCGCCATCAAAACCGCGTTGCCACATTTGCTCTAGCGCACTTGCAAACTGAACGTCTTGAGCGAAGACATGTAAGCCCAAAACGTGTGCAAACTGGCAAAGCCCGGCGAGCCACGCCGCGTCTCCTGAGGAAACAGTTAAAAACCGCAACCCTTTTGACACCAAGGGCGAAAGCTCTGCCAGCTGGTAGCCTGCGGATGCGACACCGACACGGATACCGCGGGCTTGTAAGGCCAAACAAAAAGCCTCAAACGCTTTGCCTTGGCGTAGCGCAGGGGCTTCCTTCATTGCAAACAAAAGGTGTTTCGCAACACTTTCGTGCATATCAAGCAAAGCCAGTAAGCGCGGCATAAAACTCTCGTCGAGCAAAGAGGCCGCGCTTAAGTTTAAATTCAAGTGCAATGCCATCGCAACCAGCGGCGTCTTTCGCTGCATCGCATCTTCAAGCGTTGCCAACGCTTTTTCAGTAAAAGCCAAATCTAAGTTGGAGGTGTACTGCAAACGTTCTGCCACTGGCCGCCATTGGTCAGCATCTATTACGCAATCAGCGAAGGCGTTATAGATACGCGAAGTCACGTCGTCAAAAAGAATGGTCTTGCTTGGGCCTACAACCGGTTGGCGATGGAGTTCAAGCGCGTTCGACTCCACTGCTGCATCGAATACTGCAAGCCACTCGGCGCTACTTTGCGGCAAACCAGGGACAGAATCCGAATCCGCCACACTGATCGCGTCTCGGCCTTGCGCCTGGGCCGCAGCTAAAGCCCCATCCACTTTTGAAAAAATCGCAGCTAAGGCATCTTCGCGTTTAAAACGGCCAAGCCCTATCCAAGCCGTCGTCTGTGTTTCTGGCGAAAGAGGTGAGACCCTGCGGCGCAAGTCTTGCAAAAGTTGGTTAGCCCACACCACTGTGTTTGAATCTGCACCACCACCTTCGTCTGCATTCGCTAATTGGGGAAACAAAACACCAAAATCCGACCCACTAAGACGCCCCACCAAAACCCCATTTAAGCCAAGCGTATTCGAGCGTAAAACCTGCGCTACCTGATTGAGCCAAGCATCGGTCGTCTCCCAACCCCCAAGTCGATTGCGCTGCGCTAACTCAGACAGTCGAAGCAAGACCAAACTCCCACCCTCAAAATTAAGCTTGTCCAGCGTGTTTTGAAATTGTCGCAAAAATTCCGCCCGGTCGGGCAGTCCGGTGACGCCGTCCGTGTTGCGATTAATGAAGCGCTTGAATATTTGCAAAGCCATTAATATTTATTTCAGTACTCGCAGAAGCGTGTAATTCGTATCAGATGCATCCGCTGGCGGATTTTCGATCCTGTCTTTTCGAACACGCACAACGTAGCGCACCCCTTTTACGGGTTCAAACCCAGTGATTTCCTGGAACAGAGGAATCCACTTTTGTTTAGGTTGACCCATCACTGCCTCGCGGACCATAAGGCACTGCATTTCAATCATGGCCGTGCAAGTACGGCGTTTGGCTGCGACTTCAATTGTGACCACGCTACTCATCCAAGGCCGTACGCAACTGGCTAACTCTTCATTCCAAAGATAGCCCGCAGAAGGCTTGCATCCATGCCCATCGGTATCGCCCCCAACACGGTGCAGCCTTTCAATAGCGCATTCACCCTGGGCCAATTCCTTAGCGTTGACCGCCTTGAGCATGCAGCGGTTTGCAAATGTTTGGGGCTTTGCTTCACCAGGAACTTGGCCACAGACAGGAGCGTATTCGCGGGTACAGATCTGGGCATGTGCGGTTAACGCAAAGACTGCTAGCTGGCAGATCATAAATAAGAAACAACGCACATTCATTTTTCTTGTGAATCGCTAACTACTCATCTCGACACAGCTGCACGATAGCCAACCTCCATTGCATGAAGAATGGTCGCATGCAATGTACCTATTTTGGGGTTGTTTCCGTGAGGGCTCCGAGGTGGGACTTTGAAGTATCGGTCAGTCCATGGCAAATCCACAACGATCTTAAAGTCGAATTTGGTGTCATAAGCCAAACCTGCGAGAGCGTAAGCCGCAGGATTTCTGTCTTGCGTGATCGCTACTTCGCCCGTTTTAAGACGGGTCAAGTTTTGAGACGTGCCATAAACCACACTGACTACATCGCCGTTGTCTCGACGCTCGACAGTCATAACCAGTGCAGGTCGTGGTTTTGGCCCTGGCTCCATACCTGGAACTTCTGGAAACAAACACCAAACCAAGTCGCCCGGGGCTGGGAGTCTCCAATTAACCAAACAGCGTCTCCCGCGAAATGACCTTGCCTGGTGGCAAGTGTTTTTGAACATCTTTACGTAAGGCTTTGATCTGCTTAGCGCTTATCGGCCCATCATCAGGGGCATAGGCCGGCAACATATCCGCTGCGAACTTTGACAAAGCCATGTGAATGACTTGTGTTTCATTGACTTCTAACGCTTTGGCAAGGGCTTTGACAGTATTGCGAGTTACGCCAAACTGCGTGTCCTTGGACCTGAATTTCATCAAAAGGTTTTCACTGATAGCTGTCATTGGTAGGCCTTATTTTGTATATATAAACTATATATAATTTTTGCAATTTTACAAGCCCTTTTTACAGTGACACGACAACCGCCCCTGCAGCGTGAATTTTTGACGCAAAAATGAAAAAGGCCCAGCGTTAGCGGGGCCTCTGGGGTTGATTCGTTACACCAATAGTCTTAGGTGTAAATTAAAACGGAATATCGTCATCCATATCGTCAAAGCCACTCGCTGGGCGGGCTGCGGGGGCTTGGCGTGGTGCGGGAGCAGCGGCTGCGGTGCGGGGGGCGCTTGGCGCGGCGCGGCGTTGGCCGCCGTCTTCGCCTTCGCTTGGGCCGCCCATGCCTTCACGCCCACCGAGCAGTTGAAGCTCTGTGGCTACGATATCAACGGTGTTTTTCTCTACGCCGGCCTGGTCGGTGTATTTGCCGTATTTAAGACGGCCTTCAACGTAAATGGGGCGGCCTTTTTTGACGTATTCGCCGGCGATTTCGGCCAGGCGGTCATAAAAGGTGACGCGGTGCCATTGGGTGTCTTCGATGGTCTCGCCGGTGTTTTTGTCTTTGCGTCGGCTGCTGGTTGCAATGCTAATGTTTGCCACCGCTTGGCCCGAGGGCAGGTAGCGGATTTCGGGGTCGCGGCCGCAGTTTCCGACCAAAATAACTTTGTTTACCGATGCCATGGTTTTCTCCAGAATTGTTGCCGCATTATCTCGCCTTTAAGGTTGGGAGTTTTTTATGACGCCGCCTTTGGCGCTTGCATTCCCCAGGCCACCCCGAGCCACGCCAGTATGGCAAGGCTGCTGAGTAAAAACAAGCCGGGCGCACCCGCAGTTTTAACCACCCAGCCGCCCACGGCGCCACCTACAAAAAATCCCAAAGACTGCAAGGTGTTGTAAACCCCTAGGGCGGTCCCGCGCGAGGATAAGGGCGCTAAGCGCGAGGCCATGCTGGGTTGGCTGGCTTCGAGAATGTTGAAGGCGCAAAAAAACGCGAACAGTAAAAACGCCAAAACGGGCAATGTCGGTGTGTGGGTTGCAACAAATAGAAGCCCAACTTGTACCGCACCAACTAAGCCCACTGCCCACAAAAATACAGCCCGCAAATAGCCGCGTTTTTCTAAAGGAAAAAGCGTTGCGCCCATAACAAAAAAGGACGCCAAGACGGCGGGCAAGTAAAGAGTCCAGTGGTGGTCTTTGTCTAAACCTGCTTGGACCATCATGGCTGGAAGCGCCATCCACATAGAGAGTTGCACCGCGTGTAATACAAAGACGCCAAAATCCAGGCGCAATAGCCCGGGGTGCGATAGCACTTGGCGCAGGCCGCCGCGACCATCCGCCACGTGTTCTGTCGGCTCAGGCGGAACCCACCAGACCACCACACCAATCCCAGCAACCGCCAAGACCGCAGTGATCGCAAACAAACCATGCAAACCCACAACGGCGGCCAGCAGGGGGGACAAAACCAAAGATAAGGCGAACATCAAACCAATACTGGCTCCGACCAAGGCCATGGCTTTGGTTCGCACCACGTCGCGGGTTTGGTCTGCCAAAAGCGCAGTCACTGCCGCAGATATAGCCCCAGCTCCTTGGACAGAGCGGCCCACGACCAGCCAAAGCAAAGTGGGCGCCCAAGCGGCCAAAGCACTGCCCAAGGCAAAAATCACCAACCCCACCACCATCACGCGCTTGCGCCCAAACCGGTCCGAGGCCATGCCAAAGGGAATTTGAAGGATGCCTTGGGTGAGGCCGTAAATGCCCATGGCCAAGCCGACCCACGCCGCGTCGTCACCACCTGGGTATTTACGCGCTTCTAATACGAATACGGGCAACACCAGAAACAATCCCAGCATACGTAGCGCAAAAATAGAGGCCAAAGAGGCGCTGGCGCGCCGCTCCATAGGCAGCATGACAGAGCTAGAAGGATCAATTACGGGGGGGTGAGACACGCAGGAGCTTTACAAATCGTTGGAGATTCGTATTGTGCCCCAGCGATAATGCTCGGTTTTGTCCGGCACGCACGTTTTGAACTCTCCCCACACTCCTTTTGATTTGGCTGGCGCACTAGGCGAACAGCCTGACGCGTATTTAGGCGCGGTGCTGCGGCAAGACCGGATCAGCGTGCGTGGAGCACGAACGCACAACCTCAAAAATATTGACCTCGATATTCCGCGCAACCAGCTCGTAGTCATTACGGGCTTAAGTGGTTCAGGCAAATCAAGCCTGGCGTTTGACACGCTGTACGCCGAAGGCCAGCGCCGCTACGTCGAGAGTTTGTCCACCTATGCGCGGCAGTTTTTGCAACTCATGGACAAACCTGACGTGGACATGATCGAAGGGCTTTCACCGGCCATCTCCATCGAGCAAAAAGCCACCTCACACAACCCGCGCTCCACCGTGGGCACGGTGACAGAAATTCATGACTACTTGCGGCTTTTGTTTGCCCGCGCAGGAACGCCTTTTTGCCCAGACCACGACTTAGCTTTGCAAGCGCAAACGGTCAGCCAAATGGTCGATGCGGTTTTAGCCTTGCCGCTAGACACGCGCATCATGATTCTGGCGCCAATTGCGCGTGAGAAAAAAGGTGAATTTACGGAGGTATTTGCCGACATGCAGGCCCAGGGCTATGTACGGTTTCGTTTGAACGGCAAGGTAGTGGAGTTTGACGATTTACCGGCGCTTAAAAAAACCGAGAAGCACGATATTGACGTGGTCATTGACCGCCTCAAAGTTCGCCCCGAGTTGCAACAACGACTAGCCGAGAGTTTTGAAGCGGCGCTGCGCTTAGCCAGCGGGCGAGCGATTGCACTTGAGATGGACAACACAGGCGCTGACGGCTCTCTTGTTGAACATTTGTTTAACGCTAAGTTTGCGTGTCCCGTGTGCAGCTACTCGATTAGCGAACTTGAGCCACGATTGTTTTCTTTTAACTCGCCAGTGGGCGCGTGCCCGAGTTGTGATGGCTTAGGCCACCAAGATGTTTTCGATATGACCCGCGTGGTGGCGTTTCCATCGCTGAGCTTAGCCAGCGGCGCCATCAAGGGCTGGGACAGGCGCAACGCGTATTACTTTTCGATGTTGGAGAGCCTAGCTAAGCATTACCGCTTTGACATTGACGCGCCGTTTGAGTCGTTGGATGCATTGGTACAAAACGCTATTTTGTACGGCTCGGGAACTGAAGATATCAAGTTTAGTTACACAGTGGACTCTGGCGCTTCGCAGGGTAAGAAGCTGACTAAAAAACATCCCTTTGAAGGCATCATTCCCAACATAGAGCGTCGTTACCGCGAGACCGATTCGGCCTTGGTGCGGGAAGATCTCGCCCGAATGCGCAGCTCCCAGGCGTGTACTGAGTGCCACGGCTCTAGACTGCGCCGGGAAGCCCGCAACGTCAAAATCGGTGAAGGCCCCCAAGCCCGCGCTATTTTTGAGATCAGCCACAGTACGTTGCGCGATGCGTTTGCGTATTTCAGTACGCTCACCATGCATGGTGCCAAAGGCGAGATTGCGGCCAAAGTAGTTCGAGAAATTGGCCTACGCTTGAAGTTTTTAAACGATGTGGGTTTGAATTATTTGAGCTTGGACCGCAGCGCGGAAACACTCAGCGGTGGCGAATCCCAGCGTATTCGATTGGCCAGCCAAATCGGCTCGGGCTTAACAGGCGTGATGTACGTTCTAGATGAGCCCAGCATCGGACTGCACCAGCGCGATAACGACCGGCTTATTGGCACCTTGAAACACCTGCGCGATATTGGCAACAGCGTGTTGGTGGTTGAACACGATGAAGACATGATGCGTGCGGCCGACCATGTGATTGACATGGGGCCCGGCGCCGGAATTCACGGCGGCCAGGTGATTGCCCAAGGCACGTTTGACCAAGTCAAAGCCAACCCAAAATCTTTAACCGGCCAATATCTTGCCGGAACCTTAAAAATTGACGTTCCAAACCAGCGCCGTGCCTGGCTGCCTACCGTGGCTGCTAAAGCCTACCAAGCCAAACACCCCGCTCGCTTTGCCCCCAGCCCCGCAGCTGAGCGACGTGCGCAACGGGAAGCCCGTCACCGCGAAACCTTAGGCGACTTGCAAGCTTTGCGCGTTATAGGTGCAAGCGGCCACAACCTTCAAAACGTAAGCGTGGAGTTTCCGGTGGGCTTACTCACCTGTGTCACAGGCGTATCGGGCTCAGGAAAATCTACATTGGTTAACGACACACTGTACGCCGCTGCCGCGCAAACCATCCACCGCGCCCATGACGAAGCTGCAGCCCATGAATCGATCGATGGCATTGAGCATTTCGACAAGGTCATTAATGTGGACCAGTCGCCCATTGGCCGCACACCCCGCTCTAACCCTGCGACCTACACCGGCCTCTTTACCCCGATTCGCGAACTGATGGCCGAGGTGCCAACGGCGCGTGAGCGCGGCTACGGCGCCGGGCGGTTTAGTTTCAATGTCCCAGCGGGCAGCGGAGGTGGGCGGTGTGAAGCCTGCCAAGGCGACGGCATGGTGAAGGTGGAAATGCACTTTTTGCCCGATGTGTATGTGCCGTGCGACGTGTGCGCCGGGCAGCGCTACAACCGCGAGACCTTAGAGGTCCTTTACAAGGGCAAAAACATTGCGCAAATTTTGGAGCTCACGGTCGAGGCGGCGTTTGATTTCTTTAAAGCAGTTCCCACGATTGCGCGCAAATTACAAACGCTGCTTGATGTTGGCTTGTCTTACATCCGTCTGGGCCAATCGGCCACCACGCTTTCAGGCGGCGAGGCGCAGCGCATCAAACTCGCCCTTGAACTCAGTAAACGCGATACCGGACGCACGTTGTATGTTTTAGATGAGCCCACCACAGGGCTGCACTTTGCAGACATTGCCTTGCTACTTAAAGTGTTGCACCAATTGCGCGACGCGGGCAACACCATTGTCATCATCGAACACAACTTGGATGTCATTAAAACTGCAGACTGGGTCATTGACATGGGCCCTGAAGGCGGCTCAGGCGGAGGAATAGTGGTGGGCGTTGGAACGCCTGAAGACATTGCTGCCAACCCGGAGAGTTTTACCGGGCGGTACCTGCAAAAATTACTCTAGGGGCTTAATTAAGCTGCGCCCTGTCCAACTCTGCCATGGCTAGACACATATCAGCCCAAGCTTTGGCTTTGTCTGCGCCACTACGAAGCAAAGCCTTGGGCGCGTAAGTCACGACCACTGCGATGCCTTGGTAGCGGTACACCACACCGCGTTGTTTGCCCAAAGGCAAAGCCAACGCATCTGGGTGTTCGGCCAACAACACTTGGCTGGCAAAACGGCCCATGACCAATATGAGTTTCGGTTGCGCTAATGCAATTTCACGCTGCAGGTAAGCGGCGCACTGCGCCAATTCAGCCGCTTGGGGAACGCGCCCTTGGGGCGGGCGGCATTTGGTGATGTTGGTTACCAAGGCTTGGGACCGCTGCTCGCCACCCTCTTTACCTGTACCCATGCGCACAGCGCCAACAGCTTTGAGCATGTTGTCCAAGAGTACCCCCGCCTCCCCGGCAAAAGGCGCGCCGATTGCGTCTTCTTCTTCATCGGGCGGATCGCCCACCACCATCCACGTTGCAAGCGCACCGTCAGGCATGGCCACCAAGGTGGAATTTTTACGCCCACCGCACAAGCCACAGGCCTGGCACTGGGATGCGGTGTCTGCGAGTGCTTCCCAAGACAAGGTATTGATTTTGCTAAGATCGTTGGACCGACTGCTTGGCTGACCTGATGCAGCTCGCGGCGCGGGCGTGACAGGTGCGTTGGGCGCTGCCTTCGGTACGGCGCGATTTGGTTGGCTAGGCAGCCACACCTCAACACCCATCTCTTTGAGCATGGCGCGTTGTCGGGTATCTAGGTCCAAAGGCATGGGTTCACTTTCAGAGGTCTAAGCGCATGACCACCGCATCTTCGCGTTGACCGCCGGCGCTGGCATAGTAATTTTTACGTTGGGCAATGCGTTGGTAGCCGTGGCTTTCATACACCTGTAAAGCGCGAGCGTTGCCGACTCGAACCTCCAACCAGAGGTGCGTAGCGCCTTGCCCGCGCGCCCACAAAGTCACTGCATCTAGCATCACCTGGGCCCAGCCCTGGCGTTGGTACGTGGGGTTAACGGTGATGTTAAGTAAGTGCGCCTCATCCACCCCTTTCATCACTACAAAATAGCCCAGTATGGTTTTGTCGGCCATCAAGATTTGGGCTTGGTATCTGCTGTGCAGCACATCCAAGAAGTTCCCGCGCGACCATGGGTGGGCATACGCTTTTTCTTCCACTTGCAACACCGCGCTGAGTCGCTCCATCGCCAAGGGCTCAAAGCGCACTTCGGTTTGAAGGCTGGGGGATTGTTGCAGCGTGGTGGATTCAGGCATGGTGTGAATCACTTGCAGCGAGGCGAATTTTTTCTGCTTTGTCTGCTTTTTCAACCGCTCGTTCTTCGGTGGTTTTGGCAACCTTGTCGCGAATATAAATCGGCATCGCTTGGTCTGCGGCCACTCTTAAACCAGCGGCAATCAAACCCGGGGCCAAACGCAGCATCGCGCTGGCTGTTGGCAAGGCCGTTATGCGTGGGGTTCTGCCATCCACAGGCAAACGGTCGGCGTACACCTCAAAAACATTACCCGCCCAGGCATCACAGCGCGCCGTATGTTCTGATTCCCAAGTTTCCAACCCTGCAGGGGAAAGTAAACAAGGCGCTTGAATGTCGGCCCAACGCTGGCCATCAAACGCGTAACTTGCGGCGTACATTTCATCCATCCGCGCATCCAACAAAGCGATGATTTCTACAGCTTGGTTTTGAGGCAATGCGCGATACCTTGCTTCTTCTGCCACTGCCAAGAGAGACGGAATGGGCAGCACGGGTAACACTACCCCAAACGCCAACCCTTGGGCCACAGAACACGCTGTACGTAATCCGGTAAATGAGCCCGGGCCGCTGCCAAAACAAATCGCGTCCAAACTTTTAAGGGCAATATCTGCTTCTTTGAGCAAATCCAAAAGACCTTGGATCAAACCGGAGGACGCAAGCGCACCTCCTGGGCCCTCTATTTGCCAAATGCGAGGCGCACCGTCCACCCAGCGCGAAACGGCCATGGACATCACGTCCGTGCTGGTGTCAAAGGCCAATAGATTCATAAGGCTGGATTATCGGGGAAGCGCCTTTTCAGTCTTTGCCCCCCGATAATGGCCATATGACTTTTCGTTCTACGTTCATTGTTGCTTGCTGTTTCTGGAGTTTTTGCGCTTTGGCGCAGATTCCAGCCAGCGTTGACGCGGAATTAGCAAAGGCAAAAATTCCGCGTGATTCGGCAGCATTTTTGGTGGTTGAGGCAGTTAATTCCACGAGCGCAAGCAAACCCCGTTTGAGCCACCGCGTTTCCGCTCCGATGCAATCTGCTTCAGTCATAAAGCTTGCAACCACCTTTGCCGCCCTCGAACTTCTTGGACCGGCCTACACCTGGGCCACGCCCGTTTTTATCGATGGCGCAGTGCGCGAGGGTGTGCTTTACGGAAATGTGTATATCCAAGGCCAAGGCGATCCCAAGTTAGTCTTGGAGCGCATGTGGTTGCTATTGCGCCGCCTACAGGGCGCAGGTATTACCTCCATTCGGGGGGACATCGTTCTTGACCGCAGCGCCTTTGATGTTCCTGAAAGTGACCCCGGCGCGTTTGACGGCGAACCTTTGCGCCCCTACAACGCCAGTCCTGATGCGCTATTGTTGAACTACAAATCAGTGGTGATGACTTTTACGCCCGCCCCAGGGGGCAACGTCGCCCACATTCAATACGACCCGCCCTTAGCTGGCGTTCAGACCCAAGACACGGTGGTCTTGTCCGCTACTGCCTGCAACGATTACCGCGCAACATTAAAGCCAGATTTTTCAGACCCTTTGCGCATTCGCTTTACAGGAAGTTACCCCTCAAGTTGCGGGGAAAGAGTGTGGCCTGTGGCGTATGCCGATCCTGCGAATTTCGCGCTTCGTGCGGTGCAGGGCTTATGGATCAGCGTGGGCGGAAAGCTCTCGGGCTCAGTGCGTTTTGGAAACGTACCACAGCGCCTTGCTTCAGAAAAACCACTATTCGAAGTCCGCTCAGCGCCCTTGGCGGAGATCATTCGCGACATCAATAAGTTCAGCAATAACGTGATGGCGCAACAACTGTTTTTGACATTGGGGCGTGATGGCAATGGCTCTGCAGGCAATTTTCCTGCTTCACGCACTCTGATGCAGCGCTGGTGGCAAGAGCGCATTAGCCAAGACGAGCCTTTGAACATAGACAACGGCTCGGGCTTATCGCGCACCGAGCGTATCAGCGCCCAAGCCTTGGGGCGCTTGCTCCATAGCGCGTACCGCTCGCCCCTGATGCCCGAACTCATTGCTTCTTTGCCCATTAGCGGTATCGACGGAACGATGAAGCGCAGCAAATCCAACAGCCAAGGCAGCGCCCACTTGAAAACCGGAAGCATCAACGGCGTCACCGCCATTGCAGGCTTTGTTCACGCCACCAGCGGCAAACACTATGTTTTGGTCGCCTTGGTAAATCACCCCAACGCCCCAGCCGCCCGCGCTGCGTTTGACGCGCTTGTGGACTGGACCGCACAAGAACGCTGAAACAATATATGCAAATTTCTGATTGGGTTGGTAGCCTCGCAGCCACCTTAACCACCGTGAGTTTTATTCCCCAAGCCCTGCACACCTACCGCAGCAAAGATGTGGGTGGCATTTCCCTTTTGGGGTACAGCAGTTTTACCGTAGGCGTCGGGATGTGGCTGATTTATGGATTGTTGCTGCGCGAGTGGCCTATCGTGATTGCCAACGCGATCACCGTGTCATTTGCCTCGCTGATTTTGCTTATGAAAATTCGCTACCGCTAGGCCGCGCCACAACACTTCTTAAATTTCTTTCCGCTGCCACAAGGACACACATCATTGCGCCCAGGTTCTGCCACTTTACGGACCGTTTCAACCCGCGGCCCCACACCACGCCATAGTTCATACAGGTCGTAGACAGCCCACATCCCGTCAGCAAACGCGTTCACTCGGGCTTTACTCATGGAAGGTGGCGTGTCATCACTAAAGGGAGACACTTCAGGCGCTCCCTCATCATCTTCGGTGAGTGCAACGATGGACTCCAAGGCTGCATCCAACCACTTGGCTGCATCTTTGTCTTTAGGGGGTACCCACTCTTCTGGCCAGTTTTCCACCACGAACATAAAGCCCAAAGCCCATACCTGGGCAAAGGAGGGAATCGCATCATCACCAAGCTCTGCGCGCTCCTCCTCAGACAAGGAAGCGATCGCTCCGCGCACATCCATAATTTCGGGCTGATAAGCGTGATCATCGTCTAAGGACTCAATCTCTTTAGCCAAAGCGCTGGCGATTTCATCCCAACGCTTCGTCCAAATGTCCATAAACCGCTGGCGTTGGGACGCATCGGCAAAACTGCCCTCAAATTCAGAGAGTTCTTCAGTAGGTACTGTTTCAGGCGCAACGCCCAAAAGCACGTCGAGGTATTCATCTGCGCTGATAGCGCGGCGACTGCAAATCAGCGCGGCCATCACGCCTTCGCAAAATTCCCA
Organism: Bordetella parapertussis; assembly: GCA_945888535.1. GTDB lineage: Bacteria > Pseudomonadota > Gammaproteobacteria > Burkholderiales > Burkholderiaceae_C > Allorhodoferax > Allorhodoferax parapertussis_A. Next base: position 15,011 of record CAMDAN010000048.1, read on the forward strand.
CTGCGGTGTCTCATCATTGCGCTCGCGCAAATCGTCCAAGATGGCATCAATTTCGTCAAACTCTTCGGGGCTGACAGCGGGGGCTTGGTTCGTCATGGTGTTCACAAGCTAGCAAGCGCTGCGGGCGAGTAGTCTTTGAGCTCGCTATCGCGCCCATCGCGCACTTTAAGAACCCAATCGGGGTCACTGATTAAGGCACGGCCCACAGCGACCAAATCAAAATCACCCCGGTCAAAGCGACGCATCAATTCGTCTAGCGATGCAGGTTGCGAAGATTCACCACTATAGGATGCAATAAATTCTCCAGAGAGTCCCACCGAACCCACTGTGATCGTGGGTTTGCCCGTGAGTTTTTTCGCCCAGCCAGCAAAGTTCAGATCTGAGCCCTCGTACTCAGGCTCCCAAAAACGTCGCTGCGAACAGTGGAACATATCAGCGCCTGCATCGGCCAAAGGCGCAAGCCAGGCCTCCATTTCTTGCGGCGTCTTGGCCATTTGTACCTCGAAGTCTTGCTGCTTCCATTGCGAGAGGCGAATGATCACAGGGTAGTCTGGGCCGACCTCGGCTCGCACTGCTTTCAAAATATCAGCGGCAAAACGACCGCGCTGCACCAAGGTGCTTCCGCCGTATTTGTCTTCGCGCGTATTGGTCACATCCCAAAAAAACTGATCAATGAGATAACCGTGGGCTCCGTGGAGTTCGATAGCGTCAAAGCCCAGTCGCTTGGCCGCTCCCGCTGCTCGCGCAAAGGCGGCAATGGTGTCTGCGATAGTGGAGTCGCTCATGGGTTCGCCCAGCGTTTTGTTTGCCGAAGACTTACCTGATGGCGAATCCCAAGGACCCGGCGGCTGCCAGTCAGTACGGCGGTTACGCACAGCGCCCACATGCCAAAGTTGTGGCGCCATCATTCCCCCAGAGGCGTGAACACCCTCGATGACCCGCTTCCATGCTGCAAGCGCTGCGTCTCCGTAAAAGTGAGGAACATTGGGATCATTCGAGGCTGCGGGGCGCTCCACCACCGTTCCCTCCGAAACGATCAGCCCCACCGCAGCCTCAGCACGGCGTTGGTAATAAGCCGTTACCGCATCGGTAGGAACACCCCCAAGCGAAAAGGAACGCGTCATCGGCGCCATCACAATGCGGTTAGGCAGGTGAAGCGACTTGCAAGTAAATGGCTGGAAAAGGGACGCGTTGTGGTTCATGTTTTGCCTCGGGTTTAAATACCGAGACAATTGTATGTAAACGCTTTGAAGGCAAAGACTGGTGCGGCTGGCGGGGATCGAACCCACGACCCTTGGCTTCGGAGGCCAATACTCTATCCACTGAGCTACAGCCGCATACTGTGTGTGGCTTGGATTGTAGGGCGTTTCACAGTGCGCCCCGCTATAATCCCTGCTTGATTTTGATGCATTTGACCTATCTGAGGACACCATGAGCGATAACAGCCACACCGAAGCACACGAAGAAGCCCACACTGGGCCGGTCAAAACCCCCAAGCAATTGTTAATGGCGGTTTTCGCGTCTTTAGTGATCCCAATTTTTGTGATCATTGGTTTGGTCTATTTCATCACCTCCGGCAACAAACCCGCAGCTGGTTCTTCTGATATGGAAAAGTCCATCGCTGAGCGGATTCAAAAAGTGGGTTCCATTGAAATTCGCGATGCCAACCGTGAAATGAAAACCGGCGAAGAGGTTTACAAAGCGCAGTGTTTAGCCTGTCACGCGAGTGGTGCGGCCGGAGCGCCTAAATTTGGTGACGCTGCAGCTTGGGCGCCTCGCATCAAAACAGGTTTCGCAGCGCTTTGGAACTCTGCTCTTAAAGGCAAAAACGCCATGGGCGCACAAGGTGGCGGTGATTACTCTGATTATGAAATTGCCCGCGCGGTTGTCTTTATGGCCAACGCTGCCGGCGCAAAATTTCCTGAGCCGGCAAAACCTGCTGCCGAAGCCGCTAAGTAATTTTTAAGGCCCTTACTGGGCTGGTTTGGTAGCCAAACCGCTTTGGTAATTCGCTAAGGGTTACCTCTTCAACCGGCCAATGTTGGGCTTCAATGGCTTTGGCAACGTGAATCGTGTCTTGGGTGTGCACAAGCCCAAAGCCGAGATCGGTTTGCAAATACACCCAGCCGCGCTCATCTACAAAACATTTTTTAAATTGCGCCAACGCTCCTGTATGGGCGTGTATCACGGCATTGGCGCTTACCCGCCAAAC
>CAMDAN010000049.1 GCA_945888535.1 Bordetella parapertussis
TTGATATCTAAGCCCACCGCTTGGTGACCGACGGGGCTGGAGTACGCCGCACCGCACGAGCCCAAGGTTTCAGCCAACACCACCGATACGCCACCGTGCAGCAAGCCAAAGGGTTGGTGGGTTCGGGTATCGACAGGAACCCGGCCCACAATATAGTCATCACCCACTTCTACGAATTCAATACCCAAATGAGATGAGGCAGTATGAAGGCTGGCTTGAGTGAGAATTTCAATCGAAATCGGTTTTTGCCAAATCATGCGTAGGTTTCTCCAAAGAGGAGAATTTAACCGATTCGTTTACAACTCGTCCTGCATCCAATACCACTTGTACAAAAAGTACTGCCCAAACCGGCGAAACGGAGCAAAGGCTTCGGAGCGCACCACGTTGAAAAGATTCGGGTACTGCAATGCAGAGTTGTAAATCGGAAGATTGAAAACCGCGTTATCGCTGTCTTTACCCGCGACGCGCTGCGCTAAGCGTTTACCGGCCCAGGTTGAAAAGGCAACGCCGTTGCCGCCGTAGCCCACCGCATGCCACACCGTTTGGAGCGGGTCTGGGCGTGCAATGCGCGGCATCATGTCGTGGCTGACGTCGACCCAGCCCCACCAGGAGTAGTCAATTTGAATGCCTGCCAAAGGCGGGAACTTACGCGCTATCGCGTCGGTTAAAAGTTTCAAATGCTGCGGATCTTCCGCATCGGCGCCGGTAATGGAACTGCGGCTTCCTAATTGCAAACGGTTGTCGTTTAAGAGCCGGTAGTAAAAACGCAGCGTGCGCGTATCGGTCATAAACGTTTGCGACCGGAAATTGGTCGCTTTGATTTCAGCGTCTGTCAGCGGTCGGGTCACGACTGAGTTAGAAAGAATCGGCAGAATTTTGTTTTTAAGCAGCGGCGTCATTTGCTGCCCGGTATAGCCGCCAGTACAAATAGCCACCCGCTTTGCGCGAACGGTGCCACCGGGAGTTTGCAAATGGTGGATTCCGTTAATCGTTTGCCATCCTTGCACGGGGCTGGCTGGGTGTACCTTCGCGCCAAGGGAGCGCGCTTTGCGCATTAGCTCGAACGTGAATTTAAGCGGATGAACGCCTACGCCATCGGGCTCCCACATCGCGCCTTGGGCATCGCGCTCATCACAAAACTGTTCCTGAAACTCTTCTTTGCTGAGCATCTTGGCTTGGTAGCCAAAGATATCGCGGCGAACCCGGGTCTGCTCTTTCAAGTAAGCCACTTTTTCAGGGCGGTGCGCTACGTACAAGTGGCCGCCGTCGTGGGCATCGCAATGGAATTCACGCGTAAGCGCTTTGAAGTTTTCAAAGCCGGTTCGAATTTCGGTGTCGAGCTTTTTAGCCGTGTCGATACCCCAGCGATCGATCCACTGCGAGCGCGTTAAGCGCCCGCTGGCGTTTTGACCTTGGCCGCCGCTGCGACTTGAGCAGCCCCACGCGGTTTGGTTGGCCTCTAAAACCACAGCCGCAATCCCATGCTCTTGCGCCAAATAAAGCGCCGTCGACATTCCGGTAGACCCCGATCCAATGATCGCTACATCTACATCGATGTCGTGTTGAATCGGCCCGTCGTCTTGTGGCGCTGGGCCTGCGCTGGCAACCCAGTACGTGGGCGCGTAATCGCGGCCGGCCCCCGGAGATTTTGCGACCAAGGGGTCGTATTGGGGGTCGTAGCGCGTTGACGGCGGTGGGCTAGAAGTCAGCATGGCAAAGTGCCTTGGTAATTATTTGGAAGCGGGGATGTTGGGCCGCGCTTTGCGAAACGCGTTTTTCACGGTGATCTTTCCGTTCTTAAACGTGAAAATGTCAACGCCATCGGTCTCTACGCGACTTCCGTCAGCGGCCGTTCCCGTAAAGGTCCATTGCGATACGCCAAAGTCACCTTGAACAAAGTGCACGCCGTTGCTCCAATGGGCATCAGGCAAGGCAGCCCATGCGCCGGCAAACGCTTTGCGAACGGCATCGGGCCCGACGTGGCGGGCGCCACAGGCATCGGGACCACCAGCGGTCATAAAGACGCAGTCATCACTCATAAATTGCATGAGTCCTTCTACGTCATGGCGGTTCCATGCGTCGCTGAATGCGGCCAGGGTGGCTTCGGTAATGGGTGCGTGGGACAAGGGTGGCTCCAATGGAAAAGTAAGCGTTTCAGAATAGAGTTTTTGGGGCCAGTGTGGTAGAGCCAGATCAGGGGTTTCAGCCAAGCCAGCGGTCACGTTGGCGTTGGGAAAAAAGGGAACTGGACCTGTATTGGACCCACCTTGGACCTAACTATCTGGCTCTGCATATACTCCACAGAACCATGAACACCCTGCACCGCACCAAAGACGCCCAATGGGAAAGCCTTTTTGCTTTGCCTGATAAGCCTGCCCTGCCTTTGCAACAGCGCCTGCGTTTGTCCGTCGTCCAAGCGATTTTGGATGGGCGTTTGCCCGTTGGAGCCTTGTTGCCATCGTCACGTGAATTGGCCAAAGTCTTAGGTTTGAGCCGCAATACCGTGACAGCGGCATATGCGCAGTTGATGGACGACGGTTTTATTGAGTCCCGCCCGCGAAGCGGTGTATTTGTGACACAAAACACCCATGCGCCGCGAGCCAGAGATACCGGGCGCGAAACCGAGCCGCCCCAAGCCCAAGCCGATGTATCCAAAGCGCCGCCGGATTGGTCCACCCGGGTGCTGCGCTCCTTGGCTGACCAACGCACCCTGGCTAAGCCAGACCAGTGGCGCAGGTACGCTTATCCGTTTGTGTATGGAACTTACGACTCGCAGTTGTTTCCCTCGGAAGCGTTTCGGGAATGTTGCGTCCACAGTTTGGCGCGGTCGCACTTGCCGCATTGGACGCCTGACTTTGAACTCAGCGACGTGCCCGAGTTGATAGAACAAATACGTTTGCGCTTGCTGCCCAAGCGCGGGGTGTTCGCCTTGCCTGAAGAAATTCTCATCACGGTGGGCGCGCAGCACGCTTACTACTTGTTAGCCGAGGCCTTGTTCGATGAAACCCAGCGCGTCGGCATAGAAGAGCCGGGCCATCCGCACGCCCGCAATAGTTTTGCTTTACGCCATCCTCGTTGTGTACCAGTGGCGGTGGACGAACAAGGCCTGGTGGTGGAGCGAATGCCAGCAGTTGATTATGTTTTTGTGACGCCGTCGCACCAAAGCCCAACGACCAGCACGCTGAGCTTAGAGCGGCGCAAACTGCTGCTTAAAAAAGCCGAGGCTCAAAATTTTGTGGTGATTGAAGATGACTACGAAGCAGAAAATCTTTACGAAGGCGATCCGATGCCTGCGCTTAAGAGCTTAGACAAAGTGGGTCGTGTGATTTATGTGGGCTCGGTCTCAAAAAGCCTCTCCCCTACCTTGCGACTGGGCTACATCGTGGCGCCTCGAGCCCTGATTGCAGAACTGAGGGAGTTGCGCCACGCGATGGTGCGCCACCCCAGTGCTTTTTTGCAGCATACGTTTGCGCTATTTCTTTCCTTGGGTCACCACGACGCCCACGCCCGACGTGTGAATCACGCCATGCAAGAGCGCATGGCCTTGGTGGCGCGGGCTTTGGCCAAGTACTTGCCAGATTTTGAATTTACCCTGCCCTCAGGCGGCGCTTCGGTGTGGGTGCGTGGGCCTGACTGGGTGGACTCCGCAGAACTGGCATTGATTGCGCGTGAGCATGGGGTTTTGATTGAAGCAGGCGAAGCATTTTTTATGAACCCGCCCTACCCCTGCCCGTACTTTCGATTGCGTTTGTCCTCGATTGCAGCAGAGCAAATTTCGGAAGGCATTAAAGCCTTGGGCTTGGCGATGGATGCGCTGGCTCGCGCACGAGGCACGCCCCGGCGCAAACTGCAGCTGCTTGCTTAATGTTGGTTTAAGCGGTTTTCTTTTTGCTTACGCTGTCGGCCAGGACGCACAAAATTTCAAACATCATGGTCGCTGCGACCAGCGCGGTGTTGCCACTCGGATCAAATGGCGGAGACACTTCAACCACGTCACCACCCACCAAGTTCAGCCCTTGCAGCATCCGAACCATGCGTTGTGCCTCGAGCGTTGTGAGCCCGCCAATTTCAGGGGTGCCTGTTCCTGGTGCGTACACCGGATCCAATGCATCCACGTCAAAACTGACATAGGTTTGCCCGTCGCCAACGACGCGCCGTGCTTCGGCCATCACTGCCTCCAAGCCCATGGCGTGAAACTCGTCGATATCAATCACGCGAATACCCTGCTCTTGGCCCCAGGTGTCTTCCGCGTCGCTGTAAAGCGCTCCCCGAATTCCAATTTGAATCGTACGTTTGGGATCTAACAGACCTTCTTCAATCGCCCGGCGAAAGGGGGTTCCGTGGGTGTACTTGAAGCCACCAAAGTAGCCGTCCCAAGTATCGGTATGGGCATCAAAATGCACCATCCCAATCGGTCCATTTTTAGCCAGAGCACGCATGATAGGAAGCGAGACCAAATGGTCTCCGCCGACCGATAAGGGTGTAATCCCCGCAGCACAAACCTTGTCGTAAAACGCATGAATGCGATTAAGCGAATCCATCAAGTCCACGGGGTTGACTGGCGTGTCACCAAGATCGGCGCAATTGCAAATGGAAAAAGGCTTTAAGCCGCTGGCGCGGTTGACGTTGCGAACCATGGTGGATATATCGCGCACCTGCCTAGGCCCGTGTCGTGCGCCTGGGCGGTTGGTGGTACCGCCGTCCCAAGGTACACCAATCAGGCCAATATCGACATTGGCAAATTGCGCATCGTCAAACCCCACATACGGCAAGCGCATCAGCGTTGCCAAGCCCGCAAAGCGGGGCATGACGGAGCCGGTAATCGGCGTAAAAAACGAGGCCGACATTAAACCTTCCCTCTCCAAGGCACCACTTTGTCTTCAACCCAGCGCATCAATAAATCAAACAAATACGCTACAGAGCCAATCACAATGATGCCCATCACCACAATGTCGGTGCGTAAAAAGTTCGACGCGTTCAAGACCATTTGGCCCAAGCCCACGTTAGCGGCCACCATTTCTGCAGCCACCAAGGTGCTCCAACCAAAGCCAATGGACACGCGCATACCCACCAAAATCTCAGGCATGGCGGCGGGTAAAACAACGTGACGAATCACTTGGCCGTAAGACGCGCCCATGGAGTACGCTGCGTTCATTTGCTCTTGCGAGGCGCTGCGCATACCGGAGCGCGCGGCCATGGCCAAAGGCGCAAAGCAGCTCAAGAAAATGAGCAAAACTTTGGGAACTTCACCAATGCCAAACCAAATGATGATGAGCGGCAAATACGCTAAAGGTGGCAGTGGGCGCAACAACTCAATGGGGGGATCAAAAATTCCTTTCCAAACCCGTGACATCCCCATGGCAATACCAATAGGTATCGCCGTTACGCAGCCCAAAGCAAAGGCAGAGAAAACGCGCAGCATACTGGCCGCAAAATGCTCCCACAGCGGCTTGTCATTGGCAATGCCGGTAAGGTATTCATAAAACTGCAGGTAAGTCGCTTGCGGAGAAGGCAAGAAGATGGGTTTGATCCAACCGTAGTTGGTAGCGATATACCAAAGTACCGCAAAGAGGCTGATAGTCGTCAGGCTGATGTAGAAGCTGGATCCTTCACCTGGCACCTTGAAGGCGCTGGTCTTCAGTGGGGCGGATGTGTTTGTGGTGGTGCTGGCATCAGACATGGACGGCCTCCCGGTTGTGAATGATGGCAAGGACTTCTTCGCGCATGCGGATGAATTCAGGTTCTGACTTCACTTTGCGTGCATCGCCGTGGGATAAAAACTCCCGCGAGAACGGAACGTTGTCATAGGTGTGGGTGATGCGACCTGGGCTAGGGCTCATCACAATCAAGCGGGTCGCCAAAAACAAGGCTTCTTCTACCGAGTGGGTAATAAAGAACACCATCTTGTTGGACTGCGCCCAAGCGCGTAACAAAATTTCTTGAACCGTTTCACGGGTAAACGCATCCAATGCGCCCATGGGTTCGTCCATTAACAATACGGCGGGGTCACTTGCCAAAGCCCGGGCAATACCTACGCGTTGTTGCATTCCGCCAGAGAGTTCGTACACCGCGCGTTCGGCATACGCTTCTAAGCCCACGAGGCCGAGCTTTTCCATGGCGATGCGGTTGCGTGTTGCGCTGTTGACGCCGTTCAAGCGCAAGCCAAGGGCCACGTTGTCGAGCACATTGAGCCAGGGCATCAAGGCGTGCTTTTGAAAGACCACGCCGCGGTCTGCGCCAGGGCCTACGACCGGCTGGCCATCCAGCAAAATTTCACCTGAAGAGGGGGGCAAAAAACCAGCGATGCAATTGAGTAGCGTCGTTTTACCGCAACCCGAAGCACCCAAGGCAACGACAAAGTCACCGTCGTGCATGGTCATGTTGACAGGAGCAAGCGCTTGGAGCGTTCCGCCTTTAATGGCGTAATTCAAGGTCAAGTCCTTGATGTTCAATGTAGGCATGTGAATGTCAAAAAAAGAGTCAAATAAAAAAAGGGGCGAACTAATGCGTAGTCGCCCCTTATTGGGTCTCGGTAACCAGTTGCCTGATTATTTCATGGCATCGCGCAAGTAGCTGGTGTCAATGAAAACGCCGTAGTCAGACTTGACGTCCGTGATACGGCCAATTTCTTTCCAGAGCTTGGCGCTGTTTTCCAAAGTTTTGGCAGCACCGCCGGCTGCTCCGCCGCCTAACCATGCGTTAGAGAGTTGCGCTGCTGGTGTTGGCAAAGCAAACGCCTTCATAGCATCGGGAATGTCTTTCTCGTCCGCTTTGGTCCATTTCGCAATGGCCTTCAACTGAGGAGAACCCACGGTCCATTTCGCTGCATTGGCACGGTAGTCGGCGTCTGCTTTGCTAATGGCTTTAATGGCTGCAACAATGAAGTCACGGTTTTGTGCCGCCCATTTAGCGTCGACAACCAGGCCGTCAAATGTGGGGTAGCCTTTTTTGCCCATGTCGCCGGAGTCGGCAAGTTTCTTGCCGTTGCGCTTGATTTTGGACAAAACGGGGTCCCAAATGAAAGCCGCATCAATGTCGCCACGCTCCCAAGCCGCTGCAATCGCTGGCGGGGTCAGGTTCATCACGTTGACGCTCTTGGCATCCACGCCTTCGAGACGCAAACCCACCATGAGAGAGTAATGTGCGGTGGACGCGAAAGGCGTTCCCACCTTCTTGCCGACCAACTCTTTCCAGCTGTTAACACCAGCGCCGTTACGAGAAATCAATTGGTCAGAAGCTGCAATGTCATCCATGATGTAAACCAAGCGAAGGTCTTGCCCTTGGCTGGTAGCTGTAGCCAATGGGCTGGAGCCAATTTCACCAATTTGCACGTCACCAGAGCTCATCGCCTTGATCACTTCACCGCCGCCGCCAAACATGCGGTAGTTAATTTTGTAACCCGTGGCTTTTTCAAGCTCAGAATCCATCAAGATGCGCCAAGGCAGTTGCATGTCTTGGTGGCCAAAGGTCACTTCCTTTTTTGCTTGCGCAAAAGCGGAGACCATACCCACAGCCACGAGCAAGCCGGCCAGAGTTTTCGAAAGAACGGGGAGCACAGATTTTTTCATAAGGGTCCTTCAATTAAAAAATGAGCGTATCGGTGTACGGAAACTCATGCTACGCCTGCTCACACAACATTAACGCATGAGCTTATGAGTTTGTACGCTGGCTTCGTTTGGGAGTAGAGCCAGTTGAATGCCTTTATAGTGCCAGTTAAGCCGCGTAAACTGCACTGGACTGGTGCCAAACAAATGCGCAATTTGGTGCGTTTTTCATTGGTAATTATTCCAAAGTCGGTATCAAAAATACCTGCGATATGTGTCACTACAACAGAATGCGGTTACGGGTTTATCCCTAGGAGAAAATGCAAGCATGAAAATTGATTTAAGCGCGTGGCTGCCCTTCTTGCGTTGGTGGCCTCGCGTGAATCGCACGACCACACGCGCTGACCTTATCGCGGGATTGACCGGTGGATTGATATTGGTGCCGCAAGGAGTGGCCTTTGCCACGATTGCTGGCATGCCCCCGGAGTACGGTTTGTATGCGGCGATGCTGCCGGCAGTGGTTGCTGCGCTGTGGGGCTCGTCGTGGCATTTGGTGTCGGGCCCGACGACCGCCATTTCGATTGTGGTCTTTGCCACCATGAGTCCTTTGGCGGAGGCTGGTAGCGCTGCGTATGTGCAACTGGTCTTGTCGCTGACTTTTTTGGTTGGCGTGGTTCAGCTCTTACTCGGCGTATTTCGGTTTGGCACCTTGGTCAATTTTGTTTCCCACACGGTGGTGGTCGGCTTTACAGCGGGCGCTGCGGTGTTGATTGCAGCAAGTCAGGTGAAGAATTTTTTTGGTATCGCCATTCCCCGTGGTTCTTCCGTAGCCAAAGTTTTACAAGGCCTGGTAGAACACGCCGGACACATCAATCTTTTTATCACCGCTGTAGCCGTCGTTACGGTGGTGAGTTGTGTTGCGGCCAAGCGTTGGTGGCCCAAAGTACCGCACATGATTGTGGGCATGGTCAGCGGCAGCGTGTTGGCTTTTGGGTTAAACGCGCAATGGGGCTTGGAGTTAACGGGGATCACCAGCATTGGCGCGTTGCAGATTGGCTTGCCACCCTTGTCGATGCCAGACTTAAGCGCAAGTACCTTGCAGCAGTTGGCACCCATTGCTTTCGCAGTGGCGCTTTTGGCGCTGACCGAGGCCGTATCCATCGCTCGGGCAATGGCGCTCAAAAGCGGGCAGCGGATCGATGGCAATCAAGAGTTCATCGGCCAAGGCCTGTCGAATTTAGCAGGCAGTTTTTTCTCGGGCTATGCGTCAAGCGGCTCCTTTAACCGCAGCGGACTCAATTTAGCCGCGGGTGCCAAAACGCCTTTGGCCGCAGTCTATTCCGCCGTTTTTTTGCTGTTGATCATGTTGTTTTTAGCGCCCTTGGCAAAGTACTTACCTGTGGCTGCGATGGCCGGAATCTTGTTTGTGGTGGCCTGGGGTTTGATTGACTTTCACGCTATCGGCGAGACTATGCGCGCCAGCCGTTCAGAGGCTGCGATTTTGTTTGCCACACTGATTGCGACCTTAACCATCGAGTTGGAATTTGCCATTTACATCGGCGTGGGCCTGTCTTTGCTGATGTACCTCAAGCGCACTTCTCAACCCGGCTTAGATGACGTCAAGCCGGTGCCCGGCCAAATGCCGCCCGCCTTTAGTGACAGCACAGGCTTGGGGGATTGCCCACAGCTCAAAATTGTTCGTATCAATGGCTCGATCTTTTTCGGAGCGGCTAACCATCTTCAAGAAGCCTTGCAACGCATCGACGAGACCGAGCCGCAACATACGCACGTCTTGCTGGTTGCATCCGGTATCAATTTTGTAGATCTCACCGGAGCGCACAAGCTGGCCCAAGAAGCCCAGCGCCGACGCCTAATGGGTGGTGCGCTGTACCTCTTTAACGTCAAAGAGGAACCAATGGAGATGCTGCGTCGCAGTGGCGCTTATGAAACGATTGGTGCAGACAATTTCTTTGCGATGGGCGACGATGTTATGTCCACATTGAAGGGCCGATTGAATCAAAGCATCTGTAGCCGATGCACCGCTCGGGTTTTTTCGCCTTGCAAGGCTTAGCGTAATCCCGCTGGTTTAGGAATTCCACCAGGCCCTATTTTTGCGATGTGAACTTCTACTTTGTGAACGCCGCTGCGGCCCAGCTCCATGCGCAAGGCCCAGCCGATGTTGTTGACGGGGTCACTAAAGCCGTCAAAAACAAAGTTGCCCAAGCTGTAAAAAATGGGTTTGCCTTGGTAGGTTTCGGTGTCTTGCACTTGGTGCGGGTGGCCACCGATCACAGCGTCTGCGCCAGCGTCAATCATGAGGCGGGCCAATTTTCTTTGGCGCTCGTTGGCAATCGGGTCTTCCCAACCCCAGTGCATGATGGGGATCACCACGTCGGCTTTATATTGACTGCGGGCGGCTTTAATATCGCGCACCACTTGAGCGTCTTCACTCCACGCCACACCGGGCTTGTCGGTATCGGCCTCGAAGGTTCGGGGTTGAAACTCGTCGTAGCCCAAGATGGCCACACGCAAACCTTTGCGTTCGACAATCCACGGGGTATGGGCTTTGGCGAGGTTCATCCCGCCGCCATAAACACCCAAGCCCGCTTTATCAAGAAGACCGAGCATTTGCGCGAACGCTTGGGGACCAAAATCACCAGAGTGGTTGTTGGCAAGTCCCACGGCGTCGAAGTGGCGCTTGAGAAACTTCAGGCTTTTGGGCGAGACGCGAAACACATTGGGTTTATCTTCTTCGGGAGACCCAATGGTTGCGACCACGCACTCCAAGTTGCCAATGCGGATATCGGCGTTTTTAAAAAGGTTAGCGAAGCCGGCAAAAGGGTCCTTGCCTTTGCGCATGGCTTGGCTTGGGCCGTCTTCCAACATGATGTCGCCCACAACAACTAAAGAAACGGTGGAGTTCGCAGCAGTTGTTTGTGCGAAAGCGTGGGTCATGCAGAAGCCGAAAATAAAGGCCAAGACAGCTCTCTGCCCTGAAGCGATGCGCGCGTTCATTGAGACACCTCTTGCAAAGCGCAGCGGTACATCAACTCTTTACCGAGCAAAGGGGAGTACACCGAGACCCTGCCGGTCAGTGCGTCCTCGGCGGCAGCCCTTACAACTTTGGGTTGAATAAATTGGGTGTGTTGCATGATCACGGGTTGGCGGCGAGTGTTGTAGTAAACGTAAAGATTAACGCTCTCTACGCGCTCACCTTCACCTAAAACGATTGCCTTGAAACGAAACCGGTTTCCAATGGGAACGCCCTCAACCGCATAAGGGTCAGACGCCAGCGCAAAGACTCGGTGGTGTATTTCCGAATTCACTTCAAAAGTGCACTGCAGTTGCGGCTTGGCCCAAGCAGCACAAGGCAATAACAAAGCCAGTGCGGTAGCGCATCTGTAGCGCTGAAGTAATGAAAAAAAGGACACGCATCCTCCAAAAAATAAGTGAGCAGATAGTAGCGCAAACGCTTGCTTAGAATGGTTCAAACTCACAACAGGAGACTTTATGACTATCGCCAACACCACCGTACTGATTGCCGCGCTGATGCCGGTTTTAACCATGGGCTTAGCCAAAGCCAGCATGGCCGGCAAAAAACGCAGCGAAGGGGGCTATGACAACAGCAACCCCCGTGCCTTTGCGGCCTCGCAAGAAGGATGGCGCGCTCGCGCGGTTGCCGCACAAAACAATAGTTTTGAAGCCTTGCCCTTGTTTGTTTTTGCGGTGCTGGCCGCGCAGATGGCAGGTCTTGACCAAGTCCGTACCGATCAGCTTGCGATAGCTTTTATTGGCGTTCGCATTGTCTACACCGCTTTGTATCTGGCCAATGTGGCGGCCTTACGAACCGTGGTGTGGTCCGCAGGACTGGGCCTAACAGTCGCTATTTTCTCGCCAACGCTTTCCCTGTTGTTCTAAATTTCAATCTGTACCTTAGCCTGCGCTGCCAATCAGTTGGAAGAGGGCGCGGGCAACGGTGATGACGGCTAACAGCATCAACAGGCGCAACACCAAGCGACGGAACTGTTGGGGTGTCGTGTGGGTAAAAAAGCGCTGACCGACTAACATTCCGCCTGCCATGGGAACGGCCATGAACAAGGCCATGGATAACGCGCTCCAGCCAAGCAAAGGAGCGCCCACTTCAGTGCTGACTGGCATGACCGCAGCGCACAATAACGCATACAAGTCGCCAAAGAAAAACAAGAGCACCAAGGTTGCGCGCATGGCAATGGCAGGCAAAGGCGTTGCGCTCATCATGGCCGCGACGACCAGACCGCCCATCGCCGTCAAACCATTGATCAGCCCAGCAACCAAACCCGTGAGCAAGCGAAATAAACGGGTGGGACTGCCATGCCATTGCAGCCCCTGGAGTTGGACGCCGACAAGCACCACCAAAACCGTACCGATGAGCAAACGCACATAGTTCTCTGGAACAAAATTAAGCACGGCTATTCCTAGAGGAATGCAAAGCGTGTTGCCCAACAGTAACCAACTGAGCCAGGAAAAATCGGCTTGCTTGATGGCCTGACGCAACAAGGTAAGACTTGCCAGAATTTCCAAAATAAAGATCGGAGGAATCACTTGGGCAGGTGAAAGCACCAAGGACAGGCCTGAGACACACAAGGCAGAAAATCCAAAACCGGAAAACCCGCGCGCCACTCCGCCAATAAAAACCATCGCGCAAAAATACACCCATTCGATAACGGAAAGATCAGCCAAGCAGCACCTTGCATTCCGGTAAGTCCGGTAATTTAAGCCTTTGCACCTTGCCTGAGGGGCCCCGAGGCAGGTCTTGAACCATGCAGAAATACCTTGGAGTTTTAAACCGACCCAAAAGCGAGGTGCAGTGCTCGCGCAAAAGGGCATCGGTCACCAAATGCCCTTCGCGGGCAATCACGCAGACCAAGATGTCCTGCCCATAGTGGGGGTCAGGAACACCAACGGCTGCTGCGTCTAAAACGCCAGGGTGGCGGAGCAGCACTTCATCGATTTCGCGCGGTGCGATATTTTCCCCGCCCTTGATGATGAGCTCTTTGATGCGACCGGTGATGAAGAAAAAACCATCACTATCGCGGTGGCCCAAATCACCCGTTCGCAACCAACCGTCGGGCGTGAAGCTTTCGCGTGTAGCCGTTTCATTTTTGTAATAGCCTTGCATGACCTGCGGTCCGCGGATCGCCACTTCACCCGTGACGCCATCGGCGACCCCTTGAAACGCTGAGTCGATCACACAGGCCTCGCACCCCGAGGCTTTGCCCACCGAGCCGAGTTTGCGTTCTTTGCGAACCAGCGGGTTAGAAAACGCGGGCGCAACCGTTTCGGTCAGGCCCATGGTTTCAATGATGCCAATGCCAAACTTGGCTTCAAACGCTTGGAGGTGCGCTGGCGGGAGTGCTGCAGAAGCGCTGCGACAAAACTGAATACGGGCCGTTTGCGAAACGTCTGGGGCCACGCCTTCAAGCAAATAAGAAATCATGGTGGGAACCACATTGATCCATGTGCATTGCGTCTGCAACGCCTGTTGCCAAAAACGCGCCGCTGAAAATTTTGGTGGCATGGCAAGGCTACCGCCATGAAACAAAGGCGCCAACATGGTGACGGCAAATGCGTTGATGTGGTACAGCGGCAAGACCGCTAGCACGCGGTCTTGTGCGGTTAAAGCATGCTCTGCGCTAATGGACGCAGCGTTGGCGGTGAGGTTGGCCTGCGATAGCAAAACCCCTTTGGGTACGCCTGTGGTACCAGAGGTGTACATGAGGAGCGCATGGTCTTTGAGCGTCACGGAGTGTGCTGGGTGAACAGGTAGTTTGTTGGCGTCTTCAGTGAATGAATGGGTATGCGCGTCACAGACCCACAATGCGATGTCACGAGGAATCTTTAAAAGAACTCGGCGAACGGTCTCAGCCCATTCGGGGCTGGCAATGACCAGCGTGCAGTCGGAATGGTTCAGGACATAGCCCATTTGCTCTTCGCTACTGAGCAAGTTCACGGGGTTTACGCACCAACCGCCATGCATCGCGCCAAGCAACAACTGTAAAGTCGTTAAACCATTGGGCATGACCAAAGAAACGGTTTCACCCGGTGCAGCGCCATGGACGCGTAACAGCGCAGCCACCTGTTGGCAACTGTGGGCCAACGCAGCAAAGGTGATCTGTTGCGGCCCTTCCGTCTCTAAGGCGTAAACCGCATTTGGGCGCTCGCGGACTTGTCGCTCTACCAGTGCGCGAACGGTAGTCAAAGAAGCGGGCTCTGTCATGCGCGGCCGAATTTTGAAAAGTAACTTCCAAAAATAGCGTCTTCGCTTGGCATGCGCTCGGCGATCGGGCGTGAGATGCGCGTGATATTGAGGTAGTGGCGGTAGTTCATGTTGTCTGAAAAATTATTCTTACCCCACGTGCCACAACCCATCGACAGTGAAAACGGCAAGCCGTTGTCAAAACTTCCGCCTGTAGCAATGCAATGTGCTTGGTCGACGATGACGCGCGATACAGGCAGTTCAAGACCTAAGCGCAGCGCGCGTTCAGGCAACGCGCTGTGCAAGCCCACAGAATGTCCTGCGCCTTGAAAGGCGTAAATCTCATTCACACGGGCCATCGCTTGTTCAAAGTCGCGTGCGCCATACAGCGTCAAAACAGGGCAGAGTTTTTCTCCTGAAAAAGGATGCTCAGGACCTACGCTGCTTTCTTCGACCAAAAGAATGTGCGGCTGGCGTGCGGCAATATCTGTCAGGCCCGCACGCTGTGCAACGGTAGCGGCAGATTGACCAATCACATCGCTGGAGAGTTTGCCGTTGGGCCACATGACCGCTTGCAACTTTTCTTTTTCTGCCTGCGTGAGAAGCACGGCGCCTAATCCTTGGAGTGCAGCAAGGGTCACGCCCCGAATAGCATCCACCACCACCAAACTGTTTTCAGAGGAGCAGCTGGTGGCGTTGTCAAACGTCTTGGAGCGAATAATGCGTTCGCTTGCCAGAGCCACATCGGCCGTTTCATCAACGATGCCTGCAACATTGCCTGCGCCCACGCCAAACGCGGGCGTACCGCTTGCGTAAGCAGCGCGCACATTGGCTTGAGAGCCAGTGGCAACTACCAGATCACACGCCGCCATCAAAGCGTAGGTTGCGGCTTTGCTGATGGGAGCGGGAAGCAGTTGAACCAAATCGCGTGGCGCACCAATCCGATCGAACTCGGCATGAATAAATTGCAGTAAGCGCGCGCTGGTCGCCCACCCTTTGGGCGAAGGCGCAACGATAACTGCGTTGCGGCCTTTGAGGGCGTTGATGATTTTGTTGGCGGGCGTTGCCGCTGGATTGGTGGAAGGCGTGATGGCGCAGACCACGCCGACTGGGCGCGCAATTTCCGTGATGCCAAGTGCCGTATCTTCCGCGATCACACCGACTGATTTCGCACCCTGCAAGTCCCGCAAAAGCCCAAACGTTTTGCGGTAATTTTTACGCACCTTGTCTTCAACGTTTCCTATCCCGGTATCTGTAACCGCCAACTCGGCGAGCTCGCGGTTGCGTGCCGGTTCAATCATGGCCCACCCGGCTGCGGCCACCAATTCGTCGACTCGCGCTTGGTTGTAGTTATTTGCAATCTGCTGGGCTGCCCGCGCACGGACCAGCAATGCGCTGACCTGTGCGTTGGCTTCTTTGTCTATCGAAATGTGCATATCAGTCGGCTTTGATGTTGGCATCTTTGGCAAGTTTGACCCATTTAGGAATTTCAGCCGTAATCAACTTTCCTAAAGCCTCTGGCGTTCCGCCTACGGCTTCAGCGCCCTGCTCTAACAACTGGGCACGAATCGCGGGCTCAGCTAAGACGGTATTGAGCGCTTTGTTGAGTTTGTCAATAATGGCTTTGGGTGTTTTGGCGGGAACCAACATGCCGTACCAAGAATCGACCTCAAAGTCAGCGACTCCGGCTTCTTGCATGGTGGGTACATCTGGAAACGCGCTGCTGCGTTTGGTGGTCGAGACCGCCAAGGCCTTGAGTTTGCCGGCTTTGACAAACTGCGCAGCTGCAGGGATGGAGACCCATAACAACGGAACTTGTCCGCCCATCACGTCCGTCACAGCCGGGCCACCGCCGCGATAAGGAATGTGCTGCATGGGCGCGCCGGTCCGAATGACTTGCAACTCACCCGCCAAGTGTCCGGGAGAGCCATTGCCCACCGAGGCAAAGGAAAACTTGGTGGGGGCGGCTTTGGCCTGTGCTGTCAGATCGGCCACATTACGAACAGGCAAGGCGATGTTCGCAACCAAGATTTGTGGCAAAGATGCGACCAGTCCGATCGGCTCAAAATCTTTTTGGGTGTCAAAAGGCAGCTTGGGAAAAATAGCGGGGTTGATGGTGTGTGAACTCAAAGTAAACAACACGGTGTAGCCGTCGGGTGCCGCTTTTGCAACCACATCGGTGCCTAATGAACCGCCAGCGCCACCTTTGTTTTCAATCAAAACATTCTGGCCCAAGGCAGCTTGTAATCGCACTTGCACAATGCGCGCGATGACGTCGGTACCTCCGCCAGGAGGATAAGGAACCACAAAGCGAATCGGTTTGTCGGGGTAGTTGGATTGGGCGTTCGCAGCCCAAGGGTTGGCCAGGGCCAAAAGGGCCAGCGCAGTTGCGCTCAGCGTATAGCGAAGCGTATGTCGGCGAGAGGGAAGTGAATTCATCGTGATCTCCTAGCGGGGTGGTTGGGGGTGAGGTGAACGGGTGAAAAACCGAGAGCCTGACTGGCTTGAAGCGCGGTGTTACAGAGCTTCAGTGCCATCGTACGCGCTTGGGTGCGGGTAAAGCGGATGGAGGGAACGCTCATGCCAATAGCGGCCACAGGCTCGGCGCGTGCATTGAAAACAGGAACACCCAAGCCACACACACCTAAGCGCCACTCTTCGCGATTCTCGGCCCAGCCCTGACTGCGGCTTTTAATTAAATCGGCCTCGAGGCTTTGTACGTTGGTGATGGTGTTGGGGGTATGGGCTTGCAGTGGGCCGAGTTGGGTTTGAAGTGCCTGTGCGTTGAAGTGTAGGGCGGCCAAGAGCGCTTTGCCCGAGGCCACACAATGCGCAGGTGCACGTCCGCCAATGTGCGAGTAAGCCGCAACGGGCAAGGGGCTGTCGAATTTATCGAGGTAAACGATCTCGCTGCCTTGGAGTACAGCCAAGTGAATAGTCTCACCGGTGGCTTTGGCAAGTTGTGCCAAATGCGGGTGAAGCAATGTTTT
>CAMDAN010000050.1 GCA_945888535.1 Bordetella parapertussis
AAAGCATTGAAGCGGGTCGAGGGTGTCCAAGATGCCAGTGTGAATTTGGCGACCGAGTCTGCCCGGATTCATTTCGTTGCCAGTGCGCAGAATCAACCTCACATGGATGCGCTATTGCGCCGCGCTGTGCGCAATGCCGGTTATGAACCTAGGGCTGCGGAGTCTGCAATCGATGCCCAAGACGCCTCCACATGGGCGGGGTTCGGGCCTGTAGCTTGGGGTCTAGCCCTCTCCGTGCCTTTGGTTTTGCCTATGGTGGCCCAAGCTGGGGGCGGGCATTGGATGTTGTCGCCGGTGTGGCAGTTCTTATTGGCCACTCCGGTGCAGTTTGTCTTAGGCTGGCGCTTTTATGTGGCCGCCTGGCATGCCGTTAAAAACAAAGCCGGCAATATGGACTTGCTCGTGTCATTGGGCACGAGCGCAGGCTGGGCTTTGTCGGTTTGGCTGTGGTTGAGCGCTGCGCCTGGCGCGATGGTGCATTTGTATTTTGAGAGCTCAGCCGTGGTGATCACTTTGGTGCTCTTGGGCAAATGGTTGGAAGCGCGGGCCAAGCGCCAAACGACTTCTGCCATTCGTGCCTTGCATGCGCTGCGTCCCGAGCAAGCGCATGTGCTTGGGGCCGATGGTGAGTTTGATGTTCCTATCGCAGAGGTTCTTGTGGGTGATGTGGTGGTGGTGAAGTCGGGCGAACGATTCTCCGTCGATGGCATCGTGTGTGAGGGCCAAACCCAGGTCGATGAGTCCATGTTGACCGGCGAATCACTGCCAGTGAGTAAATCGGTTGGAGCTCGCGTGACGGGCGGCTCCATCAATGGCGAAGGTAGGGTTTTAGTGCGTGTGGACGCCGTTGGGGCGCAGACCATGCTCTCCCAGATGATTCGCTTGGTCGAAGATGCGCAGGCCGCGAAGGCTCCCATCCAACGTTTGGTTGATCAGGTGAGTGCCGTCTTTGTTCCTGTGGTGTTGGTGATTGCTATTGGAACCATGCTGGCGTGGTGGCTCAGCGGCCACGCTTTTGAGTTGGCGTTGATTCATGCGGTGGCCGTGCTTGTGATTGCTTGTCCGTGTGCCCTGGGATTGGCAACACCAGCAGCCATCATGGCGGGAACCGGCGTGGCTGCAAAACACGGCATTTTGATTAAAGACGCGCAAGCCCTTGAGTTGGCGCACAAGGTCACGGTGGTGGCTTTTGACAAGACTGGCACCTTGACCCTTGGCAAGCCTCGACTTGTCGCTTTGCGGGCCCTGAGCGCCTTAAACAAAGCAGGCCCACAGGCAATAGACCTCTCACTTTTACCGGCGTGTGCTTCTTTGCAAAGCGGCAGTGCGCATCCTTTGGCGTTGGCGGTGGTTGACCACGCAAAACAACAAGGCGTGGCATGGGTCTCTCCTTTGAATGTCCGTGCAGTAGCGGGCCGTGGAACCTTGGGCGAGATTGATGGCCAGGTGTTTGCATTGGGAAGTCTGCGATGGATGCAAGAACTCGATGCGCAGTGCGCCAAACCCGCAGAGTTTGAGGCGCAAGCCAAAGCCTTTGAAAACGAGGGCGCCAGTGTTTCCGCCTTGGCGCAACAAGTGTCCGGAGAATGGCAACTTCTTGGACTCATGGCGTTTGCGGATGAACCCAAGCCTGGCGCAAAAGAGGCGATCGCTGAACTGCGAGCCCAAGGCATACGTACCGTCATGATTTCTGGTGACAACTGGGGCGCAGCCCGCGCCATGGCGAGCCGCTTGGGGCTGAACACGGCGCCCGATAGCGATGAGGTGATCGCAGAGGTGTTGCCGGCAGACAAAGCGGCTCGTGTGCTGGCTTTGAAGTCTGGCTCGAACGGTCAGCGTTTGACGGTGGCGATGGTCGGCGATGGGGTCAATGATGCCCCCGCGTTGGCGGCGGCTGATGTCGGTATGGCCATGGCCAATGTGGGTGGCGCTAGCGCGGACGTCGCCATGCAGGCTGCGGGCATTACGTTGATGCGGGGTGACCCACGGTTGGTGTCGGCGGCGCTGAATATTTCCAGCAGAACAGTTGCCAAAATTCGACAAAATTTATTTTGGGCTTTTTTCTACAACGCAGCGGGCATTCCACTGGCGGCTTTGGGTTATCTCAATCCGGTGTTGGCCGGTAGCGCGATGGCGCTGAGCTCCGTCAGCGTGATGGCGAATGCTTTGTTGTTAAAGCGCTGGAACCGTTCCCGCACCTGATAAGTTTTTGATGCAAACATCTTCTGTACATTGGATCCGATTGGCTTTGGCGTTGTCCGTGGGGGCCGCTATTTCTCTGGGCGTTACGCGCTTTGCCTATGGCCTGCTGTTGCCTGCCATGCGCGATGATTTAGGTTGGACTTACACGCTCGCTGGTGCGATGAACACCGCCAATGCGGTCGGATACCTTATAGGCGCGCTCGCTACCCCGCGCTTATTGCATCGCGTAGGCCCCTCTGTTTTATTGTGGTCGGGCTCTTTGCTTGCCGCACTTTTTATGGGTTTGAGTGGTTTTTTTACCGATGCGAATGTGTTGCTCTTGCAGCGGTTGTTGGCCGGGGTGGCCAGTGCGGTGGTGTTTGTTGCTGGCGGCTTGATGGCTGCACGCTTGGGTGCCCGTGCGCCTGCGCAAGCCGGTTTGCTTTTGGGTTTGTATTACGGTGGAACGGGTTTGGGGATTGCGTTGTCTGCGGTTCTCGTACCTTGGGTGCTGGAGTTGGCGCAAACGCAATTGCATGGTTGGCGCTTTGCGTGGTGGATCTTGGCGGGTGTTTGTATAGCCGGAACCCTTTTGCTGCGATGGC
Organism: Bordetella parapertussis; assembly: GCA_945888535.1. Taxonomy (GTDB): domain Bacteria; phylum Pseudomonadota; class Gammaproteobacteria; order Burkholderiales; family Burkholderiaceae_C; genus Allorhodoferax; species Allorhodoferax parapertussis_A. The sequence goes on from CAMDAN010000050.1 coordinate 2,787, forward strand.
CTGCGCGTGTGATGGCGCAGTGGGATGTGCCCGCACAAGTGCAGAGCCAAGAACGCAGTTCTTTCTCTTGGAAACCTTTTAGCTTTGCTTTGTCCGGGTACGGCATGTTCGGTGTGGGTTATATCGGCTATATGACGTTTGTCGTTGCTCTTTTGCGCAACCAAGGTGCGAGTCCACAGGCCGTGATGCTTTTTTATGGTTTGCTTGGAATTTCTGTCATGGCCTCTTCGCGTATTTGGGCGGGATTGTTAGATCGCCATCACGGAGGCGGCGCCATGGCCTTGCTCAACGGCCTATTGGGCGTGGCCATTGTGTTACCTGCGCTAACGCAAAACTTTCTGCTTCTTTTGATCTCAGGCGCTTTGTTTGGCGGTGTGTTTTTATCGATTGTTGCGTCAACTACCGCCTTGGTTCGCCACAATTTACCGCAGAGTGCGTGGGCTAAAGGCATTAGCGCATTCACGATTGTGTTTGCTGCGGGTCAAATAGTGGGGCCCACGATGGTGGGTTGGATTGCGGACGGCGAAGGCGGCCTTGAGCGCGGCTTGCTCGTCTCCGCGCTTGCGCTTTGGTTAGGAAGCGCGTTGGCCTGGCGTCAAAAACCTCTCACCTCTCGAGCGAATTAACCCGTTAAGAGTCTTATCCGTTTGCCCGCATCATCGCTGCTGCTTTTTCCGCAATCATGATGGTTGGAGCGGTGGTGTTTCCACCCGTGAGGGTCGGCATGATGGAGGTGTCTACGACGCGCAAACCTTGGATGCCGTGAACCTTCAGTTCTGCATCAACGACCGCCATGGGGTCGCTGTGTGGCCCCATCTTGCAGGTACCGCAAGGGTGGTATTCGGTGTCGGAGTGGTCGCGCAGGAATTGCTCAATTTGTTTAGGATTGTTTCGATCCACCGGGTAGAGCATCTCTCCGCGGCAGTCATCGAGTGCGGGTGCATTCAAAATGTCGAGACCGATTTGTGTGCCTTTGACTAAGGTCGCTAAATCATCGGGGTGTTGAAAAAAGCCAGGGTCAATCAGTGGGGCATCGTCGGCTTTCTTGCTTTGCAGCGTGACTGAGCCTCTGCTTTTGGGACGGCACAAGGTCACGTGCAAGGTATATCCGTGACCCAAGTGCATTTTGCGGTTGTGGTCATCAACAATGCCCGTGCACAACGCGAGTTGGATGTCTGGTTTTTCTGCGCTGCTTTCGGTTTTGAGAAAGCCTTGCGTTTCCGCTACGTTAGAAGTGACCCAGCCGCTGCGTTTATTTCGCCACTCGAAAATAGACTTCAACAAAATCCAGCTTCCGCGTAAAGAAACGCCTAATGCCAGCGTGGGCTTGGGTGTGCGTTGAATCAACACCGTTGTCACATGGTCTTGCAAGTTTTGCCCAACGCCTGGGAGCGTGTGCAGGGTGGTGATGTGGTGCGCTTCAAGGTGTGCCTGCGGCCCAATACCTGAGAGCATTAACAACTGTGGCGAACCAAAGGCGCCGGCACTGAGGACAACCTCTTTGTTGGCGTGTGCCTTGTGCAGCTGACCGTTATGCACATACTCGACCCCGATTGCGCGCTTGTTTTCCAAAAGAATTTTTTGGGTATGGGCGCGTGTGATGACGGTGAGGTTGGGGCGGTTGAGGTGTGGCGTGATGAAGGACTTGGCCGCACTCCAGCGTTCACCGCCGTCTTGCATCGCCTGTGTTGGTCCGACGCCGAGTTGCTGCTCGCCGTTGTAATCTTTGGTTTGCGCTAAGCCAGTTTGCTCGCACGCTTTAAGAAAAATACCGTTCAAGGGGCTGGGGCTGCGCAGGTAGCTTACAGGCAGCGGCCCGCCAACTCCGCGGTAAGCGTCTGCACCAAAGCACAAGTTGTTTTCTGATTTTTTGAAATAAGGAAGCACCGCGTCGTAACTCCAACCGGGGTTGCCCAAGCTGGCCCAGTGGTCATAGTCAGAGCGGTGGCCCCGGGTGTAGACCATCGCGTTGATCGATGTGCTTCCACCCATTACTTTGCCCCGTGGCTGATAGCCTTTTCGGCCATTGAAGCCCGCTTGCGGCGTGGTCTCATACCCCCAGTTGTGAATTTTCAAAGGCGCGCTGATAGCAAATCCCATGGGGGCGTGGATCAGCACGGAGTCATCAGGCCCACCTGCTTCTAACAGGCATACGCGCACGTTGGCGTCTTCGCTCAGGCGGCTTGCGACAACGCATCCTGCGGCGCCGCCGCCGATGACGATGTAGTCAAAATTGGTGTGGGTCGCATCGGGAGTATTCATTTTTATTCTTTCAAAAAGCGTTTGTTTATTCGCGGTAACTGGTATCTAAGCGGTCGAGTTTTCGCAGCAAAGCCGGCCAAGCAAACGCCCCGCCGATACCGCCCGTTTGTGTGCGCATCACTTGCGCAACGCCGTCAATAATGCGGGGATCAACGTGCGTTAGCGCGCCTCCTGCTTGGGCGCCGATTTGAATTTGGCAGGTGGATTCAAAGTTGTACATCAGCAAGAACGCTTCAGCAATGCTGCTGCCCACGGTGAGTAGTCCGTGGTTGCGCAGCATCAGATGATTGGCGTGCCCGAGGTCGGCCTGTAAGCGCGGCTTTTCATCATCTCGCAGTGCCACGCCTTCATAGGTGTGATAACCCAACGAGGCGAGTACAAAGGTCGATTGCTGGCTGATAGGCAAAACGCCACAGGCCTGCGCACTGACAGCGACGCCTGCGCGGGTATGCGTGTGCAATACACAGGCCGCATCGTCGCGTACCGCGTGCACCGCGCTGTGGATGACGAACCCTGCAGGATTCACTGGGAATGGCGACTCCATCAGCTTGTTGCACTGCTGGTCAATTTTGACCAGGCTGCTGGCGGTGATTTCATCAAACATCATCCCGTAGGGGTTGATCAAGAAGTGGTGGTCCGGGCCGGGAAGGCGGGCACTGATGTGGGTAAAGATCAAGTCGCTCCAACCATACGCAGCAACCAAGCGATAGCACGCTGCCAAGTCCACCCGCAATTGCCATTCTTCGGCGCTAACTAAGCTTTTGACGGAGGGTATGTGCATCGCGTTATGTTCCCATTGGTAGGGTTAGAAAAAAGATCTGGACACTCTAACCCAAGCCCTTGTGTTTACGCCATAGGGTAAAGACTTAGGGGGTGTTGGAGAAAAGAGCTGGCCTCGGTAAAATAGCCCCTCTTTCCCTTTGTTGGACTTCCATGCTTTACCCACAACACTTTGACGTGATCGTCGTCGGCGGCGGCCATGCCGGGACCGAGGCCGCGTTGGCTGCTGCGAGGATGGGTTGCGCAACCTTGCTTTTGACGCACAACATTGAGACGCTAGGGCAGATGAGTTGCAACCCGTCGATCGGCGGCATTGGCAAGGGGCACTTGGTTAAAGAGGTCGACGCATTAGGCGGCGCCATGGCGCTGGCAACGGATGAGAGCGGCATTCAATTTCGCATCCTGAACTCCAGCAAAGGGCCAGCCGTTCGCGCAACGCGGGCCCAAGCCGATCGCGTTTTGTACAAGGCGGCGGTTCGTCGCATGTTAGAAAACCAACCTAACTTGTGGCTCTTTCAACAAGCGGTGGATGACTTGGTCGTCGATGGTGGCCGCGTGACCGGCGCAGTCACCCAGATCGGCATTACCTTTCGCGCTAAGACGGTGGTGCTCACCGCTGGGACTTTTTTAGACGGCAAGATTCACGTGGGCATGAACCACTATGCCGCTGGGCGCGCCGGCGATCCGCCTGCTGCCCGTTTGAGCGCCCACTTGAAAGAATTGCAATTGCCGCAGGGCCGACTTAAGACGGGAACCCCTCCGAGATTGGACGGGCGATCGATTGACTTTAGCAAGTGCCTTAAGCAGCCGGGCGACGGGATGGCTGGGGGCATGAGTCCCGCCATGCCGGTGTTTAGTTTCATGGGCCGGGTAGAGCAACACCCGCAGCAAATGCCTTGCTGGATCACCCACACCAACGCCCGCACCCATGACATTATTCGCAGCGGCTTTGACCGTAGCCCAATGTTTACCGGTCAGATTGAAGGCGTGGGCCCGCGCTACTGCCCCAGTGTGGAAGACAAAGTGAACCGCTTTGCGGACAAAGAAAGCCACCAAATTTTCTTAGAACCCGAAGGCCTTACCACCCACGAGTACTACCCCAACGGCATCTCCACCAGCTTGCCTTTTGATATCCAGTTGGACTTGGTGCGCAGCATGCAAGGCCTGGAAAATGCCCATATTTTGCGCCCGGGCTATGCCATTGAGTACGATTATTTTGACCCCCGTTCCCTCAAGAGCAGTTTTGAAACACGCCAAATTGGCGGTCTGTTTTTTGCGGGGCAGATCAACGGAACCACCGGCTACGAAGAGGCTGCTGCCCAAGGCTTGTTTGCTGGCGTGAACGCCGCATTGCAAGCGGGCGCTCAAACCGCCTGGACCGGTGACACCTGGTTGCCAGGAAGAGACGAGGCCTATTTGGGCGTTTTAGTGGACGACTTGATCACCAAAGGCGTGACTGAGCCCTACCGCATGTTTACCAGCCGCGCGGAGTTTCGCTTGCAGTTACGCGAAGACAATGCCGATGTCCGTCTGACCGAAGTGGGGCGCAAACTCGGCCTCGTGGACGACGCCCGCTGGGATGCTTTTTGCCGTAAGCGGGACGCTGTTTCACGTGAAACAGAGCGCTTGCGATCTATTTGGGTCAATCCTAATAACCTGCCGGCTAGCGAATCTCTCCGGGTGCTGGGCAAGGAAATAGACCACGAGTACAACCTGGGCGAACTGCTCAGACGTCCGGATGTGGGTTATGCCGCTTTGATGGGTCTGGACGGCGGAAAGTATGCCAACGGCGAATTGCCGGTGCAGCCCAGCGGCGGAGATGTTTTTGTGGCGGGGGTGATTGAGCAGGTAGAAATTGCTGCCAAATACTCTGGCTACATTGACCGCCAAAAAGAAGAAGTCGGGCGCGCAGCGCACTATGAAAACCTGCGTTTGCCGGACGATTTAGATTATCTGCAAGTCGGCGCCTTAAGCATCGAAGCGCGCCAGCGGCTTAACCAGTTGCGCCCCGAAACCTTGGGGCAGGCCTCGCGCATGTCGGGCATCACGCCGGCGACCATTTCCCTGTTACTGATCCACCTTAAAAAGGGTAACTTCCGCGGCTTTGCGACCAAGCGCGAAGAGGGTGTTGCGAAGGCTTTGGCCTGATGCCTTCTCTTGAAGTCGCTCTGCGCCGCGGCGTGGGCGTTTTGGAGTTGGAACTGTCCGATGCGCAGATCAGCGCGCTGCTGGACTACATCGCCCTGATCCAAAAGTGGACGCGGGTTTACAACCTCACCGCGGTCCGAGACCCCGAGGAAATGTTGACCCACCACGTACTTGATAGTTTGGCGGTGGTTACGCCTTTGCGCCGCCACTTGCATTCCATGGGTCTGGACGAATCCACTCGCTTGCTTGATGTGGGCGCTGGGGCGGGATTGCCTGGGGTGGTTTTGGCGATTTGCTGTCCGACCATGGCGGTGCACTGCGTTGACACCGTCGCCAAGAAAGCGGCCTTCATCCAGCAAGCCTCCGTGAGCTTGAAGCTGCCTTTGCTGCGCGGCATCCACGCCCGGGTAGAGTCGCTGACCGAGCCTTACGCAGTCGTTACCTCCCGCGCCTTTGCCTCTTTAGCGGACTTCACTTTGTGGTCCAAAGGCTCGCTGGCTGACCAAAGTGTTTGGATGGCAATGAAGGGCAAGAACCCAGAGGCGGAAATGGCGCAGCTGCCAGCGGACGTGGCGGTGTTTCACGTGGAACCATTGGTGGTTCCGGGACTGGACGCCGAGCGCTGTCTCGTCTGGATGCGCAAAGCCCCAAAGCTGCTCTAAAAACCTAACGTAAACTCGGCCCCTGTTCCACGGGAGTCCCCATGCTTGGCGTTACCGACTACGGCACCTTTGTTGTCACCATCATTGTTTTTTTGCTCATTCCAGGCCCCGGTAATTTGGCCTTGGTTTTGTCGACCAGCAAGGGTGGCTTTCGCGGTGGCTTGGCAGCAACGGCAGGCGTGATTCTCGGGGACCAGGTGTTGATGTGGTTGGCGGTGGCAGGAGTCGCCGCTTTGTTGGCGGCGTACCCGGCAGCTTTCCATGTCGTGCAGTGGGTGGGTGCAGGTTACCTGGCGTGGTTGGGCGGATTTATGCTGACGGCCAAGCCGGGCGCTGCGCCGGTATTAAATATTCGCCCCCGGCAGTTCTTGCGCCAAGCCTTTTTTATTACCCTTTTGAACCCCAAAGCTATTTTGTTTTACATGGCGTTCTTCCCTTTGTTTGTCGATCCACAGCGCCAACAGGGTTTGGTTACCTATGCATTTATGGCCGCAACGATTGCAGTGCTGACCTTTTTGTATGGCCTAGCCGCAACGCTGATTACCCACTTCTTTGCGGAACGCGTTCGCGCTAATCCCAAAATCTCCTTGGTTTTAGAGAAGGTTGCGGGCGTCTTTTTAATCGGCTTTGGCGTGAAGTTGGTGGCGTCGCAGTAAGCGGCGCTGTGTTCCACGTGAAACCCTTTTCTTGCTTTTTTATCTTTTGAACTAAACCCATGGCCAAAATATTCTGTGTTGCAAATCAAAAGGGCGGCGTCGGTAAAACCACGACCACAGTGAACTTGGCCGCCGGTTTGGCTAAAGTGGGGCAGCGCGTGTTGATGATAGACCTAGACCCCCAGGGCAATGCCACTATGGGCTCGGGAGTGGACAAGCGGACGTTGGAGCTGACGGTGTACGACGTGTTGCTGGAGTCCGCCTCGATTGCGGAAGCCCGCCAACGCAGCGATAAATTAGTGGGAACAGACTACAGCTATGACATCTTGGGCGCCAACCGCGAGCTCGCAGGTGCGGAGGTAGAAATGGTCGAGCTTGAGCGGCGCGAGCGGCGCTTGAAGACCGCTTTGGCAGCGGTGGCGACAGAGTATGACTTCGTGTTGATTGATTGCCCGCCGTCTTTGTCGATGCTAACGCTCAACGGTTTGTGTTGTGCCCACGGAGTGATCGTGCCGATGCAGTGCGAGTACTTCGCACTCGAAGGGCTAACCGATTTGGTGAACACGATCAAACAAGTCAAAGCCAACCTCAACGACGATCTTCAAATCATTGGTTTGCTGCGTGTCATGTTTGATCCCCGCATTACTTTGCAACAACAAGTCAGCGACCAACTCAAAGCCCACTTTGGCGACAAAGTGTTTGACTCCGTGATCCCGCGTAACGTGCGCTTGGCCGAAGCGCCAAGTTACGGTTTGCCTGGCGTGGTGTTTGATCCTGCCTCCAAGGGCGCGCAAGCATTTTTGACCTTTGCCCAAGAGATGGTTCAGCGTATCGCTGCAATGGGATGACCGACGCGCAGGTACTTCTTTTGCCGGGTTGGCAAAACTCGGGTCCCGACCATTGGCAAAGCCGATGGGAGCAGCATTTTGGGGATGTTCGCGTGGAGCAACACGACTGGATGCAACCTCTGCGGGGTGATTGGATCGCCCGCTTGGAAGACGTGCTTCTGAGTCAAAAAGGTCCTAGCGTTTTAGTCGCGCACAGTTTGGGTTGTTTGTTGGTTGCTGCGTGGGCGGCGCATTCACGCCACACCCATTTGGTCAGCGCCGCGCTATTGGTTGCCCCCGGAGATGCCGAGCGTGAGGAACTGCAACCGGTTTTAAAAAGCTGGTCGCCCATAGTGATGCGGCCCTTGCCCTTTAAAAGCCATTTGCTTGGCAGCCACAACGACCCTTATTGCAGCCTGGAGCGTGCTAAAGCGTTCGCTGATGCATGGGGTTCGCAGTGGCAAGACTGCGGGCACGCAGGGCACATCAATGCCGAATCAAATTTGGGCAATTGGCCAGAAGGCCGAGCGCTTCTTCAATCATTGTTATAAAAATAAGGAATGCCACCATGGTGACTAAAAAACCAAAAGGACTTGGAATGGGCTTAGAGGCCTTGCTCGGACCCAAGGTCAAAGAACTGGTTTTGGAGGATGGTGCCGATGCGCAATTGCCCACGAGCTTGCCTTTGGGCGACTTGGTCGCGGGTGTTTACCAGCCACGCACGCACATGGATGAAGGCGCGTTGTACGAGTTGGCAGAAAGCATCAAAGCCCAAGGAATCATGCAGCCCATCTTGGTTCGCCAATTGGATGAAGACCAAGCCAAGCCGCACCGCAGCGCTGGCTCTAACCGTCCCGTCTTTGAAATCATTGCCGGCGAGCGGCGTTTTCGCGCAGCAAAATTAGCCGGGCTAGAGCGCGTGCCGGTGTTGGTGCGCAATGTGCCTAACGAAGCCGCAGCGGCGATGGCTTTGATAGAAAACATGCAGCGCGAAGACCTCAATCCGTTGGAAGAAGCCCAAGGATTGCAGCGTTTAATCAAAGAGTTTGGACTCACCCATGAGGCTGCAGCCCAAGCGGTGGGCCGCTCGCGCAGCGCCGCATCCAACTTAATGCGCCTACTTAATCTGGCTGAACCCGTGCAAACCATGTTGATGGCGGGGGACCTTGATATGGGCCACGCGCGGGCACTGCTCGCGCTAGACCGCGCCACCCAAATCACAGCAGCCAATCAAATCGCAAGTAAAAAACTCTCGGTGCGTGAATCCGAAAGCCTGGTCAAAAAACTCAGCGCAGAATTTTCTTTAACGTCCACCAAACCTAAAAAAGAAAAATCGCGTGACATTAAACGGGTTGAAGAAGAGCTGTCGGATTTGCTGATGGCGCAGGTTGATGTACATATCAAAAAACGCGTGAAACGTGCGGGCCGCTTTGAAGAAATGGGCGAATTGGTGATTCAGTTTTCTTCGCTCGATGAACTCAACGGTTTGATTGAGCGACTCTCGCCTAACGCCAACCGCTAAGCATTCATTGTTAAGCGATCTTTGCGCACCATGTCAGACGACGCCCCCTCTGGTTTAAAACGGTTGAGAGCCGCGCCGCCTTGGCCTTTGCCTGCGCTCTTGGCTTGGGGTGCTGCTTGGGCGGTGTTTCGCATCTCGATGAGCCAAGGCTTGCATGTCGGTTGGGCGCTGTCCATGGCTAGCGCGCTGGGTATCGGCCTGAGCTTGTGGGGGAATTCGTGGTGGCGCAAAGGGTTGATTGCCGCTGGATTTCCTGTGTCCTTGGCCTTTACGTTGCCAATGTTGGGCTTGGGCGATCTGCCTGCTTGGGTGTGGCTTTTGCCAATGGGCTTGATGCTATTGGTGTACCCCATCAACACCTGGTCGGACGCCCCCTTGTTTCCAACGCCCACGAACGCGCTCTTGGATTTGCCAGCGCATGCGCCTTTGAAATCGGGAGCTAAAGTTTTGGATGCGGGTTGTGGTTTGGGTCATGGCCTTCGCGCCTTGCGCCGTGCTTATCCTAAAGTCCAGTTTTATGGCCTTGAGTGGAGCGCCATGCTGCGATGGTTGTGCGCTTTTCGTTTGCCATGGGCGCGGATCACACGCGGCGATATTTGGGCAGCAGATTGGTCAGGCTACCAAATGGTTTACCTCTTTCAGAGGCCTGAGAGCATGCCCCGTGCGTCTCAAAAAGCCCAACAGGAATTGCGTTCGGGTGCGTGGTTGGTGAGCCTCGACTTTGAAGCCGCCGAACTCATCCCAACAGCAAGCTATACCGCGCCCAACGGTAAAACGGTATGGCTATACCGCGCCCCATTTCAATTGAACAAAAACCATGGCACTCATTAACTACCTCACCCAAATCAACATCGACTTTGGTACCCTGTCCTTATTAAAAGCAGAGTGCGAACGGGTTGGAATTCAAAAGCCCTTGATCGTCACAGACGTGGGCGTTCGTGCTGCTGGTGTACTTGACAAGGCGCTGCTGGCCTTGGGCACCATGCCTCATGCCATCTTTGATCAAACCCCATCAAACCCCACTGAGGCTGCTGTTCGTGCGGCGGTGGAGGTGTTAAAGGCCCACGGCTGCGATGGTTTGATTGGTGTGGGCGGCGGCTCGAGCCTTGACTTAGCTAAAGGTGTTTGTATCGCCGCAACGCACCCCGGCTCCTTAAAAACTTATGCCACGATTGAAGGCGGTAGCCCAAAAATCACTGATGCGGTATTGCCGCTGATTGCCGTTCCAACCACCGCAGGAACAGGCAGCGAAGTGGCCCGCGGCGCGATTATTATTTTGGATGACGGGCGCAAGGTCGGATTTCACAGCTGGCACCTGATGCCTAAAGCGGCGCTGTGTGATCCCGAGCTGACCTTGAGTTTGCCGCCGGGGCTCACTGCCGCAACCGGCATGGATGCCATTGCGCATTGCATGGAAACCTTCATGGCCGCTTCGGTCAATCCGCCCGCCGATGGCATTGGGCTTGACGGCTTGGCCCGCGGTTGGAGCCACATTGAGCAAGCCACGCGTAACGGCGCAGACCGCGATGCGCGTTGGAACATGATGAGCGCCAGCGTGCAAGGGGCGTTGGCATTTCAAAAAGGCTTGGGTTGTGTGCACAGCTTAAGCCACAGTTTGGGTGGCGTGAACCCGCGCTTACACCACGGCACCTTGAACGCCATCTTCTTGCCCGCAGTGATTCGTTTCAATGCGCCTGCCGAGTCAATGCAAAAAGATAAACGCTTGCAGCGTATGGCGCATGCCATGGGTCTAGGAAGTTGTGATGCCAAAGGCACCGAGCTTGCAGAGGCGATCCACGCCATGAACGCGCGGCTGGGCTTGCCCCGTGGGCTCAAAGCGCTGGGCGTGGGCGCTGATCTGTACGAAAAAATTATCGACGGCGCGATGGCAGACCATTGCCATAAAACCAACCCGCGCTTGGCGACCCGCGAGGATTACCTAGAGATGCTCCGCACTTCGGAGTAACCTCGAAGCGAAAAATACGGAGCTTTTTACAGCGTAAATATTTTTCCAGGGTTGAGAATGTTTTGCGGGTCGAGCGCCCGTTTGATGGTGCGCATCATGTCGACTGCGCCTGCGCCTGTTTCCGAGACCAAGAAGTCCATCTTGTGCAAGCCCACGCCGTGTTCTCCGGTACAGGTTCCGCCTAAGCGCAACGCGCGGTCCACCAATTGCGTGTTAAGCCGCTCTGCGACTACGCGCTCCTGTGGCACCAGGGGATCAATCAAATAACCCATATGAAAATTACCGTCACCTACATGACCGACCATAAAGTAAGGCAGTCCCGCTTCTTCGGCTTCCGTGACTGAATCTAACAAGGCTTGCGCCAGTTTGGAAATCGGCACGCAGGTGTCTGTCGTGATGGCGCGGCATCCCGGGCGGGACTGAACGCCCGCAAAGTAAGCGTTGTGACGGGCTGTCCACAAACGGGTGCGTTCCTCAGGCGTATTCGCCCATTCAAACGCTGCACCGCCATGGTCTTGGGCCAGCGTCTGCACGGTTTGAACTTGCTCTTGGACAGACGAAGGTGAGCCGTGAAACTCCATCAGCAACATCGCGCCTTCACGCAGCGTGAGCTTGGAGTGTTGGTTCACCATGCGGATGGTATTGGCATCAAGCAGCTCGCAGCGGGCAATCGGTACGCCGAGTTGAATAATCTCAATGGTGGTGTTGACTGCATCGGCCAAAGAGGAAAAAGAGCAGGTTGCTGCCATCACGGCTTCTGGCAAAGGATAGAGCTTGACCGTGATTTCTGTCATCACCCCCAAGGTTCCCTCGCTGCCCACCATCAACCGCGTTAAGTCGTAGCCCGCTGACGATTTTTTAGCACGCGTACCGGTACGAATGATCTCGCCGCTGGCTGTTACAAGTTCCAAGGCCAACACGTTTTCTCGCATGGTTCCGTAGCGAACGGCGTTGGTGCCGCTGGCGCGGGTGGCGCTCATGCCGCCAATGCTAGCGTCTGCGCCGGGGTCGATCGGGAAAAACAGGCCGGCTGATTTCACGGCTTCGTTGAGCTGCTTGCGCGTGACACCGGGTTGAACCGTCACCGTTAAATCTTCGGCGTTAATGCTAAGCACCGCATTCATCCGACTGACATCCACGCTGATGCCGCCTTGAACCGCGAGCAAATGCCCTTCAAGGGAGGAGCCCACGCCAAAGGGAATCACCGGGGTCGCATACTGGCTTGCCAAGCATAGCGTGTCGGAGACGTCTTGGGTTGACTGTGCGAACACCACGGCAGCCGGGGGCGGAACATCAAAGGCCGATTCATCCCGCCCGTGTTGCAGGCGCACCGCCATCGCGTTAGAAAACTGAGCTCCGAAGCGGTCTTGAAGCGCTTTGATCAATTCGACAGGAACGGCGCGGGCGGTGGACTCAAAAAAACCAGGACTGGGAAAAATAGGTGCATTCATCGGGTAAAACTCCAAAGCGCCCACAAAGCGGGAATAATCGCATTTTTAATCAAAAGTCAGCACTATGGGAAATCGTCTTACACAAATCGCCACCCGCACCGGAGATGGCGGCACCACCGGCTTGGGCGACAACACCCGGGTTTCTAAAAACAGCTTGCGCGTTCACGCGATGGGCGAGGTTGACGAACTCAACTGCCATATCGGCGTTTTGTTGTGCGAAGACATCCCCGAGGTCGTGCGTACGGCCTTGGTAGAAATTCAGCACCAGCTATTTAACTTGGGCGGTGAATTGTCGATTCCCGGTTTTGAGTTGCTCAAGGCGCAAGCTGTTTTGGATCTTGATGAAGCCTTGGCCCATCACAACGAGGCCCTGCCCAAGCTCCAAGAATTTATTCTTCCAGCAGGCAGCCGCGCTGCTGCGTTAGCGCATGTCTGCCGAACCGTCGCCCGCCGCGCTGAACGCGCGGTGGTTGCGCTCGGCAACGAAGACGCGCTCAAAGACGCACCCCGCCAGTACCTTAACCGCTTGTCAGACCTGATGTTTGTTTTGGCCCGTGTCCTCAACCGCCACCGTACCGATGGCACCGTAGGCGATGACGTTTACTGGAAAAGCGAGCGCATGGCCAACCTGGGCTAGGCTGGTAAAGCGCTTAACCTAGAGAGTTTAAAAGCAATGCCGAAACTTAAACCGGGAACGATCATCCCCCAGTTCGATGAGACTGCAGCCATCAATGCTGGCATTGCATCTGATGCCGATTCGCGTGAACTTGACAGCGAATGGCATAAGGGCGCTAAGCCTGCAAGCGAAGCATTCGAACCGCAGACCTATGCCGCCTTGCGTCAGATCATTACATAACGCCCACATGGCCACTAACCAGTTGCTAATCGCATTAGCCAGTAATGAAGTCTCTACGAAACCTTAAGCGCAAGCCCACACATCCCGGTGCAGTGCTACGCGAAGATGTCTTGCCTGAACTTGGTTGGACCCAGGTCGAGCTGGCCAATCGGCTCATGGTCAGTCGACAAACCGTTTCTCAATTGCTGCATGAAGAGAAAGCCGTTACCGCAGAAATGGCAATCCGCATTTCCAGCGCTGTGGGCGGCAGTCCTGAGAGCTGGCTTAGCATGCAGCAGGCCGTTGACCTGTGGGACGCTGGCATTAAGTTCAAAAGCAACCCAGCACTGGCGCCACTGTTCCGTCAAGCCTCTATGGCCGCCTGAACGGCAGATCGCTTGCCGTGTGGTTATTGCGCAGGTGAATTTTCAGCAGTTTTTAGGTGCGTGTTCATCCTGAAAAAAATCGCGTGAAATGTGAACTTAGAGTTTTACCGCGGTGCCAAAATCGCCACAGTCAAGCGCGACGTGCACACCATCTCGCCTGCCTCATTGCGCAGGTCGATTTGCCAAACTTGGGTTGTCCGCCCTCGGTGTATTGGCCGCGCGGTGCCAATGACCCAACCCGACTTGACGCCGCGAAGGTGATTGGCGTTGATATCTAAGCCCACCGCTTGGTGACCGACGGGGCTGGAGTACGCCGCACCGCACGAGCCCAAG
>CAMDAN010000051.1 GCA_945888535.1 Bordetella parapertussis
GCATTTGATTGACTTTGCCGTTGTTGACCATGGCAATGATGGCGGCTTCGCCGTAGCCATGCAGCCAAATGTTGTCCGTCAAGTTCGCTGAACCCAAGGCTTGCAGGCCTTTTCCATCAGCGCCGTGGCACGCTGCACAAGTAGCAAACTTAGATTTTCCCAAAGCAGCACGAACAGAATCGTGCGGACTTCCCGACAAACTCAAAACGTAATTAGCCACATTTTTAACATCGTTTGGCGATCCTACGGCGGCTGCCATAGGAGGCATTTGTCCGATGCGGCCCAATGTCAAAGTTTCTTTGATCTTGTCGGTGGTTCCACCGTGCAGCCAATCCCCGTCCGTCAAATTGGGAAACCCTTTAGAGCCTCGGGCGTCCGAGCCGTGGCATTGGGCGCAATTGTTCATAAACAAGCGCTCGCCAATGGCTTTGGCTTGAGGGTCTTTGGCAAGATCTTCCGGCTTCATCGCGACAAACTTTGCGTACAGCGGTGCTTCTGCCAAATTCGCTTTTTCAACTTCCGCTGCGTACTGATCCGCTGAAGTCCACCCTAATTTGCCTTTCATTGAACCCAGCCCTGGATAAAGCGCCAAGTACAAAAAACCAAAAACAACGGTGATCACAAAGAGCCAAACCCACCAACGGGGCAAGGGGTTGTTCATCTCGCGCAAGTCGCCATCCCAAACGTGTCCGGTCGTATTGTCATTGGCGGTCATCGCCCGGGCTTTGCCGCTAAACCATAGCAGCAAGAGACAGGCAAGCATCCCTATCAGGGTCGTCGCGGTCACAAAAACCGCCCAAAAATTACTTGTGAAGTCGCTCATATCGATTCCTTATGCGTACTTTTTTAAATTAATCCTGCCCAAAAGGCAGGTTGGCCGCTTCAGAAAAATCTGCCGAACGTTGGCGCGACCAAGCCCACCAGACGATCCCAATAAAAGTCACGAAACTCACCACCGTGACTAAAGCGCGTAATGTGTTGACATCCATGGTTTGCTCCTTGTTGCTGCGTATTGCGGCTTATTTCAGCGCCAAGCCTAAGACTTGCAGATAAGCAATCGTTGCGTCGAGTTCGCTCTTACCTTTAAGCTCTTCGCTTGCTTGCGCAATTTGCGCATCGGCATAGGGAACACCGACACGGCGCAGTGCGGTCATGTGGGTAGAAATCGATGCGGCGTCCACTGGGGTTTTCTCAAGCCAAGGGTACGCAGGCATATTTGATTCCGGCACCAAGTCACGGGGATTGATCAAATGAATACGGTGCCACTCATCGCTGTACTTCGCACCGACACGCGCCAAGTCAGGACCGGTGCGCTTGCTTCCCCATTGAAATGGGTGGTCATACACCGACTCGCCGGCGACCGAATAGTGTCCATAGCGCAAGGTCTCTGCGCGAAAGGGTCGGATCATCTGCGAATGGCAGTTGTAGCAACCCTCACGGGTGTAAATATCGCGACCAGCCAATTGCAGCGGCGTATAGGGCGCAATGCCTTTGATCGGTTCAGTGGTTGATTTTTGGAAAAACAGAGGCACGATTTCAACCATGCCGCCCACCAAAAGCACCAGCAAAATCAGCACAATCATCAAGAAATTGCTGGTTTCAATTTTCTCGTGGGACAAGCCCGATTTAGATTTTTCGTTTGACATGATGAGGTCCTTGTCTTATGCGTGTACCGCTGGAGCAGGTACATTGACTGTCACAGCGCGACCAGTGGTTGCGGTTTTAAGCGTGTTCCACAACATGATCAACATGCCTGTGAGGTACAACAAGCCACCCACCAAACGCAATACATAGAAGGGATAGGTTGCTTTGACAGATTCCACAAAGGTATAGGTCAAAGTGCCGTCAGGGTTGATCGCACGCCACATCAAACCTTGCATCACTCCAGCAATCCACATCGCAGCGATGTAAATCACGATACCGATGGTGGCCGTCCAGAAGTGAATTTCAATGGCTTTGACGCTGTACATCTGCTTTTGGCCAAACAAGCGCGGGATCAAGTAATACATCGAACCCATGGTGACCAGGCCCACCCAGCCTAAGGCGCCCGAGTGCACATGGCCCACGGTCCAATCGGTGTAGTGACTCAAGGCGTTCACCGTTTTGATCGACATCATTGGACCTTCAAAGGTACTCATTCCGTAGAAGGACAAAGAGACGATGAGGAAGCGAAGAATCGGGTCGTCACGCAGCTTGTGCCAAGCGCCCGACAAAGTCATGATGCCGTTGATCATGCCGCCCCAACTTGGCGCCAACAAGATCAAGGAAAACACCATGCCGACGGACTGGGTCCAATCGGGTAAAGCGGTGTAATGCAAGTGGTGCGGACCCGCCCACATGTAGGTAAAGATCAATGCCCAAAAGTGAACGATGGATAAGCGGTAAGAATAAACGGGGCGCTCGGCTTGTTTGGGAATGAAGTAATACATCATTCCCAAGAATCCGGCGGTTAAGAAGAAGCCCACTGCGTTGTGTCCGTACCACCACTGGACCATGGCGTCTTGAACGCCAGCGTAAGCTGAATAGGATTTCATCCAACCGGCGGGAATCGCAGCACTGTTAACCAAGTGAAGGATGGCAACAGCCAAAATGAAGGCGCCAAAGAACCAGTTGGCTACATAAATATGCTTGACCTTGCGGGTACCTAGCGTGCCAAAGAAAACAATGGCAAAAGAGACCCAGACTAAGGTAATCAGAATATCAATAGGCCACTCGAGTTCGGCGTATTCCTTGCCTTGGGTGTACCCCAGAGGCAGGGAGATCGCAGCCGCCAAGATAACCAACTGCCAGCCCCAAAAGGTAAACGAGGCCAATTTATCGGCGAAAAGGCGGACGTGGCAGGTGCGCTGCACCACGTAGTAAGCGGCAGCAAACAAGCCGCAGCCGCCAAATGCAAAAATTACCGCATTGGTGTGCAAAGGTCGTAAACGTCCATAGCTCAACCACGGAATGCCGAAATTAAGCTCAGGCCAGGCCAACTGGGCCGCAATGATCACGCCTACCAGCATGCCCACCACACCCCAAACCACTGTCATGATGGCGAATTGACGTACAACGGTGTCGTTGTAGCTAGCCGCCTGCTGATTTGCAAATGCCATATTCACCTCTTTGATTAATCGCAGAGGAAAGTGTCAGGGTTTGCAATCCTCCTGGGTTTGATCCATGTCAAAAGGCTCGAAAAAAGCCCTTACTTTTTGATGCTAAATCTCAAGAATCTCGCAAAATTCGCTCGCCTTCGGACTCAATATCGTCAAATTGACCCCGGTCAATGGCCCACCAGAGTCCTCCCAAGATGAAGAAAACTAGAACGACGGACAAAGGGATGAGCAAATACAAAATATCCATAACGTGTTTCAACCTTACTTTGCGGTTAAGCCGGTATCGGCGTCAAACTGGGTTAAGCGCATGGCGTTTGCCACCACTCCCAAAGAACTCGCGGCCATTCCAAGCCCGGCCAACCAGGCCGGAAGCAAGCCCACCACGGCCAATGGAACACATGCCGCGTTGTAAATCAAAGCCCACCAAAGATTTTGCCGCACCACAGCCATAGTACGCCGTGCCAAACGAACCGATTGCGCAATGGCTATGAGTTTGTCCCCCATCACCACAAAGTCTGCCCGAGCTTGGGTAATGGCCAAAGACTGACCAAACGCAAAGGAAACATGCGCCCCCGCCAAAATGGGGCCGTCATTGAGGCCGTCGCCCACCATAGCGACCGTTTTCCCTTGGGCTTGTAAAACGTGCAGGCTGGACAATTTGTTTGCGGGAGAGCAATCGCCTTGCGCAGAAGCCAAGCCCAAGAGCAAAGCCACTTTGTTGACGGCAGGACTGCTATCGCCTGACATCAACCGCACATCGATTTGCATTGCTTTGAGGGCGTTGATGGTCGTTTGCGCATCGGCTCGCAAGTCTTCTACCAAGCTAAAGCTTGCCATCCAACCTTTAGCATCGCTTAAAAATACGTGAGACCCGACCGGCGTAAGGCGCTCGGCTTCATGGGTGACTCCACAATAAGCCACTGAGCCCAAGCGCATGGGCTGAGGAACACCCGCTAAAAGCACGTCCCCTTCAAGGCCTTCTCCGGCTGATTCGGTGACAGCGTGACACACCGGCGAAGACACACCAGTTTGTGGGGCTTGCAGCCCTGCCCGGTAAATCGCTTGGGACGCAGGGTGGTGCGAATGACACCCAATAGCCGCAGCAAGCGCTAAAGCGTGGCCTGGCTCCAAGCCTTCACGGCAAACCACCGAAGCGACTCCCAAGGCGTCGCGGGTTAAGGTGCCAGTTTTGTCAAAAACCACTGTATCCACCTTAGATAAAGTCTCGAGTGCTTGTAATTGACGCACCAAAATTCCACCACGCGCCAAACGCCCCGCCGCGGCCAACATCGCCGCAGGCGTAGCCAATGACAAAGCGCAAGGACAAGTGACGACTAATACAGCCACCGCAACCATCAAAGCGTGTTCTGGATTACGCTCCCACCACCACGCAGCAGCGAGTGCGGCACAAACTAAAACCCCCAACAAAAAAGGTTTGGCCAAGCGATCGGCCAACAAAGCGATCTCAGGCTTACTGGCCGAGGCGCTCTCCATAAGAGTAACGATTGCAGAAAAACGGGTGTCTTTGCCAATGGCTGTGACTTTGACCCCCAAGGTGGCACGCAAGTTATGGCTTCCGGCAAGCACCGCCATTCCCACAGACCGTTTAAGTGGGTGAGACTCACCGGTAAGTAGCGCCTCATCCACTTCGCTGCTACCGAACGCGACCACTCCATCCACAGGAATAGCCTCGCCTGGGTAAAGCCGCAAAACATCGCCTACCAAAATGCGCCTGACAGCGACCCGCTCAAAACTTCCATCGGCACGTTGGCGTTCTGCGCTTTCAGGAAGCCGGTTCATCAGCACCTCCAACGCACCAGCGGTGCGGTCACGTAAGCGCAACTCCAACCAACGCCCACTGAGCAAAAAGAAGACAAACATGGTCAGCGAATCGAAATACACCTCGGCACCAAAAATACCCTGCGGCTCAAACGTGCCTGCCGTGCTGACTGCGAAGGTAATGCCAATTCCCAAAGCAACGGGCAAATCCATGCTGACACGGCGAGCGACCACGTCTTGCCATGCGCGGCTGAAAAAGGGACCGCAAGAAAAAAGCATGACTGGTAGCGTCAATACCCACGAAGCCCAGCGCAGCAGTTGCTCCATCTCTGGCGTTAAGTCTCCCGCATGGGCAATGTAAGCAGGGTAGGCGTACATCATGACTTGCATCATGCAAAGACCAGCAACGAGCCAGCGCCACAAGGCTTTTCGCGTTTCGATTTTGCGCCGTTCAGCAGCAAAAACGTCATTGGCGGGAACAGCGCGGTAGCCGCTGCCCTCAACCGCCTGCATCCATTGCGAAGGTAGCACCTGTTCTGGCGACCAGCGCACCGTTGCTCTTTGGCTTGCAGCGCTGACACGGGCACTCATGACGCCTGGCATGGCACGCAAAGCGTCCTCAACGGTCACCGAGCAGGCAGCGCAGTGCATTCCTTCAATCACGACGCTGGATTCCCACAGGGCAGTGTTGTCGCTACAGAGACGGCTAAACGCTGACCACTCTTGGGGATCATCAAGAACCGCAAGTGTGTTGGTCGGTGCAATAAACATAAACCGGAGTGTGCCTTGCTTAAATGGTTATCGCTTGATTCATATCAAAGCTTCTCAAGATGCCAAGGCGTAACCTTAGGACTTCATTATCTGAGAGGCTGTTATGTACAAACGAATTTTAGTTGCGACCGATGGATCGAAGCTGTCAAAAAGTGCAGTGACCCAAGCCATAGGACTTGCGCAATCTTGCAAAGCCGAGTTGGTTGTACTTCAAGTCGTTCCGCCCTACCCTATGAGCTATTTTGAAGGTGGCATTGTGCTTGACGTCGAAGAGATCAAACGCATTGAGGCCCAGTGGGCAGACAACGGCCAAGCGATTGTGGATGCCGTTAAAAAAACAGCAACAGCCAAAGGCATCAACACCAAAGCTGTTGTAAGTAAGTCGGATGTGGTTTCAAATGCCATCATCGCTACAGCTAAAAAACACGGCTGTGATTTGATTGTCATGGCGTCCCACGGACGCCGCGGTATCAAGCGGCTATTACTGGGAAGTGAAACCAACCAGGTACTGACCCACACCACCACAGCCGTCTTGGTCGTTCGCTAAGAATTTGCGCCAACATCCTCATCTGCGAAACGTTCTCGGATGAGGAGAATGTCATCCCAGGCTTGGAAAAAAGCATCAACGCAGCGGGGATCAAAATGCGTGCCTGCGCCATCTCGCAAGTACTGCGCCGCCTCATCTAAAGGCCAAGCCGATTTATAAGGCCGTTTTGAAGTGAGTGAATCAAAGACATCGGCGACCGCAACAATGCGACTAAAGATAGGAATGTCTTCCCCTTTGAGCCCGCTGGGGTAACCCGAACCATCAAACTTTTCATGGTGACCCAAAGCCACCGCCGCTCCCGCTTGCAAAATTTCCGACTGACTGTCTTTAATTAACTCAAAGCCCAAACGCGCATGCGCTTTCATGGCCTCAAACTCATGGGGCTCAAATTTTCCAGGCTTACATAAAAGGGCGTCAGGAATACCTACCTTGCCGATGTCGTGCATGGCTGCCGCGTCTAAAAGCAGTTCTTGGTCTTCTAAAGAAAAACCCAATTGTTTGGCAATGCGAGCGGAGTAATGTGCCATTCGCAAGATATGCGCTCCCGTTTCAGCATCTCGGTATTGGGCGAGCCGCGCCAAGTGCATAACGGTGTCTCTTTCACGCTCCCGAATTTTGAGGGTCGCTTTATGGACTTCTTGGTTTAACCAGTGCGCCCGGTCATGCAGTGCGCGAGTGGCAGCGCTGAGCTTGAGCATATTGCGGGTGCGAGCCAAGAACTCCACGGCATCGACCGGCTTGGTAAGGAAGTCATCCGCGCCAGACTCTAAAGCGTCGTAACGCACAGACTTAGTTTCATTGGCGGTGATCATCAAAACAGGCGTGCTGTTTTGAGAGGACACTTGCCGCAATTGCCGAATCAATTCAATACCATCCATCTCCGGCATCATGTAGTCCACGATGACGAGGTCCACTTGGTTGTCACTACAAAACGCTAAGGCGGTTTTTGGACAAGAAAAAGAATGGCAGTCGCAGTTTTCCAATCGGGCAATCAAAGTCTCCAACAGGCGCAGGTTGATCTCCGTGTCATCGACCACTACGACGTGTTGAAGCATTGTCTTTGCCTCAGGCGTATTGATTACGCAGGCTATTTTTCTGAACTTTGCCCATTGCGTTTCGCGGTAAGTCGTCCACCACAAAGCAGCGTTTGGGTACTTTGAAATTGGCGAGCTGGGACTTGATCTGCGCAATCACCGCCTGTGGGTCCAAGGTGACGCCGGGTTTGGCTACGACTACGGCCACGCCGACTTCACCAAAATCCGCATCAGGAACCCCCACCACCGCACTTTCGGCAACGCCGGGTAAGGCATTGATAAACCCTTCGACCTCGGCCGGATAGACGTTGTAGCCGCCACTGATGATTAAATCTTTGCTGCGCCCGACTATACAAATCGTGCCTTGGGCATCTATCGTTCCCACATCACCGGTTTTAAAAAAGCCATCGCTGGTGAACTCTTGGGCGGTTTTTTCTGGCATGTGCCAATAGCCTTGAAACACATTGGGTCCCTTTACCTCAAGACCACCCACTTCACCCACACCAAGCGTTTGCCCTTGGTCACCGCGTACGCGTACCTGCACTCCCGGAAGCGCAAAGCCAACCGTCCCACCTTGGCGAACCCCATCAGCAGCGCGGCAAGGGTTGGAGGTCAGCATCACTGTCTCAGACATCCCGTAACGTTCCAAAATCGTGTGGCCTGTGCGCTCTTGCCACGCTTTGAAATGCTCGATCAACAAGGGCGCTGAGCCGGATACGAAAAGCCGCATCGACTGCGCGGACTCTTGCGATAAGCCATCTTGTGCAAGCAAGCGCACGTACATGGTCGGAACGCCCATGAAAACAGTGGCTTGGGGAAGCCAACGCAAAACGGATTTAGGATCAAATTTATTCATCCACAACATCTTGCTGCCGTTAATCAGCGCACCGTGAATAGCAACAAAGAGGCCATGCACATGAAAAATCGGCAAGGCGTGAATTAACACATCTGACTTTTGCCAATCCCAATACTGTTGCAAAACGCGGGCGTTGCTGCGCAAATTGTTGTGCGACAACATGGCGCCTTTGCTTCGTCCTGTGGTGCCGCTGGTGTAAATAATCGCAGCCAAATCATCATTGCTCACTGCCACAGGCTGGTGAACCCGGCTACATTGGGCCGCGCGCTCTAACAGCGAACCCGTGCGGTCGTCGTTGAGCGTAAACACATACTCGGTGCCCGACGAAAATGCCAGCTTGCTGACCCATCCGAAATTAGCACCCGAACACACCACCACCGCAGGCGCTGCGTCGGTCATAAAGTATTCCAACTCAGCCTTCAAATACGCGGTATTGAGTGGCAAAAACACCAAGCCTGTGCGCAAGGTTGCCAAATACACAATCAGCGCTTCCACTGATTTTTCCACCTGCACTGCAATCCGAGCGCCTGGCTCCAACTCCAAAGAAACCCACAAGTTAGCCACCATGGCGCTTGCGTCTTCCAAGTCTTGCCAAGAATACGCGAGACCAGAGTCTGTTTCCACTGCGCATTGCTGCATATTGGAAGGGAACGCGTTACGCAAGGCCACATAGAGATTGGAATTAGAGCGCATAGAGTTTGAACAAGTAGTTTCAAAAAAGTGGGTTGCGTTTTTGGAGAAATGCATCAATGCCTTCGCGGTGTTCCGCGCTGTTGGCATAACTGTAAGGCGAAAGCGGCAGAGAACGCAAAGTCTGTTTATTGAGTCGCGCCGATTGGGGGCCGAGTTGAACCACCCGCTTCACCATCGCCTCACAGTTCGCCTGCCAAGCTTCTCCTGCGAGGCAATACGTCAAAAACCCACAGTTGTGCATGTGGGCCGCATCAAACACCTCGGCCGCTAGAAGCATGGCCCTGGCGGTCGTTTCACCCACTGCTTTACTGACCAATGCGGCTTCTTTGGGAGCCATCGGAAATCCTAAGCGCGCAATCGGCGCTCCAAACCGGCTGGAGTCCTTGGCAATGCGCAGATCGCAACAGCTGGCAATTTCAACGCCTGCGCCCATGCAGTTGCCTTCGATTTGGGCCAGGATGGGAATGTCACAATCCAGCATCGCTTGTAAAGCGCCCCACACCTCTTGCTCATGAAACTGTTGAAGCTGCGCCTCATCAAAACGGAAACTGGGGTACTCTGAAATATCACCGCCCGCACAAAAATGCCCCGCAGCGCCTTGGACCACTACGCATCGGACTGCGGCCTTGGTCTGTAACTCCAGAAAAATTGTCTGTAGTGTTTTCCACATCGAACGCGACATGGCGTTGAATTTTCCACCGTGGTCTAGGGTGACCCGCGCAACAGGGCCATCCATTGCGAGGTGAATGTGGCCCGCCATCTTTTCTTTAGTCCTTGAGATCAGCGGAGTGACGCCGTCCAGCCCATACCCATAAACCGATCCCGCCCAAGACCATAGGAACACACAACCATTGCCCCATGCTCATCCCCAGCGACAGATAACCCAAGTAGGCATCGGGCTCACGAAAGAACTCCGCAATAAAGCGAAAGACGCCGTACCCCAACAAAAATCCCGCGGCGACACGCCCGGTTTTGGGGGTGGTTTTAGCGTACCACCACAGCAAGACAAACAGCAGCAAGCCTTCTAACAAAAACTGGTACACCTGAGAAGGGTGGCGTGGCAAATCACCCGCACCCCGAAACACCATAGCCCATGGCAAAGTAGGATCTGCCAAACGCCCCCATAACTCGCCGTTGATAAAGTTACCCAGCCGCCCGGCAGCGAGTCCCGTGGGTACGCAGGGGGCCACAAAGTCAGCAACTTCCCAGAAGGGGCGTTTACGCGAATAGGCAAACCAGATCATTGCAACGATGACGCCTAACATCCCCCCATGAAAACTCATTCCCCCTTGCCAAACCGCAAAAATCTCCAAGGGGTGAGACGCAAAGTACACCGGTTTATAAAACAAACAATAGCCTAAGCGCCCGCCCAAAATCACGCCGATCACGCCAAGAAATAAAATTTCTTCCACGTCTTGGTAGCTCCAAATCGTATTTCCGTTGGCCTGCAAAAACGGTACGTGGCGCAGACGTCGGCTGCCCAGCCACATGAACAAAGCAAAGGCCGCAAGGTACGTTAAGCCATACCAATGCAGGGCGACTGGCCCCAGTTGCAGCGCGACTGGGTCAATTTGTGGGTGTATCAACATGGGCAGCATTGTGCCTGTCTTGGAAGGCAATACACCCAGTGGCGGTTGTGGAAAAATACGCGTCTGTAACAATACGTTTTGATTCGCTAATTTTTTGCCCTACGGGGCCCACCCTAAGAGAGCCGACCATGGACATCAAGCCCGTTATTCTTAACCCGCGCAGCAAAAATATCACCGAAGGTAAATCTCGGGCACCCAACCGCTCGATGTACTACGCCATGGGCTACCAAGAAAGCGACTTTAAAAAACCCATGGTAGGCGTTGCCAACGGCCACAGCACCATCACCCCTTGCAACAGCGGCTTACAAAAACTCGCGGATGCGGCAGTCGAAGGCATTGAAGAAGCGGGTGGTAATGCCCAAATTTTTGGTACGCCCACGATCTCCGATGGCATGGCCATGGGAACCGAAGGCATGAAGTATTCCTTGGTGAGCCGAGAAGTGATTTCCGATTGCATCGAAACCTGTGTTCAAGGCCAATGGATGGACGGTGTGTTGGTCGTTGGAGGCTGCGATAAAAACATGCCTGGTGGCCTGATGGGAATGTTACGGGCCAATGTCCCTGCGATTTATGTGTACGGCGGCACCATTCTTCCCGGACGCTACAAAGGACAAGACCTGAATATCGTCAGTGTGTTTGAAGCGGTGGGTCAAAACGCTGCAGGCAACCTTAGTGACTTTGATCTTCACGAAATCGAACAGCGCGCCATTCCTGGAACGGGCTCCTGCGGAGGTATGTACACCGCCAACACCATGTCCAGTGCGTTTGAAGCCTTGGGTATTTCCCTCATCTACTCCAGCACCATGGCCAACCCCCATGATGAGAAGATGAACTCCGCCAAGGAATCGGCTAAGGTCTTGGTCGAAGCCATTAAAAAAGACATCAAGCCGCGCGATATCGTGACCCGCAAGTCGATTGAAAATGCGGTTGCGGTCATCATGGCAACCGGCGGTTCCACCAACGCCGTATTACACTTTTTGGCGATAGCCCACGCGGCAGACGTAGAGTGGACCATCGATGACTTTGAGCGGGTTCGCGTGAAGACCCCGGTGTTGTGCGACCTCAAGCCCAGCGGAAAATACCTCGCAGTCGACCTGCACCAAGCCGGCGGTATTCCGCAAGTCATGAAGACTCTGCTGGTGGCGGGCCTGCTGCACGGCGACTGCCTCACCATCACGGGCCAAACCGTTGCAGAAGTACTCAAAGACATTCCAGACGCACCTCGCGCGAACCAAGATGTGATTCGTCCGATTGACAAACCCATGTACGCCCAAGGCCACTTGGCGATTCTCAAAGGCAACCTCTCGCCTGAAGGCTGTGTTGCCAAAATCACGGGCCTGAAAAAACCCGTGATGACAGGCCCCGCACGGGTGTTCGACGACGAACAGTCCGCATTGCAAGCCATTTTGGCGGGCAAGATCATTGCAGGCGACGTCATGGTCCTGCGTTATCTTGGTCCTAAGGGAGGCCCGGGAATGCCTGAAATGCTGGCACCCACAGGCGCTTTGATTGGCGCCGGTTTAGGCGAAAGTGTCGGACTGATTACCGATGGCCGTTTTTCTGGTGGCACCTGGGGCATGGTGGTCGGCCACGTCGCGCCTGAAGCCGCAGTGGGTGGAACCATCGCGTTAATTCATGAGGGTGACTCCATCACCATCGACGCGCACCAACTGATTCTTGAACTCAATGTAGACGACGCAGAAATCGCCAAACGCCGCGCCGTTTGGAAAGCCCCCGCGCCGCGCTATACCCGTGGCGTGCAAGCCAAGTTTGCGTTCAACGCATCTACCGCCAGCAAAGGCGCTGTGCTCGACAATTACTAAGCCATGTCCGGTTGGTTCAAGCTCATCGCGCTGTGCTCCTTTGCCCTAGGAGTGCCACTCGCACAGGCTGACCCTGCGCTTGCCAAAGCCAAGCATTGCATGTCTTGCCACGCTGTGGAGAAAAAAATTGTCGGCCCCTCCTTCGTGGCGGTGGCAGACAAATACCGCAAAGACCCCAGCGCAGCGAATCGACTCGCAATCAAAGTGATCAAAGGCGGCTCAGGGGTCTGGGGGGTGAATTACATGCCGGAGAACAAGCAGGTGTCTCCGGAAGAAGCGCAGAAGCTAGTGGCATGGGTGCTCAGTTTGAAATAAGCTGCCAAGTAAGTGAGCATAAAAAAGCCAGTGAGTAACACCCACTGGCTTTTTTATTGAAGGCACCCTTGCAGGTGCAGACTAAAATTTACAAGCCGCCATGAGACTGGGCGACCATCATGTACAACATCGGGATAGACAACATGGTGTTGGTGCGCGAAGTCAACATGGCAAGGCGGGCAGCACGGGCTTTGGCTTCAGGTTCTACGACCACGATGCCCAAGGCTTTCTTTTGGTTTGGCCAAATGATGAACCACACATTAAAGGCCATCACCAAGGCGATCCACATGCCGATACCAATCGCCACAAAACCGGGCTGTAAAGTGAACGCGGTGTGTAAGTAGCCTTGGAGTGAAGCAACCACCAAGCCAGTCACGACCGTCGCCAATGCAGACCAACGGAACCAAAACAGAGCCGCGGGGGCAATGACTTTACCGATGGCTGGTTTTTGCTCATCGGGAATCTTTGGCATGCTGGGGATTTGGACAAAGTTGAAGTAATACAACAAACCGATCCACATGATGCCGCAGGCGACATGCAACCAACGGAACAAGAAGCTCGTCCACACGGGGGTGAACTGAATCGGGCTACCCGATACCGAGCCCACAATCAGGACGATCGCGATTAACAAAATCAAGCCAGCAAGCAGCGTTTTGTTGAGAGATTGAAGGATTTGGCTCATAAGCGTCTTTCACAAAAAATAAAACAAAAGGAACATCGAATCTTAACCTCTGCCAAAAAGCACGGCAGGGAACCTGGCCGATTGTAGGAACTAAATATCCCGCACAGACTGCACGGTTAATTCAACCGATCCGTCGGCAAGTCGGGCACCCACTGACTGACCTGAATGCAACTGGTTCACACGCGTCAACGCGACTCCACGTGCATCCGTAAGCCACGCATAGCCCCGAGATAAAACGAGAGTCGGATCGAGCAAACCCAAACGCAGCTCAGCCGTTTGAACCCGATGGCGCCTCTGCTCTAGATCGCGGGAAAAAGCGTGTCCCAAGCGTTGGTGTGCAGAATCAAGCCGATGGCGCAGGCCTGAGACCACTCCCGAAGGCTTTCCGATACGAACCGCAGCCATATCTAAGCGCTGCGACTGGCGATCTAACATTCTCGTAACACCACTGCGCATACGATCTTGCAACTGGTCTAGCGCATCTAGCCAGTCTTGCTGCGTGGTGGCACACAACTCCGCTGCCGCAGTCGGGGTTGGAGCGCGTAAATCAGCAACAAAATCAGCAATGGTGAAATCGGTCTCATGGCCAACTCCAACGATAACCGGCACCGGGCTGGCTAACACCATTCGCGCCAACTGCTCGTCGTTGAATGACCATAAATCTTCCATCGCACCGCCGCCGCGCACCAACAAAATCACGTCAATCACTGGGACGTTTTTGTCCGCTGTAGGTTTAGCGTTGACGGTGGCGTTCGGTTGGGCCAATGTGTAAAGCGCAGACAGGGCCTTGCACAATTCGCCCGCTGCGCCCGCGCCCTGAACTGCAGCGGGTGATAAAACCACGGGGATATGAGGCACACGGCGCGCCAATGCGCTGACCACGTCATGCAAAGCAGCCGCGCCCAAGGATGTCACCAGGCCGATGCCGCGAACGTGCGTGGGAATGGGGCGTTTGCGGGCGGGGTCAAACAGGCCTTCAGCTTCGAGTTTGGCTTTGAGACGCAAAAACTGCTCAAACAAAGTACCCTCCCCCGCGAGCACCATCCGCTCCACCACCAATTGCAACTCGCCGCGGGCCTCGTAAACGCCTAAGCGACCGGAGACTTCGACCCGCTGGCCATCGCGGGGCTGAAAGTCCAAACCGCCGGCAGCTCTTTTGAACATCGCGCAGCGCATTTGGCCGCTGTCATCTTTCAAAGAAAAATAGCAGTGTCCACTGGCCGCTTGGACAAAACCGCTGAGTTCTCCTGTCACACGAACGGGGTTAAATCGAGCATCCAAGGTGTCGCTGATGGCACGGCACAACGCGCTAACCGTCCAAATGCGGGCAGTGGCAGCAGACGCCGTTTCAGTTTCAAGGGCAGGGAAATCGCGGGACATCGTGGGTTGGGAGTGGTATCTCAGATAATGCCCTTTTCAATTGATCAAAAGGGACTCTTCTTTGCTTTCCATCATACAAGCTGCGGGCTGGCCGATTTGGCCTTTGATTGCCAGTTCCGTGCTGGCCTTGGCCATTGTTTTAGAGCGTTTGATCAGCCTCACCGATCACAAAATCGCACCCGCCGACCTGTTAGACAAAGTGCTCGCTGCAACCAGCCAGCGTATTCCCGAAAGCACCGCCGTCATTGAACTCGAGAAAAGTTCAGCCTTGGGCTGCGTTTTAGCCAGCGCTTTCCATTTGCTTCAAGCCCACCCCAAGGCTTCCGACGAAGACCTTCGAGAAACCATGCAAACCACCGGGCGCACCCAAGCGCACCGCATGGAGGCCTACCTGAGCACCTTGGCAACCATCGCATCGGCAGCGCCCTTGATGGGCTTGTTGGGGACGGTCATTGGCATGATCGAGATTTTTGGCTCGCAAGCCCCCGCCACCGGTGGTAACCCCGCGCAACTGGCCCAAGGTATTTCTATGGCGCTTTACAACACGGCCTTTGGCTTGGTCGTGGCGATTCCTGCATTGATCTTTTGGCGCTATTTTCGCGCCAAGGTCGATACCTACTTGGTCACTTTAGAAACCAGCGCCGAGCGCTTGCTACGCCACCTGCAATTGATGCGTACCCGCTAAGCACAGGCTATGAACTTTCGCTCTCACCGATCAGACGCGCCGGAGATCAACCTGATCCCTTTCATTGACGTGCTCTTGGTTGTTTTGATTTTTTTAATGCTGTCAACCACATACAGTACCCATACCCAATTGCAAATCACGCTGCCAACGGCTGATACCGAGAGGCAACGCGAGCAGCCTAAAGCCCTGCGCATCGGCGTGACTGCAGGCGGCAATTACAGCGTGAATGACCAACTGGTCAATGGGAAAAGCATCAAGCCGCTGCTTGCCGCGATCACCGAAGGCGCAAGCGCGGGGCCAGAGACGGTGGTCGTTATCAGCGCCGACGCCAAGGCCACCCACCAATCGGTCGTGACCGCTATGGAGGCGGCACGGCGTGCGGGCTTGAGCCGAATCACCTTTGCCATGCAGTCCACGCTCGGTAAAAACACAAAGTAAAGCATGCGCTTTCGTCAAACCTTAGAAGCCACACTTCAACGCGCATGGATGCAGCGCGGTGCTTTGGCCTGCCTGTTGTGGCCCGTGTCTGTGGTGTATTCCGGTTTGGCTCGGTTGCGTCGGCAACTTTTTCGTTGGAATATTTTAAAAACACGGCGCGTCAACGCCGTGGTGATCGTGGTGGGAAATGTCTTAGCCGGAGGCGTTGGCAAAACACCTGCCGTCATTTCCATCATTCGCCACCTACAAAGTCAAGGGAAAAAAGTCGGCGTCATTTCCAAAGGCTATGGCCGCCAATCCAAGGACTGCCTTGAGGTCCTGGCAGATACTTTGGTTTCCAAGGGTGGAGATGAGCCCTTGCTGATTCACAAAGCCACCCACGCTCCGGTGTTCGTGGCCCAGAGCCGGTGGGAGGCTGCTACCGCTTTGTTAAAAAAATACCCCAACACTGAAATCATCGTCTGCGACGACGGCTTACAAGACTACACACTCTTTCGGGATATTGAAATTTGTGTTTTCGATGACCGCGAATGCGGTAACGGCTGGCTTCTGCCTGCAGGGCCGTTACGTGACCATTGGCCCCGGCCCAATGTAGCGAAGTCCGGAGCAATCTCTGAAAAACTCCTGCTTATCAACACGGGCAAAAAACCGGTAGCGGGTCAATTTCAAGCCCACCGCAGTCTCGGCGAGGGGTTAAAGGATATTGAAGGACTTACCGTCCCGTGGTCACAACTGCAAAATTGGCAAGGCCTGCCGCTCAAAGCCCTTGCAGGCATCGCGCGGCCTGAGGTTTTTTTTCGCATGCTGCGCGAGCA